>QHVI01000023.1 GCA_003223515.1 Candidatus Angelobacter sp. Gp1-AA117
CATTCAAAATGACTTAAAAAACGAAGACAGCAGGCTTTTTCTCGCATGGATTGCCAAGAAGTCTCCTTGCGGCTCGGAAAAGGAGCCCAGGCAGAATCTCAACTTCCCTCGTTCTCATTCCCCATGCAATTTAAACCCTCCGCATTGGCTAGAAAATGCGAAACTGTATTTTTTATTTCCGACAGACTCCTAGGCAGGTTCGACTCCTGCACCCTCTACCAATAATGTTTCGCGCCGGTAGTTCAACGGATCAGAACAGTTGGCCTACACCCAACAGATGCGGGTTCAATTCCCGAACGGCGCACCAGGCAGGATTAGCTCGAAGGTCGAGCCCGCGATCGATAATCGCGAGGTGTTGGTTCGATTCCAACATCCTGCACCAAAGTTTTACGGGTGACTGGCAGAGATGGCTGATGCACTCGCCTCTTAAGCGAGACCAGGCTGGTTCGATTCCAGCGTCACCCACCAAAGTTTTGCGGGATTGGCAGATGCGGCTATGCACTCGCCTTTTAAGCGAGACGAAGCAGGTTCGATTCCTGCATCCCGCACCATGTTTGTGGCACGAGGGGCGCTTCATCCAACTGGATCAGGACAGAGCCTTCTAAGCTCTGAATGTCGGTTCAAGTCCGGCAGCGCCTTCCAACAGATGGGGATGTGGTCCAACGGATTGAGGGCGCAAGGCTACGAACCTTGAGATCAGAGTTCAATTCTCTGCATCCCTTCCAATTTGTGCTCGCGTGGTCTAACGCATGATGACGCTTCGGTCCTAACGAAGAGATCCGGGTTGGATTCCCGGCGCGAGTTCCATGGGCGGGTGGTGTAACGGATGAACACGGCGCCGTCCGAAGGCGCAGATTCGAGTTCGACTCTCGGCCTGCCTGCCACTTTTTGCTGTTGACGGGGTTATAGAAGGATGGCAGAGTAGTAATTGAGTTCAGCAATGATACGCAAGTCCCATACCGATTGCTTCCCGACGCCAGCCACACAAACGTGGCAGGGTGCGGGGAAAGGTACGTTCATGTAGCGGGGGCAATCATTTGCGAGTGGTTTTGAAGGCCTCCGATGCAAAATCGGGGGCCTTTTAATTTGGTGGGGCATTTCAGGATGCGTCGACAAGGAGGCAGCGTCGTCTAACGGCCAGGATGCGGTCCTTTCAAGGCTGAGATGGGAGTTCGATTCTCCCCGCTGCTACCAGGAGTTTGTGTGCTTGACGGGAGTGAGGTGCGATGCCGGGTCGTTCAATGGTAGGACGCGAGTCTTTGAAGCTCATCATGAGCGTTCGATTCGCTCCCCGGCAGCCAGATTTTGATTTGAATTGAAATTCGAGGAGTGGTGAAGGCTACGGTTACTTCTCATTTAAAGAAAACACCGTATCTGACTGTTCCCTCCTCATGTTGCGAGGTCATTCAACTGGATAGGATCACCGCCTCTGACCCGGTCGATGCAGGTTCGAATCCTGCCCTCGCAGCCAAAATTGAACGCGGTCGCAGAGTCTAGCGGCAGGATGCCTGACTGTCTATCAGGAGGGACGGGTTCAACTCCCGTTGCGACCGCCACAGGGTGAGGACCCGATGGGAAGGGCGCTGGTCCCCAAAACCAGTCTTAGCAGGTTCGAATCCTGTCACCCCTGCCAAGGTTTTAGAGAGCGAGCATGGTATAGCGGCTGGTGCCTCGGGCCTCCAACCCGATGACGCGAGTTCAACTCTCGCTGCTCGCTCCAGGCGGAGTTCGTATAGGAGCAGTACCCCGGATCGCCAGTCCGGAAGCACGGGTGCAATTCCCGTACTCCGCTCCAAAGTTTGAGGTGGCGTAGCCAAGACAGCAAGGCGTCTGCCTGCAAAGCAGATCATCGGGAGTGCAATTCTCCCCGCCACCTCCAGAGTTTTGTGCTGGTGTAGCTCAGTGGGAAGAGCGCGGGCCTCGTAAGTCCGTGATCGGCGTTCGAATCGCCGCGCCAACTCCGCTGGCATAGCTCAACGGGAAGAGCAGGCGCATGGTAAGCGCCCGACCGCAGTTCGAGGCTGCGTGCCAGCTCCAAAGTTTTGCTGGTCTAGCACAGTGGCAGTGCAGAGAGCTTGTACCTCTCCGACGAGTGTTCGATTCACTCGACCAGCTCCAGATTTCGATGGCGGGATTGGCCGAATGGCTTAGGCACTGGATTGTGGCTCCAGCTACGAGAGTTCGATTCTCTCATCTCGCCCCAATTGGGCGGTTCGTATAAGGGGATTACACACGGCCTGCACCCGTGAGATGCGAGTTCGAGTCTCGCACCGTCCACCAGATTTGGCTCGTGAACTCGACGGTAGAGTGCTGGTCTGAAAAGCCGGTGGACACGGTTCAATTCCGTGACGAGCCACCAAGATTCGGGGAGTGGCCTAGCTTGGTTGAAGGCGCGTGCCTCGGGCGCACGAGATCGGGAGTTCGAATCTCCCCTCCCCGACCAGAATTGGTCACAAGGTTAGTTACCGCAACAAGGATGAGACGATGACAGATACAACTTACAACGTAATCAAGCCCGAAAACGGCGTACCGATCAAGGCCTGGACGAAGGGAGTCCCGCTGGAAGATGCTGCACGTCAGCAGCTCTTGAACGTTGCGCAGCTGCCCTTCATCTACAAGTGGGTAGCGGCCATGCCCGACATCCATTGGGGTATAGGTGCGACGGTGGGCAGCGTGATTCCCACACGGGGCGCGATCATTCCCGCAGCGGTCGGCGTGGACATCGGCTGCGGCATGATGGCGGTGCAGACTTCTCTTCATGCGAATCAACTACCGGACAATCTGCACGGCATCCGCGCCGCCATTGAAAAGGCAGTGCCGCACGGCCGTACCGACAACGGCGGTAAAAACGATCGTGGCGCGTGGTCGGACGCCCCGGCGCATCATTTGGACGTGTGGGCGACGATCGAGCCGGCATACAAAACGATCATCGACAAGTATCCCAAGCTGAACCATGTGCAGCGCATTAATCACCTGGGAACGCTGGGCACCGGCAACCACTTCATCGAGGTCTGTCTCGATGAGAACGAGAACGTTTGGTTCCTGCTGCACTCGGGATCGCGTGGAGTGGGCAATCGCTTCGGGACGTTTTTCATCGAGCTGGCGAAGAACGACATGCGCCAATGGATGATCAACCTGCCGGACAAGGATCTCGCGTACCTGCCGCAGGGCACAGAGCACTTCGAGGACTACGTCCGCGCGGTGCACTGGGCGCAGGACTACGCGCTGGCCAACCGCGATCTGATGATGCGCAACATGATCGCGGCCGTGCAGGGATCGGGAGAAGTCCCGGCGTTCGAAGCCAATGTGGAAGTTGTGAGCTGCCATCACAATTACGTGACTTGGGAGCACCACTATGGCGAGAACGTGCTCATCACGCGCAAGGGCGCAGTTCGTGCGCGTGAGGGGGACATGGGAATCATTCCCGGCAGCATGGGCGCGCGTTCGTACATCGTGCGCGGCAAGGGCAACCCGGAAAGCTTCATGAGCTGCAGTCATGGAGCCGGACGAGCCATGTCGCGTGCCGAGGCGAAGCGCCGCTTCACGCTGGACGACCACGCGAAGGCAACAGCCGGTGTCGAGTGTCGTAAGGACGCGGATGTCATCGACGAAACGCCGATGGCATACAAGTCCATTGATGCCGTGATGGAAGCGCAGCGCGATCTGGTGGACGTGGTACACACGTTGCGCCAGGTGGTCTGCGTGAAGGGATAAACAGGAGAGGGCTGAAAAAAGGCCCTCTCCAACAATCCGGGTGTAGGGTAGCGGCCACCCACATGCCTTGGGAGCATGTCCACGCAGGTTCAACTCCTGCCACCCGGACCATTCTTTTGTCCGATAAATTTTTGGCGCGGTAAGAGCGTAGGACAATCTAATCGGATCGTAACTGTCCGCTCGATCAATAATGCTATCCCGTAACGCGATTGGCTACGCACCGAGCTTCAGCTCGGGATGAGAGCCTCCGCTGACATGGCCCGGACAACCCAATATGGTATGTCCGATAATATTTGTAATGGATCTGATTCGGTTGGACCAAAGCACATTTCGCGCGGATTTAGATGAGATAGATCGCTGGCTCGAGCAAAAGGGCTTTCATCAGAGAGACCGTTTGCGTGTCTACCGGGCGAACATCGCGGAAATGGCTCAGCGTGAGCAAGCGAGCCATCCAGGGAAGGTGTTCGCTCAGGTACAGAGCGAGGGCAGACTCTCAGAAATTCTTACTTCCTATGCGGAGGGCATTGATCTCGTGGATGCTCTTACGTCCCTACGAAAGAAGCAGGTCACGATTCCCGACGGCCTGCTTAAGAGAGTATTGGACGGCCCGTCGGATGCTTCGCTCGAAGATCAGAAGTCAAATCGAGGCCGCAATGCTATGTTTGAGTTGTTGATGGGAGCAATGGCAGCAAAGCAGGATCTGCAACCAATCTTCGGACAGGAAAACCCCGACGTAGAATTTCAATTTCTCGGCCGGCGCGTCCTGATGGAGTGCAAGCGCGTGCTCTCGGAAAAGAAGATTCTCGACAAAATCTCAGAGGCGGTTCATCAGCTCGAAAAGTGCGTTCATCCCGACAATGGGGACATTGGATTGGTAGCGATCTCTATCTCGCGGCTTGCCCATCAAGGCAACGGGTACTGGGATGCACCAACTGTCGAGATTGGGCGTGCGTTCCTATCCCGAGCGTTGCGTCACATGGTGGATGACCTGAACAAGCATCTTTCGAAGTTAAGCTTTTCTCACGCCGCGGGCGTGGTGTTCCACGTCTCTAGTCCGCTTCACGTGCAAAGTCTCGGTTATACGGTGGCAAGTGAAGGTCTCGTGTATCCGATGAATCTTGCAGAATCCGATTGTCTGCGCTCTTTAGCAGAAATCTTGCGCTTGTGAGGAAGCTGGCGGCGCACCATAGTTGCTTATTCTGGTGAGCGGCCGTCAATTCGTCCAATAATAGCGTATCTATCCCGGTCAATGGGTTGGTACCATTTCACATGGACAAATGTGAGTTTTCCGAGTTCTCTTACGGATACTGCATCACGGAGGACCTCATTATCGGGGACGGGACACCACTCACAGCAGCACCCGTATTTCCATCCCTTATTGATAAGGGACAGCCCGGCGTAGGCTATGACCTGAAGTTGAACAAGCCGGGTACACCCCTATTTCTCCAATTCAAACTGGTACACCAAATGGTTCGCGGTAATGCAAAGGAGGCTAAGAAAGGAACATTTCAAGGAGCCGTTCTACCGAATGCACCTACGATCTTCGAGCATCTCAGATCAGCATGCATCGTTGCTTTCGTTGGAGCAGGCTGGCAATGATGTGTTCTATTCCGCGCCTGCATTCCACACCGTGACGGCTCTGGATTCTGCATACACAGAACGTAAGGTCTGGAATCGCAGCTTCCGCATCAGACCAACTCAGATCGGCCCTTTGCCGGATGATAAGCAGCACCATGTCACATTTCAGACCGCAACTGGGGACTGGCGGTTCTACAGTGCAGCGCCATCCGGTCGCGGGCATGGGCAGTCGACCGAAGCTATTGCTAGTGATTTGCAGATGAGGATAGCGCAACGCGGCAAGCGCAACCTGCGACAGCAAGTGGAAGAACTCGATCACGAACTCATAGTCATCGTGAAGCAACGAAATGAAAAGCGTCCGGAGCGCGAACAGATCGATGTTCAGAAACTCGCCCAAGATTCCAATCCGATCAGGAGAATCGCCTACATAGCGCGTCAATTCTTTGATTGCCAGCTGTTGTTTGTCACTCTGAGAGACTAATGTAATTTTCCTTGCAATATGGCTCGATTCATCCTTTTGTCGGTTTTCATTGCGCTTACAACGCTGCTTGCGGCAGTTCAGCAGGCGGTCGCACCCGAGGAGCGTTCTCGCGCTCTGCATGATCCGCACGACTCGCTTTGGTCGCAACCTGCGCCGAGCATATACCGCGTGCGCATTGAAACCACAAAGGGCATCATCCTGCTCGACGTTACTCGGGCGCTCGCGCCACGCGGCGCCGATCGCTTCTACCATCTCGTCCAAGTAGGCTTCTACGATAATTCGCGGTTCTTCCGCGTGATTTCCGGCCGATTCGCGCAATTCGGCATACCGGGCGATCCCGCAATTGCGAAGATTTGGCAGAATGAACGGTTTTCCGACGATTCCGTGAGGGATAGCAACGTGCGAGGGACGTTCGCGTTTGCTATGACCGGCCCAAACGCTCGTACGACGCAGAGTTACATCAACACGGGCGATCAATCGCGCCTCGACGCGATGGGCTTCGCACCATTTGGCAAGGTCGTAGAAGGCATGAGCGTCATCGACAAGCTGTACGCAGGCTACGGCGAAACTTCGGGCGGCGGCATGCGTGCGGGACATCAAGGAAAGCTGTTCGAGGAAGGCAACGCGTATCTCGACCGCGACTTTCATCTTCTTGATAGACTCGGCCGCGCTGAAATCATCGAAGAGCGGGAGTAAGCGGCTGCTCTACAACCATGCATGTTAGCGCGCATAATACGTCTCCGCATGAAACCAAATACAATATCGCTCGATGCGGGAACACACTTTCAGAATCGTCGGCAACTCGGAAGCTAGTTCGGCGCTGCAACTCGAGCGTGACAATGCGCAGCTCGGCCACCTCAAATGAAAATCTGGTGCCAGCGGAGAGATTCGAACTCTCAAACACCTGTTTCTAAGACAGGCCGCTATTCCAATTCGCACGCGCTGGCACTCTGGTGCACAGGGAAGGATTTGAACCTCCGCGCCCTACAAAGAGGAAACCGGGTTACAGCCGGTCCGTTTCAGCCAGACTCACGCACCTGTGCAACTTTGGCGGAAGGTAGACGAATCGAACGCCCATGGCTCATCACCATGCCCTGGTTTTCAGGACCAGTTGCCGGCCATTCAGCAGTACCTTCCGTGATGGCGGAGAGTGCGGGAGTCGAACCCGCTAGCCTCTTGCGAGAGCCCTTGTTTAGCAGACAAGTGCCTTACCGTCCGGCCCACTCTCCGGCAAAAATTTGTCAAAGAACTCTGGTAGGCCCGGTGGGATTTGAACCCACAAAGGGGCTGCTCTTGAGGCAGCTGCGTATGCCAATTCCGCCACGGGCCTGGTTAATTAGTTTGAAATTGGATAGAGGTTCAGTAACTCAGTCGGGATCGACCGAGGAGTCGTAACGATCGTAGCTGAAGCGAGCGCTTCATGAAATCAATGTAGCACGATCATAAGCAGTGCACAATACCTCAATTATGTTGAGGGGTTGCGAGACAACGCTCGATCATCGCTTAGAATTGTTACCGATTTTGTTACCGGTGGATAATTTTGCCCAACGTTTATGCGGCGTAAACACATAGGTCTGCTGATGAAGAACAGCTATTCGGGAACTGACATCAATCGGGCCATTTTTCGCAGCCAAGGCCGTCAAATTGTTACCGGTTGTGGCCGGCGATTTCCCTCAATATTCATGCGGAGTTTTGCGCAAGATGGGCGGCAAGTATTGAGCAAATGTTACCGGGGCATCAAAAACACCTGAAACATCTGTGATTCGGTCAGGCATGTTGCGAACTGACAGCATATCGGCCGCGACGATCGGGCATCGAAAATGCAGGCGCGTTGAGCAATGGGCGAGAGCAACCACAGCAGATTATGTGTGAAAACAAGCTCACGGAAAAAGCGGACCGGTAACAAAAACCGGTAACATTTTTTTCTTTTTGACCTCTTTTCAGCGATTGTCGTATGCTTGTCAGCGATGTCATCGGCGTTCGATTGGCATCAATATCTCATTGAAAAGAAAGGAATTTCCTGGCAGTTCAGTAGAACCGCAGGAATTCCGCTGAATCAAAAGTCTCTTGCCTCTGGATCAGCATATCGGGGTTCGAATCCCTGGGGGGCAGCCAATTTAGAATCAAGCATTTACAAATCGATGATTTCCTAAAAAATCCAGTCGTAACATTTTGTCTTAACATTTGGTTCGTAAAATCACCGGAATGTGGGTGACAGCGCCGGAATATCCCGGAAACGAGCTCAAGAGACGATTTGACTGAGTTCACGACCTATAAGAAATACAATTGTCGTGAAGCGTAAGAACAGACCAAAACTGCCGCGGGGCCTGCGTTGGGATCCCAAATCACCTTACATCTTGTTCAGTTGGCGCGATGCCGATGAGAAACTGCATCAAAAATCCACCGAGAAAACTGATCCTGCTGAAGCGCTGTTATTCAAAATTCGCTTCTTAGAGCAGCAGAAAGAGAAGGCGGACAACGAGGAAGAGCCTGAGCTGTCGGAGTATGGAAACTTCCGCTCGCTCGTGTGGCGGACCTATACTTCGAATGGAAGCTTGCCAACAGTTCAGAGAGAACAATTGAGCGAGAACGGACAATCTTCAAAAATGTTCTGAAATTCTTCGGGCCTGGCAGATTGGTGAAGTCCATCCGATACCACACATCGAGAGGAACGCGGAGGACGAGTGTCTCCGGCATGTCCTGAAGATCGAGCAGGATCAGGCTGAATCCGCAATGGCTTTCAGCAGCAGATCGGCCGCCTTTAACGCCTGATCAAGGCGGCCCAGCAATGGCTTATCAGGCGAGCGCTCTTGGCAGCGCACCCATAACACATGTTCCAGTCTACCTGGGACGCATTGGCCCAGCGGACGTTAAACGCATCAGAGCCGTCAATGAGAGTGCAGAAATGTTCCTCTGAAGTTGTTTTCAACAGCGACATCAGCAGCGAACAATTCCGCTGGAGTGCGACGGATTGGCGCAGATTTCAGTGAGCGCGCCCAGCATGGATGTGCCCAGCTTCTGGCAGCTCCGTTTTTAGCTGGTGCTATCGGAGAACATTTTGCATGCCTAAGTCTTCCCGGTGCAACATCAGGAGGGCTACTCGAAAAAGACAAGATATAACGTATGTTAATGAATCGCTTGGGATGGCTCGGAGGAACAACTGTGGGCAAACTTGTAGCTGCGGTATCCTCAATTTTCAATAAAGTTTATTAGTGATTTTGGCGAAGATGTCCCCCGCTGGAACGAGCAATCTCTCCCGGCGGAGAACAGTTTGCCCGTTTGGATTTCCAGCGGTCTTTTGAAAAATCATTAAGGCAGAAAAATAGCCTTCAAGAACCAAGTCCATAGCCGCAGCTATAGGCTTGGATTTCATCAGGCAACGAGCCGAATCGGTTACCTACCCAGCCATGGAAATCGCCCTATATCACAACTGGGACGCCTTCCAGAGCCGGACTCAACCCACAGATTCTGCTGAGGAAGCCCATTTTAAAAGCCCTTCAGGCCATTGACTGGGACGCCGACTCCAGCGAAACGCCAACCAACTGATTCTCTTCGACTTTTAACCCGACAGCAGTGTTGTTCACACATTCATGTTAAACAAGAGACATCACCTGCATGATCGCGCCCACTGCTGTCCAAATTAGACGGTCAACCAGCTAAACACCTCTGAAATGACAAGGCATATCATTCCCATGACGGTATCTTGTGGAGCAGGTTGGCCGTTCCCGTTGGTCGTTTTGGACAAGTATGCTGTCTAAATTGCGCCCGCCTTTTTTCAGGTTACCGGCTGGTTAAGAGCTGTTTCGCGTTTTGTCGGCGCTATGCTGTCCCAACTCTACCCAAGCCTAACTCCAGTTGCTGCAACACCGGCGCCATTAGCGGCGGTGCTTGGAAAGGATGGTCGATCCACTCCCACAAATCCCGATAGACAAACAGCTGCTGCCGCAGCAGAGCCATGAGATTCGATAACGACCAGCCGAAGGTCGCCTTCAGTTGCAGATACTTGATGAGCAGGATGGCGATGAGCGCGGTCCAGATCCGCGTCTGCAGGGCGTTCTCGGAAGTGCCCACGAAGGTCCGCACCCGCAAATTCTGTTTCAGGGCCTTGAAAATAATTCAATCTGCCACCGCTCCTTGTACACGGCCGCCACAGTGGCCGCCGCCAGGGTCACGTGGTTGCTCAAGAAAACCAGCACTTGCCCGCTCTGTTCGTCCACATATTCAATGCGACGAAAGAAACATTCCACCCCCGCTTCGGCCAACTGGTAGAAGAAAATCACCTGATCGCGCAGCAACCCTTTGCGTTGCGGAAGCTCGCGTTCCTCCACCACCGCATAATCGGCGTTGTCCTTCAAGCGCGTCACCCAGTACACTCCCTGCTGCGTCAACTCCACGAACCAGTCGTAATCCGTATAGCCCGGTCGATGGCCCACTATCATCCCAGGGGCAAACCGTATCTGCCGTGCCACCCGTATTTCATGCTGCTTGCCTTCGGTGATCACCGCGAAGCTGGGCAGATGCCCCTCATGATCCAGCAACAGGTGCAGCTTGACCGCTCCCTTGGTGCGTTGATAGTGGGCCCAATCAAACACCGATGCACACAAGCCAATCACCGTCGCATCCAGGCTCAGCAGCTTGTTCTTAAAGCGAAATTTCTTCCCTTTCCCCCGTCCACCTTGACTGCGGGCTACGCCTTGGCACTTCTCCAGCAATTGATAGAAGACGCTCTGGTACAACCCCCAGGGTCGGTGTTCGTTGGCATAGGCCAGGGTGGAACGCGGTGGAGCGGCGGGTAACCCCAAGTGCTTCAATTTCCCTTCGCTGGCGGCTAACCCGCCGCAAATTTCGCGCAGCGAGCGTGCCTGCCCCACTTGGCAGAACAGCATGGCCACGAACTGGCCCCAGCAAGTGAAACCACGGGCATGGCGTTCGGCTTTGTGTTTTTTGACTGCAGATTGGAATTTCCAAACGCGAGAATAACTGCAACAGTTGTGAGAAGATACTACCGACTCGAGTCAAGGCTGATCCTCCTAAGTTGAAATCGCTCTTCAAGCCGATGACAACTTACCAGAGGTTCAGCCTTCTTTTCTCTTCAGTTTTCAAATCTTAATTTGGACAAGAGTGGATCGCGCCCATCTAAGGTTATATGTAAATATTTTGTTACCCGTGGATTAAGAGCTACAAGTAACAAATTTAATGAGTAGTTCTTTAAAGATATTCGTGATACAGTCAAATCACTAGCAGCAAGAATGAAGTTCGAATGAAAAAAATCATTTCTCAGATACGTGTTATCGATGACGGGCAATGTCATTGGTATGCTGTTCATACACGTCCCCAACAAGAGCTTCGAGCGGAAGCCAACCTAAACTTGTTCTCGATTCAGACTTTTTATCCGCAAATTCACGATGCGGCGCATCCACATACCCCTAAGGCTCTGTTCCCCGGTTATCTGTTTGCCCATTTCAACCTTCAGGCGTCATCCCACAACATAATATTCACGAGGGGCGTCCACAAAATAGTCGGCTTTGGCAATTGCGCATCAGAGATCGACAACGGTGTTATTACCATGATTCAGTCGCGCAGGGAAAAAGACGGCTGTGTTAGGATGGGGTTGGTCATCGGGGACAAAGTGGAAATAAAGTCTGGCTTGTTCACTAACTTCATTGGGGTTTTCAGTGAAGAGATCAGCGGTGCTCAGCGGGTTATCATTCTTCACGAGGCTATGAACTATCAAAATAGAATCGTTGTCGACAGGGCCGTGATCGAAAAAGTGGCGTAGGAGCAAGTTCGGTCTAAAAAGCGCACGCTCGATCAGCTGGATTTTACTACAAGGCTAGAAGTGCAGGTGTAAAGCTCAGTGCACCCCGAGCAAGATCGAAAGGGTACGATAGAATGAGCCCCGCTGCGGTAGCTTCGTTCATTTTGGCTTTAGCAGAAACTAGCCTGACAAACTAGACTTCACTTCTTACTATCAGAACGAAATATATTGCAGATTAGGTAATCTACAGTCTTTAACTCTAAGGCTGTTCCTAATTTATGACTCTGGCCACAAGCCTCCTTAATTGCGCACCGTATTTACCCATTCATGGCTATCAAGCTGTGCAACGGCCAGACGCATAAAAATATGGGAATGGCTGAGCCCATTAGAAAGCAAACTGAAATCTTAAGTCTGAGAGAAAGAGACAGATAGTTATGGCAAAGAACTTTAAAGTTGTGATCGTTGGAGGCGGTACTGCGGGATGGATGACCGCCGCGTATCTGAGCAAAGCGTTGGAGCAGGGAGTTGAAATTTGTCTGGTCGAGTCTTCTAACATCAACACGATTGGGGTCGGCGAGGCAACCTTCAGCACAATTCACCTGTTTTTTGACTTTTTAGGATTAACAGAGGATGACTGGATGCACGAATGCAATGGGAGTTATAAGGTTGCCATCAAATTCGTCAACTGGAATGCGGAACATCGCGACTTTTACCACCCATTCCAGCGGTTCGACACAGTCCAGGGTAGAAGCTTGGCGGAGTGGTGGCTAAAGTGTAGTGATGGTCGCGTACCTTTTGACCGAGCTTGCTTCGTGGTCCCGTCAATATGTGAGGCGAAAAGGTCGCCCCGATATCTGAACGGCCAGGTGTTTGACAACAAAGCAGATTCATATCTCACCTCTCCGGATCCGAACAGGGCATTGTTGTTGGACGACCTCCAGATTCAATATCCGTATGCCTACCACTTCAATGCCAGTCTCCTGGCGAAATTCATGTCTCGATATGCGCAAAATCGAGGCGTGGACAGAATCGACGACGAAGTGCAGGAAGTCCACCTGTCGGAGAACGGACATATCCATTCCATTGACACAAAGGAGCATGGCAGGATTGAAGCCGACCTTTTCATTGATTGCACGGGATTTCGTGGTCTGCTGATCAACAAGGCGTTAAAGGAAGAATTCATCTCGTTTTCCGATTCACTCCTGTGCGATAGTGCGGTGGCCATGCAGGTCCCGCGGGATGGGGAAGCGCACGGCATCCAGCCTTATACGACAGCAACTACACTTTCCGCGGGATGGGTGTGGAACATCCCTCTATATGACCGCACAGGCGCCGGCTATGTCTATTCCAGCGCATTCCTCAGCTCCGATGAAGCGGAGAAGGAGTTCAGGAACCACTTAGGGAAGGATTCAGATGAATGCAAAGCGTTGCACATCAAGATGCGGATAGGACGGCAGCGAAATTCGTGGGTCAAGAATTGCGTGGCCATTGGCCTCTCCAGCGGTTTTGTTGAGCCTTTGGAATCCACGGGAATCTTTTTCATCCAGCACGGAATAGAACAACTGGTCAACCACTTCCCCAGCAAAGAGTTCGATGAGGACAACATCAAGAGCTACAACCAAGCTGTTGCTGGTTGTATTGATGGCGTCCGGGAATTCTTAACGATTCACTATGTGGCAAGCACCAGGGAAGATACTGCCTTCTGGCGAGCATCAAAAAGGGAAATCAAGATTCCTAGGGAACTTGCTGAGCGGCTGAATTTATGGAAGCACTGCCTGCCGACTGACAGGACAATTAATCAAAACTATCACGGTTTTGAATCATATTCTTATTCCGTGATGCTGCTTGGCCTAGGGCACCGGCCGGAATATAGTCTGCCCCTGTTGAATCACATGCACGATTCGAAGGCCTTGGCTGCATTCGATATGATAGGGGAGCAGTCTCTTCATTTAACTTCTACCTTGCCCTCCCTATATGAGTATCTGAGTGCACGATATAAGTTGCTTCGGCCCCGGGCAGAGTCCGTCCTGCTAGCGGTATAGTTCGCAGGCATTACGCGCGGAAGGCACGAGTCTTCACCGTTTAAACATGATTCGCTACTGAGTTGAGGAATTGCCCCAGGGCAGGCGCCAACCGGCGATTGGAGAAAGGCAGAAGTTATGACAAACCCATTTGAGAACGAAGACGCCAACTATTTCGTCTTGATAAATGACGAAGGCCAGCATTCACTCTGGCCTACCACCATAAACATACCAGCAGGCTGGAAAAGCATTCACGGACCGGACATGCGGCAAGCTTGTGTCAAATACACTGAGGACCACTGGACGGACATGCGCCCTAACAGTTTGATCAAGATGATGAATGAAGAGACAGCAGCGAAGTAACGGCTGTGAGGCATGTTAGGCCTAAGGTGATGAAGGAGTGGGAACCACGAACCCGTTTTTGAGAACGGCGACAGGGTGCCCCACGAAGTCACCCTCTTTGTTGTCCGCGAGACTTGCTATTTTCTGGGCACAACTTTCAATAACTCACAATTCCTCCCAGGTTGAGCACTGACGGCCAAGGATGGCAAAGCCAGCATGTGTCCCAATCTCCAGTTCTGCAACTTAGAAAGAATAGTGAAACCCAAAAAATGTTCTCCTTGCCCACACAACGCTCATATTGGCTGAAGAAGCTATCAACTCTAGAACCCAGGGCTAGATTTCCGCGAGAGACCGCAGGACCCGACGGATCATATGCCGGCCAACGATATGAATTCAGCTTGCCCCAGTCTCTGGCGGAGGACCTGAACCGGTTGACGGGTGGATCTGCGTTTTTATTGTATGCGGCCCTTTTGAGCGCAGTCCAGATTTGTCTTTGTCGATACAGTGGAATAGCAACCGTAGTAGTGGCAAGTCCAAGTCGTCGAGGCTCGGAGGAAAAGCAGTGTGTCAAGAATTCAATTCCAATTGTCACGGAAATTGATGGTCAAGTCAGCTTTGGTGAGTGCTTCACGCAGGTCCGCGAGAATTTGATGGAAGCCTATGCGAACCAGGATTATCCCTTCGATGCGATGGTGCGGGATTTGCAATTGGAAGAAGGAGCTTCGCTTTTCGATATTGAAGTGTCCTTGGGCAGGCTGCATGGGAAAACCGGGAGCGCGCCGGTTGCGGCCACCCTCATGTGGAAGCGGGAAACAAAGAAAATCAGAGGAACCTGGGTGTTCAGCACAGACTGGGCCACTCTGGAGAGCGTCAGCCAGTATACCGAGCAGGTTCTGCGGATACTTGAGGCCGGATTGGCCGACAGTTCGATAAAGATTCAGGACTTGCCGTGGATGACCAAGGTCGAGCAACTTCAACAGATGGAGGAACTCAATCGAAGTGGTGAGGGAATTCTATCGGGCAAGACGATCGTAGAGTTGTTCGAAGAGCAGGCAGAAAGGACGCCGGAAGCAATAGCAGTGGCCTGCGCCAGCGAGGAAGTCAGCTATCGAGAATTGAACCAACGGGCCAATCAGTTGGCGCACTACTTGAAGAAGCTGGGAATGGGGCCGGAGATAAAAGCAGGATTGTTCCTTGATCCGGGCGTGGAACTGGCAATTGGAATTCTGGGAGTGCTGAAGGCGGGGGGCGCGTATGTGCCTTTTGGCCCGGAGTACCCAACCGAGCGGTTGACCTATATGTGGGAAGACTCTGGGGCGACCGTGCTGTTGACTCAGGAACGTCTGAAAGAGAAGCTCCCCGCAGCTGAGACAAAGGCGATCTGTCTGGACCGCGATTGGACGCAAATTGCCCGGGAGAGTCGCAAATGTGTGCAAGCCAATGTATGGGGAGAGAGCCTAGCGTATGTGATCTACACGTCGGGATCGACTGGTGCGCCCAAGGGCGTGAGCGTGACACAGGTTGGATTGGCGGAACGAGCCAGAGTGCTAGGCGAGCAATATCAATTGCGCACCGACGACCGGCTGCTTCAATTCCTTTCGCCCGGCTTCGACGCATTTGGAGAGGAATTCTTCCCGACATTGATTTGGGGAGCGACTCTAGTCATAAGACCTCATATCACTTCGCTCCTGCCAGAAGAAATGGTCGCCCTAGTGGCGCGTGACCGGATCACCGTGCTGCATATTCCGCCCGCATACTGGGCGGAATTGGAGAGGCATGTCTCCGGTTCTCAAACACCTGTTCTTGCCAGCCTGCGGCTTTTGATCACGGGAGGGGAAGGAATTCCCTGGGACAGAGCGCAAAGGTGGAGTGCAAGGTGTAAATCAGGTGTGTGTAACGCTTATGGTCCCACGGAAGCGACTATCACAGCGACCGTCTACGTCTTGCCGAGTGCTGGGGATCGTTCCGCCATTGACGAAAAAGTATTGTGGCTTCCTATCGGTCTGCCGATCCGCAATACCCGGGTCTACCTCCTTGATGAAATGCAGCAATCGGTACCCATGGGGGTGACGGGGGAGCTATATATTGCAGGCGCCGGATTGGCAAGAGGATATCTACACCAACCAGGTCTCACAGCAGAGAGTTTTATTGCCGATCCGTTTGGAGCGCCCGGGACGCGTATGTACAAAACGGGAGATAGGGCGAGGTGGCGTACCGGTGGGGGACTGGAGTTCTTGGGACGGACCGACCATCAGGTAAAGATTCGTGGTTTTCGGGTGGAATTGCGTGAGATAGAGGCCGTATTGGCCCGCCATCCGGATGTTGGCCAGAGTACTGTGATAACTCGAGAAGACCGACCCGACGAAAGATACTTGGTGGGTTACGTTTCTCCAATAGCTGGTCATAGCATCGACTCTTCGACTTTGCGACAGTATCTGGGCCGAACACTACCGGAGTACATGGTGCCAGCGGCCCTGGTCGTACTAACAGCTTTACCCCTGACCCCAAACGGGAAACTCGATCGCAAGGCGCTTCCGCGGCCGGATTTCATGGCAGGAAATAAAGTTTGGCGTGGGCCGCGCACACCCCAGGAAGAGATTCTATGTTCTCTCTTTGCCGGGGTCCTCGGCGTGGCTCGTGTGGGCATTTGCGATGACTTCTTTGAGTTGGGTGGCAACTCTCTTCTCGCTACCCGGCTCATTGGCCGGATACGAGCGGCGCTTGGGGTTGAGCTCTCTATTCGCAAACTGTTTGAAGTTCCGACGGTGTTAGGGTTGGCGCATGAACTCGACACCGCCCAGCAATCGCGGCCTGCCCTGCAATCCATGACACTGCCGGCCGAGATTCCGTTGTCGTTCGCGCAGCACCGCCTGTGGTTTCTGTATCGCATGGAAGGCCCGAGCCCAACGTACAACATCCCGATGGGCTTGCGCCTCAGTGGGCGGCTGGACCGTGCAGCCCTGGAAGGTGCTTTGGGCGATCTAGTAAAAAGGCATGAAACTTTACGCACCACATTCCTGGAGACCCACGGTGTACCACGGCAGCATGTCCTTGAAGCAAACTCTTTTCTGCCGCTGCTGAAGATAGAAGTTACAACCGACGCCGCATTGGCCAACAGGCTCGCAGAGGCCGCAGGCAAGGGGTTCGATCTGGCAAACGAAATTCCACTTCGCGCCCATCTGTTCGTGCTGGGCGAGAGCGAACATATGTTGCTGCTCGTTATCCATCATATCGCCGGTGATGGCTGGTCTGTGGCGCCGCTTCTGGGAGATCTCGTCCGGGCCTATGCCGCACGCATCCGGGGAGAGCAAGTTAATTGGTCTCCATTACCAGTGCAATATGCGGACTACACGTTGTGGCAACGACAGGTATTGGGCGGTGAGAACGATCCGCAGAGCCTTGGTTCGCGTCAGCTAGACTTCTGGACCAAGGCGCTGAATGACCTGCCGGAGCAGCTAGACTTGCCCAGCGACTTCTCACGCCCAGCCAAGGCCAGCTATCGCGGAGCGACTTTACCTTTTTCGTTTGGCGCGGGACTTCACTGCCGTTTACGAGCTCTCGCCTTAAAGGCCCACGCAAGTATGTTCATGGTGCTGCAAGCCGGGTTGGCTGCTCTGCTTAGCCGGATGGGCAGCGGCACTGACATCCCGATCGGGACTGCGATCGCAGGGCGTACTGATAACGGATTGGAGCAGTTGGTTGGGTTCTTTGTGAATACCATGGTATTGCGGACGGATACCTCAGGCAATCCAAGTTTTCTGGAACTATTGGCCAAGGTGCGATCCGTGGATCTAGCTGCCTATTCACATCAGGAATTGCCTTTCGAGCGTCTGGTCGAGGTCTTGAATCCCTCCAGATCGTTATCCCGCCACCCATTGTTTCAAATCATGCTGGTGTTTCATCATACGCAAGCGACCCTGAACTTGCCGGAACTGCTCGGTCTTACAACCAAGATTGAGCTGTTGGACAGCAACGTTGCCAAGTTCGATCTGTCCTTCAGCCTGGGTGAGCGTTTTGCGCCACACGGCGCTCCAGACGGTATCGAAGGAGTGATCGAATATAGCACTGACCTGTTCGAACGGAAAACTGTGGAATCACTGGCCGCGCGGCTGATTCGGCTGCTCGAGGCGGTTACGGTTGATCCGGACCAACCGATCGGGCGTCTGAATTTGCTCGAAGACGAAGAGCGCCGGCAGATTCTGGTGGATTGGAACAACACAGCCCGCGACGTGGCTCAAGCTACGCTGCCAGTCCTGTTTGAAGCTCAGGTAGAGCGAGATGCAGGGGCAACGGCGGTGATTTTCGAGGACATCACGCTGAGCTATAGTGAGTTGAACGAGAGGGCCAATCGGCTGGCACATACCTTAATAGAAGAGGGAATTGGCCCGGAACATATCGTGGCGGTCGCCTTGCCCCGTTCGGCGGAAATGGTTGTGGGGCTCATGGGCATTCTTAAATGTGGAGCGGCCTACCTCCCAGTCGATGTCGATTATCCGGCCGAGCGGCTTGCGTTCATGCTCGAGGACGCTCAGCCAGCGCTCGTCCTTACTTCTCATGCAGTCGCATCGCAATTGCCCGGGAGCGCGGACCTTATGGTTCTTGATGAACCTGAGACCATCCAACGCCTTGCTCGAGCGAAAGTTAACTCTCCGGGCGACAGCGAGCGCATGCATTCTCTCAAGCTTCAGCACCCGGCTTATGTCATCTATACCTCCGGTTCCAGCGGGAAACCCAAGGGGGTTGTGGTCACCCATAGCGGCATTCCCAGCCTGGTTGCTGCCCAGAATGAACGCTTCTCGCTCACGTCAAAGTCCCGCATCCTGCAATTCGTTTCATTGAGTTTTGATGTGGCATTTTCGGAGCTTTGCATGGCCCTGCTTTCAGGTGCGGCGCTGGTACTCGCTCCCGCCGTGCGGCTTCTGCCGGGAGCATCCTTGACCGCTCTGGCCGCCGGGCATGGCATTACACATGTCAATGTTCCGCCTGCGATCCTCGCCGTGCTGGCAATGGATACCTTCCCTGAAAACTCCACGATCATAGTTGGTGGCGAGACATGTTCCGCAGAGTTGGTGGAGCGATGGTCTGCGGGACGCCGGATGATCAACGGTTATGGTCCGACCGAGGCTACAGTATCTGCAACGCTGACTGAACCTCTGTCATGCGCCACGGAGCAAGGAATTGGAAAACCAATCTGGAACACCCGCGTGTATGTGCTGGACGAGAACCTCCAGATAGTGCCGGCAAGATTGGCTGGGGAACTGTATATCGCGGGAGCAGGTGTCGCACGAGGATATCTGAATCGTCCTGGTCTTACATCAGAGCGTTTCGTGGCGGATCCGTTTGGTGCTCCCGGGACACGCATGTACCGGACTGGCGATCGGGCGCGCTGGCGTGCTGGAGGACAGTTGGATTTTCTAGGCCGGACGGACGAACAGGTGAAGATTCGCGGCTTCCGCGTCGAACTTGGTGAGATCGAGGCTGCTCTGGCCCGTCATCCGGAAGTGAGTCAGGCTACCGTTATTGTGCGCAAAGACCAGTCCGGTGAGAAGCGTCTGGTCGGATATGTGGTGTCGGTGGCTGGGCAGGTCGCCGATCCTGGTTCTTTACGTCGTTACTTGGCGCAAAGCCTGCCGGATTACCTGGTGCCTGCGGCGATCGTAGTGCTAGAGACGCTCCCGTTGACGTCCAACAGCAAACCGGACCGCAAAGCTCTTCCCGTTCCTGACTTCGCTGGCTTGACCGAGGTTTGGCAAGGGCCGCGCACCACTCAAGAAGGGATTCTCTGTGCGCTCTTTGAGAATGTTCTCAGCGTTTCCCGCGTAGGCATTGACGACAACTTCTTCGATCTTGGTGGACATTCGCTGCTGGCGACGCGGCTTGTCAGCCAGATACGTGACGCTCTTGGCGTAGAGATTGCTGTCCGGAGCCTGTTCGAAAGGCCGACCGTGGCGCAGTTGGCGGAAACCATCGAAGACGCGCTCATGGATGAAATCGAAAACATTCCGGAGCAAGAGGCACTCCAATTGGCTGGCCTGCTAAATGCCGTTTCTTGAAGGTCATCTTTGAAACAAAGGTTTTAAGTTGTGAGACACAGAATTGAAAGTTGAAATATGCGGATTTCTCTATCAGAACGCAAGTCAAGCATGTCCCCGGCAAAGCGATTGATATTAGAGAAGCGATTGAGGGGCGAGCATTTTACGAACTCAATGGCCTTCCCAACTATTCCCTCGCCACGGCCAGAAATCCTACCGTTGTCGTTCGCGCAAGGTCGCCTATGGTTTCTCTACCGGCTGGACGGGCCAAGCCCCACATACAACGTTCCTTTGGCCTTAAGGTTTGACGGTGAGCTTGACCGCATTGCTCTCCAAGAAGCCTTGGGTGATGTAGTGGAGCGTCATGAAATTCTGCGCACTGTCTATTTGGAAGCGCTTGGCATCCCCCGCCAGGAAATTCTCCAGGCGGCCGCGGTCTCTCCTCGGTTGAACTTGGAAACGACCACGACATCTGCACTTGCTGAAAGGCTTGCGGCAGTTTCGGCCGAGCGCGGTTTTGATTTGGAGACAGAGTTACCGCTGCGCGCTTACCTGTTTGCCATCAGCCAGACCCTGCAGGTGCTGTTATTGGTGGTTCACCATATCGCAGCCGACGGCGCATCCATGATGTTGCTGGCAGACGACCTTGCCACGGCATATGCGGCGCGGTTGCACAAGAGACCTGCCGCGTGGCCAAAGCTCACTATGCAATATGCAGACTACAGCCTGTGGCAGCAGAAAATGATGCGCAGCAAAGAGAATTCTGAGAGTCGCGATGCCCGGCAACTGGCATTCTGGGTCGAGGCCCTTAAGGACCTGCCGGAACAACTGGATTTGCCCGTAGACCGGCCGCGTCCGGCCAAAGCCAGTTATCAAGGCGGCAGCGTAATATTGCACCTCAGCGCGGCTTTGCACCGCTACCTATCGACGCTTGCCCGCGATTGTCAGGCAAGCGTGTTCATGGTTTTGCAAGCCGGCGTGGCTGCTTTGCTTTATCGGCTTGGTGCTGGGGCTGACATTCCTATTGGAAGTCCCATCTCAGGACGCACCGACAGTACTCTGGAGAAGCTCGTGGGCTTCTTTGTGAATACAGTCGTGCTGCGCACCTGCGTTTCCGGCAATCCTACTTTCCGGGATTTGGTGTGCCGGGTGCGCAAAACGGATTTGGACGCCTTGGCTCACCAGGAGTTGCCCTTTGACCGGCTGGTAGAAGTTCTCAAGCCCACGCGGTCACTTGCGCGTAATCCACTCTTTCAGGTGTTGCTTGCATGGCAGAACGCGATCGAAATCAACTTAGATTTCCCGGGTCTAGCCGCGGCCATTGAGCCTATTGGCAGCAGCATTGCCAAATTCGATCTCTCGTTCAACTTCAACGAGCTGCGGGCCTTGGATGGCGAACCCCAAGGTATCGGCTGCATGATCGAATACAGCACGGACCTTTTCGATCGCAACACAGTGGAATTGGTGGCTGCTCGTCTGGAATCCCTGCTGGAAGCGGTTGCGGTCGATGCGGAGCAGCCGATCGAACAAATTGACCTGCTTGAAGAGAACGAGCGGCTCCAGGTATCAGTGGAATGGAATGCGACTGCGCGCTACGTGCCCCAGACAACACTCCAAACCTTATTCGAGTCGCAAGTGAAGGTCACTCCGGGTGCGACGGCCCTCATTTTCGAGGACAAGACACTTACTTATCAAGAATTGAACGAGCGTGCAAATCGACTGGCCCACAGATTGATTGCCGAAGGCATCTCTACGGAGAGCATAGTTGGGATAGCATTGCCGCGCTCGCTGGAGATGGTCATAGGTCTGCTCGGTATTCTGAAGAGTGGCGCAGCTTATTTGCCACTCGACCCGGAGTATCCTGCGGAGCGCTTGCGGTGGATGCTGGAAGATTCGGGAGTAGGGCTCGTGCTTACCCTTAGCCGGCTGCGTGGATCGCTGCCGGCTACCCAGGCGAGAATGCTTATCCTGGATGAAGAATGGGGCGAGATCGATGGGCAAAGCGGAGACAACCCTGGGCTGAGCGTACCACTCAACCATCTTGCATATGTCATCTATACCTCCGGCTCAACCGGGCGGCCAAAGGGCGCGATGAATACTCATCAAGGCATTTCGAATCGAGTGCTTTGGATGCAGGCCCAATATCAATTACAGGCTTGTGATCGTGTGCTGCAGAAGACATCATTCAGCTTTGATGTGTCGGTGTGGGAGTTTTTTTGGCCCCTAGTGACGGGCGCGTGCCTTGTGGTGGCGAAACCCGGCGGGCACCGGGAGCCCGAATATCTGGCGCAGTTAGTTATCGACCGGCAAATTACAACAATCCACTTTGTCCCCTCGGCACTGGCTGCATTTTTGCAGACAGAAAAGGCCTCTTACTGCGACAGTTTGCGGCGCGTGATCTGTAGTGGTGAGGCGCTTTCGCCGGAATTGGCAAAGGGGTTCTTCGTCCGGCTTGGCTGCGAACTGCACAATCTTTACGGGCCCACGGAAGCATCTGTCGATGTTCTTTACTGGCAGTGCATAAGCAGCCGGATTGGGCCGACCGTACCCATTGGGCGGCCAATCTGGAACACCCAAGTCTACGTACTGGACCCGAGTTTGCAGGTGTCACCCATCGGTGTGGCGGGAGAGTTATATCTTGCAGGCGTCGGTCTGGCGCGAGGGTACTTAAAGCGGCCTGATATGACGGCAGAGCGCTTCGTGGCTGATCCATTTGGGGTGCGAGGCGAACGCATATACCGGACTGGTGACCTGGCACGCTGGAGAGCCGATGGAGAACTAGAATTCCTAGGGCGCGCCGACCAGCAGGTGAAGATCCGCGGCTTCCGCATAGAACTGGGAGAGATCGAAGCCTCACTGCTCAGTCATCCTGATGTTAGGCAGGCAGCGGTGGTCACTCGCGGAAACCAAAGCAGCGAGAAACAAATCGTGAGCTATGTTGTCTTGTCAGAGGCGTCTACCGCTGATCCTGCCACTTTGCGCCACTACTTAGCACAAACTCTACCCGACTACATGGTTCCGGCAGCGCTGGTAGTACTCAAAACATTTCCCCTGAATCCCAACGGCAAGCTGGACCTGAAAGCGCTTCCCGCTGTGGATTTTGCAGTGGGGACAACGGCTTCTAGAGGACCTCGCACACCTCAGCAGGAGATTCTGTGTTCATTATTTGCCGAGATCCTGGGTATTCCCAGCATCGGGATTCACGATAACTTCTTTGAACTGGGTGGCCACTCCCTCCTTGGCACGCGGCTTGTCAGCCGCATCCGGGCCACCTTTGGGACTGAACTCTCAATCCGCGACTTATTCGAAATGCCAACGGTTGCCGGTTTGGTGGAAGTGTTGGCCAGGGCGCAGCCGGCACGTCCTGCCCTGCGTCGAATGGCGCATCCAGAGGAAATTCCTCTCTCATTCGCGCAGCGCCGGCTATGGTTTTTCAACCGCATGGAAGGCCCCAGTCCGACCTATAACATTCCTACTGCGTTACGTCTCAGCGGCAGTCTGGACCGCGTTGCGCTTGAGTTGGCGCTAGCGGACCTCGTGGAGCGACATGAAAGCCTGCGTACCGTGTTTCCAGAAAATTCTGGCGTTCCCCGGCAGCATATTCTGCCCAGTGCCGGCATCCTTCTCCCCCTTGACGTGGAATTTAGCACAGAGGATGCTCTGTCGGGAAAACTCGCAGCATCAGTGGTGGAGTGCGATTTTGATTTGATGACCGAGATTCCGCTGCGTGCTCGTCTGTTCATGCTTAGCGACAGCGAACATGTATTGCTGCTGGTAATGCATCACATCGCTGGCGACGGCTGGTCGATGGGGCCGCTCATGAGAGATCTAGCGCAGGCATATTCCGCCCGCTGCATGCAACAGCCTCCCACTTGGGAGAAGCTGCCAATACAGTACGCCGACTACACACTATGGCAACAACAGCTGTTTGGCAGCGAGGATGATTCCAGCAGCCTAGGCGTCCTGCAAATGAAATACTGGACCAAGAACCTGGAGAACCTGCCGGAGCGACTGGAATTGCCGACGGACAGGCCCCGGCCCGCTAAAGCGAATTACAACGGCAAGACTGTACCTCTTCACTTCGACGAAGACCTTCATCGGCGGCTGGTGGCCTTGGCCCGTGAGGGACAAGCGACTTTGTTCATGGTGTTGCAGGCTGGGATAGCAGCGCTCCTGTGCCGGATGGGCGCTGGCCATGACATCCCGATTGGAAGCCCGATTGCCGGACGCAGTGACGAAGCACTCGAGGACCTTGTTGGTTTCTTTGTCAATACATTGGTACTCCGCACCGATACCTCGGGTAATCCAAGCTTCCGGCAATTGCTCTCGCGAGTCCGCACAGAGGACCTGAATGCTTACTCTCACCAGGATTTACCCTTTGAGCGTCTGGTAGAAGCTTTGAACCCATCCCGGTCCTTGGCCCACCATCCTCTGTTTCAGATCATGATGGTGTTCCAGCACAGTCCAGCCAGTCTGGGTTTGCCGAAAATGGCAGGCCTTGTTACTAAGCTCGAATCGATTGACAGCAGCGCCGCCAAATTCGATCTCTTGTTCGGTTTGGAAGAGCAGTTCGCGCGTGATGGTACGCCCGAAGGCATCGAGGGCGCAATTGAATACAGTACTGATCTGTTTGACCCTGGGACCGTGGAGACGTTAGGTGCCCGGTTGGTACGGCTGCTGGAGGCGGTAGTAGCTGATCCGGAACAGTCCATCAATTCGCTGGATCTGCTTGGCGAAGACGAGCGGCATCAGGTATTAGTGGAGTGGAACGATACAACACGTGCTGTGCCCGATCTGCCGCTACCAGCTCTGTTAGAGGCCCAGGTGGAGCGGACCCCGAATGCAACCGCTGTGATCTTTGAGAACGCCTCGCTCACCTACTATGAATTGAACCAGAGGGCCAATGTTGTGGCGCACGCCTTGATAGCGCGGGGAATAGGCCCGGAGGACATCGTAGCTGTGGTTCTACCGCGTTCGCTCGAAATCATTGTAGGAATTCTGGGCATTCTCAAGAGTGGAGCGGCTTATCTCCCACTTGATCCGGATTATCCGTTGGCCAGGCTAGCGTTTCTCCTTGACGATGCTCAGCCCGAAAGCGTTCTCACATCCAGCGCAGTTTCCTCACGATTACCTAACGGTGCGCCGCTCCTGGTTTTGGATGATGCAGGCACGCTTCTTACGCAGGACCGCAGTGCCACTACCAATCCCACGGATGCCGATCGCACCCAACGGCTCACTCCCCAGCACCCCGCCTATCTCATCTATACCTCCGGTTCCACGGGGACTCCCAAAGGAGTTGTAGTGACGCATGGCGGGATTTCCAGCCTCTCGGCCGTACAGATACAGGCGTTCGGCCTCACATCGCAGGCACGCGTACTGCAATTCTCTTCCATCAGTTTTGATGCGATGTTCTGGGAGCTGTGCATGTCTGTCTTGTCTGGCGCGGCATTGGTGATCGCTCCAGCTGAGCGAATATTACCAGGCGCATCATTGACCGCCCTGGTCAAAGCTTATGGAGTGACCCACATCACCCTACCGCCTGCGGCGCTTGCAGCAATGCCTGAGGGCGGATTGCCGGGCTGCTCCACAATCATCGTCGCGGGAGAAGCGTGTTCTGAAGAACTAGCCGCCCGATGGTCAACGGGACGGCAAATGATCAATGCTTACGGTCCGACGGAAACTACGGTTTGCGCGACGATGAGTTCGCCATTGGCACATTCGCAAGCGCCGGGGATTGGGCGTCCGATCTGGAACACGAGTATGTATGTGCTGGATGAATTGCTGCAACCCGTGCCCGTGGGTGTACCAGGCGAACTATATATCGCGGGAGCGGGATTGGCGCGCGGGTATTTGAAGCGGTCAAGTTTAACGGCGCAACGGTTTGTCGCCAGTCCCTATTGCCCGAGTGGTCTGAGGATGTACCGAACGGGTGATCTGGGGCAATGGAATCCTGGAGGAGATTTAAAGTTTTTAGGACGCGCCGACCAGCAAGTGAAGATTCGTGGCTTCCGTGTGGAACTTGGTGAAATTGAGACCGCATTGCTCCACCACGCCGATGTGGCTCAAGCCACGGTCATAGCTCGCGAAGACACGCCCGGGGAGAAGCAACTTGTGGGTTATGTGGTGCCGGTAAAGGGGCATGCTGCCGATCCCGTCGGTTTGCGCCTGCATTTGGCGCGCACGTTGCCCGATCATATGCTTCCTTCAACATTGATGGTCCTTCAGGCGCTGCCTGTGACCTCCAATGGGAAGCTCGACCGCAAGGCGCTTCCGGCTCCTGACTTCAATTCAGCAACCACAATCTGGCGAGGGCCACGTACGCCTCAGGAGCAAATCCTTTGTTCATTGTTCGGTGAAGTTTGTCGACGCGGCCCTTTTGGAATACACGATAATTTCTTTGCTCTCGGCGGTCATTCTCTGTTGGCTGCCAGGCTTATTAGCCGGATCCGAGCTACGCTGGGAGTGGAGTTCTCCATTGTCAACCTATTTGAACACCCCACGGTCGCGGGTTTAGCACAGTTGCTGGATAAGGCCCAGCAAGCGCGGCCCGCCTTGCACCCGATGGCGCGGCCGGACGAAATACCTCTATCTTTTGCGCAACATCGTTTGTGGTTTTTGTACCGTCTGGAAGGACCAAGCGCCACTTATAACATTCCTATTGGGTTGCGCCTGAGCGGCAGGCTGGATCGATCTGCCCTGGAAACAGCTCTGAGTGATCTAGTAGAGCGGCACGAAACCCTTCGCACAGTGTTTCCTGAATCCTCCGGTTCCCCCCGGCAGCATATTCTCCCCGCTAATCAGACTGGACCGTTTTTGCGGTTGGAAGTTATTGCCGAAGGTGCGCTTGCTGAAAAGCTCGCGGCGGCCGCCGGTCTAGGATTTGAATTGACGACCGAAATCCCGTTGCGGGCCCATTTATTTGTACTCAACGAGAACCAGCATGTGTTGCTGCTCATCATCCATCATATTGCGGGTGACGGCTGGTCCATGGCGCCACTATTGGCAGATCTGGAGCGCGCTTATGCGGCGCGCTGCCTCGGAGGGCCGCCGGACTGGCTTGCTCTGCCTGTGCAGTATGCTGACTACACTCTGTGGCAGCAGCAAATTCTTGGCAATGAGAACGATCCAGACAGTCTTTCCTGCCGGCAAATGGCTTTCTGGACCAATGCTCTAAGGGACTTGCCGGAGCGGCTTGATCTGCCCACGGATCATTTGCGTCTTCTTGAACCCACCTATTGCGGCCAGACTGTGCCGCTGCATATCGATGCGGCACTGCATTGTAGCCTGGTATCTCTGGCCCGCAAGAGTGAAGCTACTTTGTTCATGGTGATGCAGGCAGCCATAGCTGCACTGTTGAGCCGGATGGGTGTGGGGAATGATGTGCCAATCGGAAGTCCGATTGCCGGTCGCACGGATGGTTCGTTGGACGACCTTGTCGGCTTCTTTGTCAACACCATCGTGCTGCGCACCGATACATCCGGGAATCCCGGTTTCCTGGAACTGCTAGCTCGTGTGCGGACAACGAACTTGAATGCTTATGCCCACCAGGATTTGCCCTTCGAGTGTTTGGTCGAGGGCTTGAACCCGACTCGGTCTCTGGCACACCAGCCTCTGTTTCAGGTCATGCTGGTATTTCAGAATATGCCGGAGGCCCACCTTGAACTTTCCGGTCTAACCACCGCGATTGAGCCAGTCAACGTCAGCCTCGCCAAGTTTGATCTATCGTTCAGTTTGCGCGAGCGGCTTGCTAAGAATGGCACACCGGAAGGTGTCGAAGGCGTGATCGAATACAGCACGGACCTGTTTGAGAGCAGCACGGTGCGTATGCTGGCCACGAGACTGGTCCGGTTATTGCATGCAGTCGCAGCGGATCCCTCCCAATCCATCCGGCATCTGGATTTTCTGGCCGAAGAAGAACGGCAGCGCATCCTGGTGGAGTGGAATGACACTGCACATTCTGACTCGGACATTTCGGTCTCGGCGCTGTTTGAATCCCAAGCGGCAAAAAGCCCGAATGCGGCGGCAGTGATCTATGAAGGCCGGCAGCTGACTTATGCTGAGTTGAACGGCCGCGCAAATCAGCTGGCGCACCATTTGCGTGAGTTGGGCGTTGGCCCCGAAACGCGGGTGGCCCTGTTTATGGAGCGCTCTGTGGCGATGGTGGTAGGGCTGCTTGGGGTGTTGAAAGCTGGAGGAGCGTATGTGCCGCTGGACCCGAAATATCCGGCAGAACGGCTCGCTTATATATTGGAGGACTCACAGGCGCCGGTGCTCTTAGCAGAAAGCCACTTGCGGAGACGGCTGCCGGATTCGAAGGCCCGCATCGTGATACTGGATGACGATAAAGTCAGGCTTGACAGGTACGGACGGGAGAATTTGCCGGCCGGAGCGAATGCCGGGAACGCGGCTTACCTGATTTATACGTCCGGTTCAACTGGGCAACCGAAGGGCATCGTTATTGAACACCACAACATAACCCGGCTGGTTTGCAATACTGATTTCATCCAGATTTTGAGTAACGATCGAGTTGCTCACGTTTCCAACATTTCCTTCGATGCCGCGACTTTTGAAGTATGGGGACCGCTTCTCAACGGAGGATCGATTGTCCTCATTCCCTTTGATCTGGCGATTGAGCCGCAACGCTTCGCGGCAGAGTTGGTTGCGCAGCAGATCACTGTGCTCTTTATGACTACAGCACTGTTTAACCAAATGGTTGACCAAGAGCCGCAGGCTCTGGGATTTGTCCGCAATGTTCTATTCGGCGGCGAAGCTGTAGACCGAGAGCGCGTCGAGAGGCTCATGTCAGCACATCCGCCGGAGCGGTTGTTGCATGTGTACGGACCCACTGAAACAACCACCTTTGCCACTTGGTACATGGTTGATGCATTGGCAAAGTCGCACACCGTACCCATCGGAAAGCCCATCACAACCACCCGAGCCTATGTCCTGGATGAAGGTTTGGAGCTTGTGCCGGAAGGTGTATCGGGAGAGCTCTATATCGCGGGGACTGGATTGGCTCGGGGATACCTGAAGCGACCAGATCTGACGGTCGGCCGTTTTTTGGCTGATCCGTTCGGAATTCCCGGGACCCGGATGTACCGGACCGGAGACTTGGTGCGATGGAGCGCTGGCGGAAATTTGGAGTTTCTAGGACGTACTGACTACCAGGTTAAAATTCGCGGCTTCCGGGTTGAGCTGGGCGAAATTGAAGCAGCATTGCTTCGTCGCACGGAAGTAGCGCAGGCCACTGTAATGGTCCGCGAAGACCAGCCCGGGGAGAAGCGGCTTGTGGGCTACGTGGTGCCGGCCGATGGCCACTCTGCTGATACCGGCAGTCTGAGTCAACATCTGGCTCTTACCTTGCCCGAGCACATGATTCCGGCCGCGTTGGTACTCTTGGACAAACTGCCGTTAACTCCCAATGGCAAGCTTGACCGCAAGGCCCTTCCGGCCCCGGACTTCAACACCAAGGCCAAAATCGGGCGCGGGCCGCGCACGCCACAGGAAGAAATCTTGTGTTCACTGTTTGCCGAAATTGTGGGGGTTGCCCGTGTGGGAATCCACGATAACTTTTTTGAACTGGGCGGTCACTCACTCCTGGCTACGCGACTAATCAGTCGTATCCGCGCAACGCTCGGAGTGGAACTTTCCATTCGTAGCTTGTTTGAAACCCCGACGGTAGCCGGACTGGCAGAAGGCTTGGACCAGGCACAGATGGGGCGGCCGGCCTTACAACCGACCACTCGTCCGGAAGAAATACCTCTGTCATTTTCGCAACATCGCTTGTGGTTTCTCCACCGTCTGGAAGGACCAAGTTCAACCTACAACATTCCCGTGGCCGTGCGGCTGAGTGGCATGCTGGATCGAGCTGCCATGGAAGCGGCCCTGGGGGATTTGGTGGAGCGGCATGAAGCCTTGCGCACGGTATTTCCTGAAGTCGCCGGTGTGCCCAGGCAGAAAGTGATAGATGCTGTTTGCACTCGCCCGCTCCTAAGACTCGAGGTCATAACCGACGACGTGCTGGCGGAGAGACTTGCGTCCGCCATTGGGACGGGGTTTGAGTTGACCAGGGAAATTCCCCTGCGTGCTCATCTATTCGTCAGGGGAGAGAACCTGCATGTTCTGCTGCTGGTCATCCATCACATTGCAGGGGATGGATGGTCCATCGCGCCGTTGTTAGGCGATCTAGCCCGCGCATATTCCGCGCGCTGTAAGTGGGAGCAGCCGGACTGGCCAAAGCTGCCGGTCCAGTATGCCGATTACACGTTGTGGCAGCAACGGATACTGGGCAATGAGAACGATCCCGAGAGTCTCATGGCCCGCCATCTCGACTTTTGGATGAAAACCTTGGAGCATCTGCCCGAGCAGTTGGCCCTCCCTGTCGACCGGCCCCGTCCCGCCAAGGTCAGCTATCACGGCGAAACTGTGCCGTTGCGCTTTGATATGCTGCTTCACCAGCGCTTGGCGATACTGGCACGAGAATCGCAGGCAAGCCTATTAATGGTGTTGCATGCCGGTGTAGCTGCTTTGTTGAGCCGGATGGGCGCCGGCAGCGATATTCTTATCGGAAGCCCGATCGCTGGACGTACTGATAGCGCGGTGGAAGACCTTGTCGGGTTCTTTGTTAACACCCTCGTCCTGCGTACCGATACGTCAGGGAATCCCAGCTTCCACGAACTGCTGGCCCGGGTGCGGGCAACAGACCTCAATGCTTATGTCCACCAGGAACTGCCCTTCGAGCGATTGGTTGAGGGTTTGAACCCGGTGCGGTCACTGGCCCATCACCCGGTATTCCAAGTCATGTTGCTCTTCCAAAATGTGCTTGAGATCAATCTGGAACTGGCCGGTCTCTCCGCTACCGTGGAGCCGATTGACAGCACCGTAGCGAAATTTGACCTCACCTTCAGCATGGGTGAGCGGCGGGCGAGAGATGGCACACCGGAAGGTATCGAAGGCCTGATCGAATACAACACTGACCTGTTCGATCGCGTGACCATCGAGGGATTAGCAGCCCGTCTGAAACGCTTGCTGGAAGAGGCCGTGGCCGATCCTTTGTTGTCTATCGAACGGCTGGATTTGCTTGGTGCGGATGAAAGACGGCAGGTCCTGCTGGAGTGGAATGACACAGCTCGCGCAGTTCCCGATCCGCTGCTTCCGGTTTTGCTGGAGATGCAGGCGGCGTGCTGTCCGGAAGCGGCAGCTATTATTTTTGAGGACACCACGCTGCATTATCGCGAGTTAAACGAGAGGGCCAATCGCCTGGCCCATAAACTAATCGCGGATGGAATTGGCCCCGAGGATTTAGTCGCGGTCGCGCTGCCGCGTTCGCTGGAGATGGTTGTAGGATTATTGGGTATTCTCAAAAGTGGTGCGGCCTATGTTCCCCTCGATCCAGACTACCCCATGGACCGCCTGGCATTCATGCTTGACGATGCCAAGCCCGTGTGTGTTCTGACAACCAAAGCACTCTTATCCCATTTGCCTGATACTGCAGACCTTCTCGTACTCGACGATCCGGGTACGATACGAATGCTCACCCAATGCCCCGGCACTAACCCCGAAGACCGGGAGCGAATGCGGCCTCTTACTCGCCAGCATCCAGCCTATGTCATTTATACCTCCGGTTCTACTGGAAAGCCCAAAGGGATCGTAGTCACGCATAGCGCATTGAAGAATTTTCTCTGCGCCATGCGGGAACAGATTCTGCTGGCCAGCCAAGATCACTTCTTGGCCGTTACTACAATCAGCTTCGATATTGCGGCCTTGGAAATCTTTCTGCCGCTTCTGAGTGGAAGTTGCCTGAGGATTGCTTCGCGCGAGACAATCCTGGACGTATCCGCTCTGGCTGACATGGCCCAGAAGACCGGCGTGACTGTGATGCAAGCTACTCCAACCCTGTGGCAGGCACTGGTCGCGAACGATGCGGAAAAACTCGCGGGCCTGAAAATGCTTGTGGGAGGGGAAGGCCTTCCCCTCAAACTCTCTCTCTCACTACAGCGTGCCGGACGAGAACTGACAAACCTCTACGGCCCCACGGAGACAACCGTTTGGTCCACCACAGCCTTGCTTCATCCCGAAGACCTCGGAACACCGATTGGACGGCCAATCTGGAATACCTGCGTGTATGTATTGGACAAGAATTTGCAACCCGCACCTGTGGGAGTACCAGGAGAACTGTACATAGGGGGTGAGGGTCTGGCCAGAGGATACCTGAAGCGGCCTGGGCTCACCGCGGAACGATTCGTCGCTGCTGTTTTTGGCCCGCCGGGAAATCGGATGTATCGGACGGGCGACTTGGCGCGCTGGCGGAGAGAAGGAAGTCTCGAGTTCCTCGGGCGCACTGATCATCAGGTAAAAATTCGCGGGTTCCGAATAGAGACGGGGGAAATTGAGACTGCACTGTGCAGCCATCCAGATGTGAGTCAAGCGAAGGTGATAGCTCGCGAGGACCGGCCAGGTGAAAAGAGCCTTGTCGGATACTTGGTGCCATCTACGGGACACAAAATTGATGTAGGGACTCTGCGCGGTCATTTAGCGCAAGGGCTGCCGGATTATATGGTGCCGGCCGCGTTTGTGGTGCTGGACTCGTTACCTCGACTGCCGAATGGAAAACTGGACCGCAAGGCCCTCCTGCCCCCGGAATTCGCCATTGCGACCCAAGGTTGGGTAGGACCGCGCACCGCTCAGGAAGAAATTCTTTGTTCGCTGTTTGCCGAAATACTCGGCATCACGCGGGTTGGTGTGCATGACAATTTTTTCGAGTTAGGCGGACACTCCCTTCTGGCGACCCGGCTTATCAGCCGCATTCGCGCAACGCTAGGAGTAGAATTATCCATCCGCAGCTTGTTCGAAGCTCCAACGGTCGCTGATCTGACCGGACGCCTCAGTGGGGACACCACTGAAAGCCAGCTCGAAGTTATACTGCCGCTCAGGCCGCAGGGAAGTCTTCCTCCTTTGTTTTGCATACACCCTGGCAGTGGCTTGAGTTGGTGCTATGCCGGGCTCATGCGGCATATTCACGACTGTCCGATCTATGGTTTGCAGGCGCGCGGCATTACTCAGGAGGACATGCGCCCTCAGACTCTTGAAGAAATGGGCATGGACTACTTAACCCAGATTCGAAAAATCCAGCCTTCCGGGCCTTATTATCTGCTCGGTTGGTCCCTGGGCGGACTCGTTGCCTACTCAATTGCCACCTGCCTACAGGAGCAAGGCGAGCAGGTTGCTCTGCTGGCTCTGCTTGATGCATATCCGGCCGACCAAGCTGCGGTTTCGGAGAGCCCCAATGAGCAGCAGATCCTCGGCGCCGCTTTTCAAGCGCTGGGGTATGACGTTAGCGAAGGTCTGCTTGAAATTTCACAACTCCGGGAACTGTTGCGTCGCGATGGCCACTCTCTAGCTACCCTTGAAGATCGCCATTTCGCCGCCATGATCGAAGTCAACAAGGACAACGCGCGCCTGCGGCGCAACTTCATTCCACAATCCTTCAATGGTGACGTATTGCTCTTTACCGCTGCTCTCAACTTAGGCGGACCAGATTCAAGTCCTGAAGTCTGGAGGCGCTATATTCATGGGCGCACCAGGACCTACTCGATCGGTTGCCGGCATGAGCAAATGATGCAGAGTGGTCCGCTGGCCGAGATAGGCCATCTACTCGCCGAAGAACTCACAAACATTGCGTCATCAAAACTTTTGGACGGTCTTCCTACTGATGTGTCGGCGCAAGTTCTTTGCTCCGAGTAGATAAATTTATTTTGGAACGATTGAATCGCGACCGGATGAAGAACCAAGTCGAACAACTAAGGCCAGCTCTACAGATGGTTCTTATGAAAAGCTCAAGATAGAGATTACTATGCATATTGCACCTTTCAACCCCAAACAGTTTCGCAGTGCTTGCAGCAGATTCCCCACCGGCATCACAATTACCACGGTGATTGGAGTGGATGGGAAGCCATATGGAATCACATTTAGCTCTTTTACAAGTGTTTCTCTCAATCCTCCTCTGGTACTTGTCTGCATTGACCAGATCACAAATAATAAAGCATTTCTTGATTGGCCAATACTTTGGCGTAAATATCCTGAGCGAACACCAGCGGGAACTTTCTGTGTGCTTCTCGAGTGACTGGAAAGAGCGTTTTAACAATGTTAGTTGGTCTCCGGGAGTGACTGGGGTACCGCTGCTTTCTGATGCTGCAGCGTCTCTTGAATGTCAGGTAAACAAGTTAGAGCCCGCAGGAGACCATTGCGTGGCTATCGGCCGAGTCGTAAATATATTGACCACGCAGCGCTCCCCACTAGCATATTTCAATTGCTCTTACGGCAAGATCGCCCTCCAGACTCCCATGGTTGATCCGGTGCCAGTCATTTGAATGGCATTAACAAGCGCACTCTGCCGATCTGTTCACGGTTCTATCAGTTCTGGCTGCTTTGTGCCGGATCCCATATAGGACTATAGTTAGAACTGGGTTGTGTCAGTTGATCTTTCAAATACTGCCGGGTGGTTGGCGCATTCGCGAAATATTTTGCTTGCCTCCGGTTCAGCGGTCTTACCGGGAAGACTTGCCCCTCGGTGAATGGATGTCGTACGTGGAAAAAGTAAATATGAACGTCGCAATTCAATGTCGGGATCTTAAGAAAACATATGATGGGAAACTCCATGCTGTAGCGGGGATTGATTTGAAGATCCAAGCCGGCGAATGCTTTGGGCTTCTTGGGCCCAATGGGGCTGGCAAGACAACTACGATTGAAATTCTCGAAGGGCTGCTCGAACCTAGTTCAGGTGAAGTCGAGATATTCGGTTACAAGTGGAAGACACATGGCCGTCAATTGCGAGAGTGGATCGGTATCTCGCTACAGGAGACCGGACTTTCAGAAAAACTTACAGTCCGCGAGATTGTTGGTCTGTATGCAAGCTTTTACCGCAATCCTCGTGATTCAGACGAAGTCATCGAGGAGATGTCGTTGCATGAGAAAGCCGACTCATGGGTGGGCAAACTGTCTGGCGGCCAGAAGCAACGGCTGGTCATCGCAACGGCCCTGGTGGGTAATCCGCGAATCCTTTTTCTTGACGAGCCGACATCCGGTTTGGATCCCCAAAGCCGGCGCCAGTTATGGGAAATTATCCGGCGCTTCCAACTTCGGGGCGGTACCGTCTTGCTTACCACTCACTATATGGATGAGGCAGAGCGGCTCTGCGATCGGATCTCTATCGTAGATCATGGCCGGATTATTACTTCCGGTTCGCCCGCGCTTTTGATTGAGCGCCTCTGCGGAACGCAACTGGTTGAATTCGTTGCAAACAACGCGCTGGGCGAGGTGGTGACCGATGGATGGGACCATTTGCCGGGCGTGGAAAGCGTGAAGCGGGAGAACGGCAACATCCTGCTCAGTGTCCACGAGCCGCATGTAACCATTCCCGCATTGCTTGCCGCCGCACAGCAGCGGGGTCTACGCCTTGAGCATCTCAGCACGCGTCAAGCGAGTCTGGAAGATGTTTTCGTGCACCTCACTGGTCGCCATCTTCGTGAGAATTAAATGGAAACGACAATAAAAAAGCAAATTGAGATTATTGAATTGGACAAGCCTGTACCAGAGCGCTTGTTGCCTGTAAGGCTGGCTGCCCAGAATGGCCGCTGGAGCGGGTACTGGCATCTGCTCAAGGCCAGACTCACGGAATTGCGGCGCGAGCCCGGAGTCGTTTTCTGGATCTTTGGCTTTCCTCTATTAATGGCGGTTGCGCTTGGGATGGCATTCCGCAATAAACCGCCGGACGTAAGCCGCGTCGCAGTGATCGCCAGCCCAGAGGCTGAGCGCATTGTGGCGTTGCTTAACAGCGCGCCCCATCCAGAACTGGTCCGAGCTGATGTGCTTTCTGAAATAGATGCACATCATCGCTTTCAATTCGGTAAATATGACTTGGTTGTTAGGGTCAAGGACAGCGATACATTGGTATACGAATATGATCCCACACGTCCAGAGAGCGTGCTGGCTCACGTGGTTGTGGATGACCAGCTTGAAATTGCCACCGGACGCAAAGATAGGCTGCAAAGTTCCACCCGGACGTCAACAGAACCCGGTTCGCGTTATATCGATTTCCTCATCCCCGGCATATTGGGCATGAACTTGATGATTTCTGGACTTTGGAGCGCGGGGTTCGTGGTGGTGGACATGCGCCAGCGGAAGATACTGAAACGCTATGTGGCAACGCCAATGCGGCGCAGCGATTTCCTTCTCGCGATCTCCACAAGCCGTCTTCTGTTAATGGTGCTGGAGGTCTTGCTTCTTCTGGGGTGCGGCATCCTAGTGTTCCACTTCCATATCGTGGGATCATGGGCGTCCATTCTTCTGGTGAGTATGGCGGGGGCTTTCACTTTCGCAGGCATGGGATTGCTTGCCGCGAGCCGAACCCAGAAGAGCGAAACAGCCAACGGCATCATTAATATAGTGATGATACCGATGTGGATGCTCTCGGGAGTCTTTTTCTCCTACGAGCACTTTCCCGGAGCCATCCAACCGCTGATCAAACTTCTGCCGCTGACCGCCCTGAATGATGCCTTGCGCTCCATCATCCTGGAAGGCGCTCCACTCCGTGTCCAGGTTCCCCGGTTATTAGTTCTTTGTCTTTGGGGCGGAATTTCCTTCATTTTTGCCCTCCGGTGGTTCCGCTGGACGTAGCCCCGGTTCCAGCTTTCAGTTGTCGGCAATGTGGCTGCTGCAGGGCATGACTTGCCTGTCGGCGGATCCCAATACTTCTACCTGAGTTGGGCAGAGTTCCCAATCATTTTTTGGAGGCTAGTCAAGTGCATACATTATTTCAAGATATCCGTTACGGACTCCGCATGTTGCTGAAGAGCCGGGTCGTGAGCGTAATCGCCGTCCTCACCTTGGCACTGGGGATCGGCGTGAATACTGCAATTTTCAGTACCATGAATGCGCTGTTCCTCCGGCCTCTGCCCGTACAAAATGCAGATCATCTTATCTATCTGGCCGCGCAACAACAGAATGCCTCGTTCTACTCTCCGTTTTCCTATCTCGACCTGCAGGACGTGCGCGGGCAAGCCAGCGTGTTTTCTAGTGTGCTGGCATACAACATCGATGTTGTGGGGCTCAATGCAGATGGCAAGGCCAATCCACTATTCATCAGCTTCGTCACCGGAAATTATTTCCAGGCATTAGGCCTCAAGCCGGCATTGGGAAGGTTGATCTATGGCGAGGACGCAGAGAAGCCAACTGCCAACCCAGGAATTGTCCTCGGGTACTCTTATTGGAAGACCAGGTTCAACGGCGATCCCGGCATTGCCGGGAAGCAAGTGAAGGTGAATGGCCATGCTGCGACCATTGTCGGAGTGGCGCCGGAGGGCTTTCATGGGTTGTACAGCCTGGGAGAAATGCAGGCTTACCTGCCGTTCGGCATGGAGGCCATTGGGCAGGATTCAACCGAACTGTGGACACGGCGGGACAATCGATCACTGCTGGTGCTGGGAATACTGAAACCCGGCTTCAGCATACAGCAGGCCCAAAGCGCTGTTGATTTGATAGCACACCACCTGGCGCAACAATCCCCAGAAGCGGACAACGGTCTCACCGTTCGCCTTTATCCCGAAAAGATGGCCCGTCCACAACCCATCCCCGGCAATGGGTTGTTGATTGTCGGCTTCTTGTTCTCCGCGCTTGCCGGTCTCGTCTTGCTGCTTGCCTGTACGAACGTTGCCAACATCCTGCTGGTCCGTAGCACGTCACGAGAGAATGAAATGGCTATTCGTGCCGCTCTTGGCGGTTCCCGGACCCGTCTTATCCGCCAGTTGATGACGGAAAGCCTTGTGCTTGCGCTTCTCGGAGGTGCAGCCGGGCTGATGCTGGGAATAGGTGCCAGCAAGTATCTGAGTTCCATTCCAATTGCATCTCCAGTCCCGGTCCGCTTTGATTTCAGTTTTGATTGGCGAGTATTCAGTTACGGATTAATTGCTGCCCTTGTCACTGGGATCGTTATGGGCTTCGCGCCCGCATGGCGTGTTTCACGGGCCAACTTGAACAGCGTATTACACCAGGGAAGCCGTGGCATCGTCGCCAGCGGTGGAAGCTCCCGCATGCGCAGCGCGCTGGTCATCATCCAGATAACGGGATCTCTCACGCTGTTAGTGGCCGCCGGGCTATTCGTGCGCAGCTCACAAAATGCGCAGCATTTATATTTGGGTTTAGATCCAAACCATATTTTGAATTTGAGCATGGACACGAAATCGGTCGGTTTCGATAAACCCCAGACAGAGCATTTCTATCGGGAACTGGAGGACCATGTGCGGGCCTTGCCGGGAGTGCAGTCCGTCAGCCTGGCTTATTCTGTTCCCATGGGTTATTACGGCAACAGCAGCCCTGTATATCCGGAAGGTCAATTCATAGCCAGCAAGCAGGCAGCGCCTGACATCATGTTCAACAACGTTGACGCGGCTTATTTTTCAACCCTGCGTATCCCGATGGTGAAGGGCCGCATGTTTACTGATCAAGATAACGATAAGTCGCCTTTAGTGGCGATTGTAAATGAAACAATGGCCGCGCATTTTTGGCCCAATCAGGAGCCGGTGGGCAAGCGTTTCAGTGTCCAGGGTCCTTCCGGTCCATTTATCCAGGTCATAGGTGTTTCCAAAGCCGGTAAATACTTGGTGCTTTTTGAAGACCCAACTCCTTATTACTATGTGCCGCAGGCACAAAATTCCACGACCTTGCGGATGCTTCAGATTCGGACCGCAGTCGCACCCGAATCCCTGATTCCCGAAGTAAAACAACAAATCTTTGTCCTTGCTCCGGACCTGCCTGTCATGAGTGCGCAGACCATGGATCAGGCGCTTGACGGAGGAAATGGATTGTTTTTGTTTCGTTTGGGGGCACGTTTTACCGGAGCGCTAGGGTTGCTCGGTCTGGTGCTGGCCGTTGTAGGAGTGTATGGAGTGATTTCCTATATCGCCAGCCAGCGCACACACGAAATTGGAATTCGCATGGCGCTCGGTGCGAATCGAAGGGACGTGCTCAAATTGATGCTGAAACAGGGGTTGTATATGGTGGGCGCAGGAATAGCCGTTGGTGTGCTCTTCATCATTGTTGCTGCGCATACGATTTCCAGTTTGCCTCTCGGAGTGAGTGCCGCGGATCCGGTCACCCTTGTGCTTGTATGCTGCCTGCTCGCATTCGTCGGCTTGGTCGCGTCCATGGTGCCGGCCAGGCGCGCGATGCGAATCGAACCACTAACGGCGTTGAAATACGAATAGTGGGAGACCATCGCCGGGCAAGCCTTCGCGATTCACAATTGTAAACATCAGGATATTTTGTCGGCGAGAAGCCCTCAAAAATATCGCGGGAAATCAAGAGGTGTAGATGTCACGGACAAACAAGAAATTGATGCTCGCTTACGTTTTCCTTGTGGTCTTACCATTACTGGGGCTGGCCGGAATATTAAATTACGGCCGTCGGCTGGTGGCTCCGATCTCAGTGGATGGAGTCTGGCACTTCGAAATCGGCTCCCCTGGACTGGCCGGCCTACTGTGTGTGAGAGCTGATGAAATGATCCATGATGGCTCGGTTACAATTTTGCAATCCGGAAAGGTGCTCTCTTTCAACGTTGGCGGTGAACTAAACCCCGCCGCAATGGGATCGATTGAGGGAGACACCATCACAGCCTCAACGTCCGCAAGTTCACGGCAAGGTACGGGCTGTGGGGGCGATCACCTCTTGATTTTGACCGCCACTGTGGCCCGTGGTACAGATCCGAGGTACTTGGCCGGAGTGCTCAACCTGACAGACTGCGCATCGTGTGTTCCGGTTGCATTTCACGCCAGCAGGCAAGCTCGTGCAACAACCAAAGTGGAGAACTGATGCTCCACCTGTCCACCCTTGTTTGCCAGATTGCCGTCATTCTTATAGTTTGCAGGGTGGTCGGCGGCCTCTTTCGCTTGATCCACCAGCCCCGGGTGGTCGGGGAGATGTTTGCCGGTATTTTGCTCGGCCCTTCCTTGTTGGGTTGGCTGGCGCCCGGATGGTCAGGTTTGTTGTTCCCGCCATCGAGTCTGGGTTATTTGAGCGCTCTCAGCCAAGTCGGGATGATTATCTTTATGTTTCTCGTGGGTTTGAGGACTAGTCCCAAAGAGCTGAAGAGCCAGGGACATGTTGCTATTCTGACCAGCCACGTCAGCATTGTCGCGCCGTTTGTTCTGTCGGCGTTGCTCGCCATCTATCTGTATCCTCGACTTTCCGATGACAGCGTGTCATTCGTTAGTTTCGGATTGTTTATGGGCGCGGCAATGAGCATCACCGCGTTTCCCGTGCTGGCCCGCATCTTAGCGGAACGAAATATGCTTCAGAGCCCTCTCGGCAACTTGGCCATTGCTTGCGCTGCCGTGGATGACGTTACAGGCTGGTGCATCCTCGCTTATATCGTCGCTTTAATTCGCTCATCACATGGCTCAAAGCAGGCATGGATCACCTTGGCGGGCGTCGTCTGCTTCGTTCTTATCATGGCCCTTGGAGTCCAGGGCCTGCTGCGCCGCTTTGAAAGCATTTTCAAAAGGCGCGGCGTTTTAGGTGAAAATTTGCTTGCCTTGATCCTTGTGCTCGTTCTCGTTTCAGCGCTTTGCACAGAATGGCTAGGTATCCATCTGCTCTTCGGCGCGTTCTTGATGGGCACCATCATGCCGAAGGAGCAGAAATTTGTGTGTCACATTTGCGACAAGTTTGAAACGATAACGGTCATTCTGTTGCTGCCCCTTTTTTTTGCATTTACCGGACTGCGGACCACGATTGGATTGCTTAAAGGACACGACATGTGGATGTATTGCGGTCTCATCGTGCTGGTTGCAACTCTGGGTAAATTGGGTGGCTCAATGCTGGCGTCAAGAGTGGCTGGAATGCCACTGAGAGACGCTGCGAGTCTTGGTACGTTGATGAACACTAGGGGCCTGATGGAATTGGTGATTTTGAATATCGGCCTCGACATAAAGGTCATATCGCCTGCGCTGTTTTGCATGATGGTGATCATGGCGCTCTTCACCACGTTCATGACAACGCCGGTTCTGGAATTTCTTCGTCCTGGCAATCAGGCATTCGAAAACGCCCTGGATGCGCCACCCCTTATTGCGGCATGAGAATGCGCAACGATTTCAAGATGGCTCGGAGAGTTGCCATTGAGGCTCCAGGGCTATTTCCAGTACGACCAGTTCGTGGTGGTCGTTTTGCAACCATCGCGATGCTAAGAGCAAAAGCTGTTTTCCTTATGCGCCGACATCTGGCGGGAATCTCCTACAGAAGCGCATCGAACTGTCAATCAACCACTCACGCGAGTCGCGGGACTGCGACCATTTAAAGGAGCAACTCAATGCAAACCAGCACCATGAGCCCGCTATAGCAGAAAGTCTTGCCGGGCTTCTTGCGAAAGACCGACACTCTGCAACACGGCAAGGGGAGTGTTGTGGAAATCTTCTCGCAACAAAGAATTCTGGGTAAGACTGCTTTGCCGGCGGGTTGCGGCATTCCACAGCCGGAGTAATGTCATTATTCTGGGGCGCAGGTGCTACCATCGCTTTTGGAAGATGCACAACGATAGGTTTGCAACACTTCATTCGTCCAAAAACTAATTTCACGCAAAGAATCACAATACTCGCTGACTACTTCGGCGCGAGCCGGTGATGAAGACCCAGAATCTCGAGCACCGATTGGAGCGGCAATCTTCCTGCTTCATTACTGGCTTGTCATTGTATCTTTGAGAGATCAAGTGCGAAGATACCGACGAGTGTTAAACGAAAAGTAGAGCATGCGAGTGTTAGGAGCCGTTGTGAATCAAAGACCTTTATCGATTCGAAAGGGCATTAGGTTGACCACACAGCAATAGGCGATTCTTGAGCGAATAGAAGAGTATCCGCTCGGGTTTGTGGCACGTCGCCTCGTGGAGGCGAAGCAATTGTCCAACGACATTATTGGGAAGCACTGGATGCATTTCGACAATTCATTGCTTTGACTGTCCTACAGGACCCCCCACTCGCCTCCCAAATTCTAAGATCGACGAAAGTGTGACACGAGTTCATCTTGTTCGCCGACAAGTACAACGAGTTCTGCCGTTCGACAGTAGGCGGATTCATCAGCCATCTTTCCAATACACCCGGCACCCCCCGTTCCCTACCGTGCCGTTGAACGTTTTAGGCAATCACACAATCGGTACTTCGGGAAAATGTCTGACTTTTGGGCCTTACAGAAGAGGCTCGTAATACACCGACGCAAGGCATGCGGTGTCCCGGCTACATGGAATTAACTCAAAATGTGAAATCACTGGCTTTTAGTTCCTCGCACCCGGTCTAAGCCCACCGCCTTTCAGGCGGTCAGCTTCCAGCCCCCCTGCTAGAGTAGAGCAACATGGTGGACTATAGACATAGCGGGCATGCGGTGTGGGACATAAAGTATCACATTGTGTGGATCACAAAATATCGTTACAAGATCCTACGCGGAGATGTAGCAGAGCGTGCCCGCGATCTGATTCGGCAAATTTGTCAGGCACGGGAAGTGACCATCATTCGCGGAGCGGTATCGCCGGATCATATCCACGTGCTGGTATCGGTACCACCGCAGTTGGCGGCGTCGAAGTTGGTGCAGTACATCAAAGGGAGGTCGTCGAGGAGGTTGCAGGAAGAGTTCCCGGAGTTACGGAAGCGGTATTGGGGACAGCACCTGTGGGCGCGAGGATACTTTTGCGCGAGCGTGGGCACGGTAGATGAGAAGACGATCATGGAGTACATCGAAAATCAGAGATGGGACGATGACCAGGAAGGGTTCAAGATCACCGTGCCGCGCGAGCCTTGAGCCGGCTTGCAGCCGGGAGCGCTTAAGGCGGCTTCAGCCGCAAGTGCGACTTTCAGTCGCACAATAACCCACCGCCTTTTAGGCGGTGGTCGTTAAGTATAGGAGTCAGTTCGGAAATACGTGAAAACGAATGCCCGTCCCTGAAAGAAAGGTTCACGATGCCGTCTACAAGAACGGCGCATATGTGGCGCTCCCGCCGAAGTTGCGAAAATTACCAACCGATTGCACGCCGGTTGTTTCTAGTTGGCACCTTTGGAACGTCGTCAAGTCGAACGGTGGTATGGCGAAATCGTCTAGCCACATTTTTCGGATTTTGAGGCATTCTTCGGAAATTGCACGTAGACCAACAAAGCCGTAAATTCTTGCCCTGGACTGTGGCCGATCCGTCAGGGCGACTCGAAGGCAAGAAGGTCAATTCTCGGTTTCGTTATTTCACATGGCCACGATTGACGGCCAATGGTGGAAAGGAAATCGAAGCACTTGGTTTTTTGAATTCTTTTGTTCGGGAGGCCCGTTATTTTTGAAAGCTTTCCGCGATCGTGAATTCGACCTGCGCCCTGCTGCTGAGTTTGTGAAAGGAACAGTTCATTCAGGCGTTGCTGATCATGATGAGTTTAGCGAACCTAAGTCTCATAGAATCTCTTCTAAGAATTTGCCGATTCGGCTGCAGAACCCCCGCCCATGCAGCCCGTCTGTTCATAGGTTTGAGTTGGCCGGAAATTGGCCGGAAACAGGGTCGAATATACCGGTTTCTGACCAATGTTCCGCTTATTAAAGCCTTTAGAACCAACAACCGGTCTTTCACAACTTCCCCCAACCTCAGCGAGGGAAATCGTCGCTGGCACGGACTTTAAGTAGAAAACATAGTGCGTTCGCTTCTTCGAGCTTGTGTTATAGGGGGCTGGTGAGTGCGCCCACCTCGCTCAAGATAGGAAAGTAGAAGATCAACCTAAAAGCAAAGCCCAGCCACGATGAAAAGCAAGAAGCCTTGCCTAAAACGAATAATGTGTAGCCAATTACGAAACGCCACACTAGGCGCTGCGGGCCGTACTGCTGTTGAAATTCGCTCAGCCACGGCATTTCCTGCTTGCAAGGCACACACCACGTGGCCCGCTTTCAAAAACGAAGCGGCACTCTTTGCCGAAATCAGCGATGATGAGATTAGCAGGATCGAGGCCGCAGTCAGGGCGGCAGGGTGAATCTAACGCACCAGCAATGGAAGCATAGGTTTGAGCAATGAGAGGTCCAGTTAAGAATAGATTCAAGTACTCCTTCCTGGAGCACTAGCCTGATTTGTTATTCATATATTGGCGAATTCTTGTGGCCTCAACTAGGCAAGGAGAACATTCCATGAGGTGGTCCAGCATCCACTGTTCCCACTGTCTGCGTCCTTTCGCGCATTCTTTCAAGATATCTCTTGATGGGCAGCCGACTCGGCCAGGGTTGGGATGTGCTCGTTGCAGCAATGAAGCGAGTCCAGCAAGTAAATCGTCTTCTTGGGGGATGCAACGCTGTCGAGAGCGTGTCTGATTTAAGCGTATTTTCTTCATTTAGTTGGCAAAAAAGCGAGCCGTGTGTTTCAGTGTAAGTTCACGGTCGTATGCCTTTGAATATACCAAGGCATATTTATGCCGTGGTATCGGAGTTCAGTTGCCCTTACAACTGGGCAGTGCTGGATGAAGTTAAATTTTTTAAAGATCTCGGTGTGCGAATAAAGCGACTGCGAGAACAAACAGGCTTGAGTCAGGAAGACATGATTTCTCACGGATTTTCAGTCCGGTACTGGCAAAGAATTGAGGCGGGCAAGCCAATTACATTGCGGACACTATTACGGATTTGTGAATTGTTTTCTGCTCCAATGGAATCTGTAATTCAGGGTCTCCACTCACCCAAGGGTGCAAAGCCTCGCGGATCGCGACGTCGCACCCTGTGACGTCAAGGATCCGCCTCCGTATGCAGTCCTCAGTGGAGTTTACATGTGACAGGGTAGACGCATTGCAGTCCAGCCCATGAGTGTGATGTGTATGCAGAAGTCAACGGGAGTTTTTGGCCGACGAACTGATTATTTTTTTGTGCGCTTTGCGGACGGCGGCCCAAAATGTCTTACGAGCCGATACTGAAGAAGTCTGTACGATTTCACCAATTTCAGGCCACTCATATCCCATGATTCGCAAGGTCAGGAGCCGACGGATCCCACTATCTAATTGGGAATATAACTTCTCAAAGTACAATTTCCGATCGATATCGTCTTCAATGGATGCCGTATCGCTTTGCGTCACGGCATCGACATCACCAATTGGCTTCAGCCTCTGTAATCGCTTCGCATATCGCCGCAATTCCTGTGTGAATCGAAGCATCAACAACGGGCGAACATCACGTGAATACGGCGGTGCGGCCGCCCGGTCAAGATACTGTGAAATCTTCTGAACAGCCACTTCCATCAAAGCAGCAGCATCACAGTCTTCTCCTAAAACAGCTCGTGTCCGTCGGCACGCCTCGGCGAAAATGGAATTGGCAGCTTCACGCACATCTAAACGAAGCTGGTGTCCATTATTGTCCAGGTCACGATTCCACCATATGAACATTTCCGTCCTGGTCAATCAATCCCTCAACTCTTACCCCCGCGTCCTAATCGGTGGCGCGCACGAATTCACGACTGCGTGCCTTGCTCCGGTGATCAGGCAGAATCCGTAGGGAGACCAGGGCATCCATTTATCGCGTTTCATTCGCGTGCATCTGGGCCAAGCCAGTGCGTGCATGGCGTCTGGCATTCATAAAACGCTTGAGACGGCAGGCTGCTCCCAATATTTCCGCAGTTTATGATCCAAGCTAATTTTTAAGGCTGATTCATGGATCGCGATTACAGTCTATTGCACGGCTGACCCAATCAGCGTAGGACTTTCTGAGAAATAACAGCCACGCAATTAGCACGACTGAAAGAAAAGGTCTCAATGCACAGGTGCGCACCTCAGTGAAGCAAGGTTTGAACACATCACTTCACAAAAAACGTGAATGTCCGTAGTCGTTCGTGTCGACCGGTAGCCGACGGTGTTTCCAGCGTGACAACATAATGCTTTTGGCGATCAATCAGCAAGGAAGGAAGTTGTAATCGCACGAACGTGTCAGTTCCATTCTTCTCCAATGCGACCTTTTCAGTAAGGATTTCTCGATCCGTGGAGAAATCTGTCAAACGGGCCCGATATACAGGTAAAGCATGAGTCCCGACCGGGAGTTCGAGACTGAGAAGGGCCGATTGCACCGGCAGCGAAATGTCGGGTTCTCTTGTGCCTGGGAACCGTTCTTTGGAATCGTCAGGAACCAGACGGTAAGCTGCCACTGGTCCATTCCGAATCTGTTTTTCAAGTAACGCGCGTTGGTTTTTTTCTTGGATAAGTTGATTTTCTATCCGCTCCACATAGCTCTCTTGCATTTGCAACTGATGCAGAAAATAAAGTGTACTAATGAGAGAGCCTATGAAGAGAATGATCACTGCAATAAGAGCAAAACGCGGGACCATTGGAATCGATTCTAAGTGAGCTTTCCACGCGAATCGCGGAACACGATAGCGAAAGCTTATAGACAAAATCGCACCACGGTTTTCCTCTCGCATTTCAGGACGAGTATCAAACACGACGTTTGTACCATTGGGAAGCTCTATTAATCCCTTGCTTCGCGCGATTCCATGTGATTCGTGGTATGTCAGCCAATGCGTGGCAACAAGTACATCCCCATCGTGGTCTGCTGTCCATACCTCAATCAACCTTGTACCTTCCGCGATCCAGCATTGCTTAGGCTCCGGCTCAATTACATTCAAACGCGCATACTCCCTGCCGTGCGCGACGATCCTCAGCACTTCCAAAGAGCAGCGCTGCCGTCGAACCGTCTGCTCGGAGAGATCCGTCAGAATCGCCTGTTGTTCTTGTTCAGACAACTCAGCTGGCTTGTGTACCGAGCGTTCAGGTTTGTTGTCATTATCGTTTCCATTCAGAAAGAAATTGGGTACTGCAAGCCGTTGACGAGAAGAATCAAGATTCAGGTTGTTGATGATCTTGCTGTGGCACAGAGGATCGATAAAGATGTGACAACGCCGAAGCTCGACCGAATCATAATCTGCTGTCGAACCAGCTAACTGTTGAACAAGATGTCCGATTGTTGCAGAACAGAGATTCCGTGTGCTCCATGGAATGAACATTCTCAAGCATTCTTCAACCAAGTTGATCCATTCGTGTTGGTCACTAAAAACTTGAAACCGCAATTCTCCATGCTCAGCCCGGTACACTTTAAGGTGACTTCCAAACCGCAGCCGAAGCTGATTCATTAGGACTCCTTTCACCCTGCGGTATTCCTGCTGGCCAGGAAAGTGCTGCGTCACTGATTCGTATATACGTTGGGTTTCGGAAGTACTGTAACTATGGAGCAAACGGTGCAGGCCAACACTGACGTAAAACGACGACATTGCTGTGGCCATTTGTAAAAGAGATTTCACATACCGGACGACCATATCACGGACGCTGTATTGGCCTGATTGCTCTTGTTCTTTCTCATATGGCTCAATCGTCAAATAGATCAGCCACTGCAGCGCATCTTCGCCGCTGCGCACCGTTCTGGTGATCCTCCTTGTCAGGTACTTATCGCGCCAGTACGCTCTTTTCTCCTCACGGCCTTGCTGAACATCTAACTTGCGCATGGCATGGCGCAATACCTCCAGCGCTATACGGCGGTCGGGGATGATGAAGTATGCAAGCGCAAAGCCCTGGTTCATCCATTCATGGACGCGCTCGCTCAATAGACCTAGGGATGTCCGAATTTGGCTGCCAGCCATTAGATCGAAGTCGCCGCAGTTCTCGGCAGTCATCAACTCTGACTGCAACTACCTCAGCATCCAGTTTGTCTCAGGAACGACAATCCAGCGTAGGACTTTCGGACAAGTCATGGAGGGCCAAAGAATTTGCTCCCTAATTCCACTCACCTTGAAGCTCGAACGCAGCCCAATAGTACGGTGACTTCCACTGCTTTTGCCTGAGCATTTCAATCTGCGCCTTGCGCAATGCGGCGGCCGGCCTAAGGCCATCTCGCAACATCGCCTTGTAGAATAAGCCCATAAATTCCGAGGTCGCCACATCATTGATGTTCCACAAAGTTGCGACTACCCGGCTAGCACCTGCATACATGAAACCGCGGGTGAGCCCTATCAATCCCTCCCCGCTGACATCCTGGCCAAGACCGGTTTGGCAGCCACTGAGGACCACCAACTCAACAGGGAGTTTGAGGTTGTAGATATCCTCAAGCTGAAGAAATCCGTTTTGGGACTTACCATTTTTGTCTACCAGCGAAAGAACCAATCCCGACAGTTCCGGATGTTTGCTATCGAGCAGCCCATGAGTGGCAAAGTGCACGATTTCATAGTTGCCGAGATCTGCATTTAACGCACTGGCCCGGTTTGCGCCGAAATCGAGAATCTCGAGTCCTTTCCCTTTTGGAACGAGCGCCATGATGGCGTGCGCTTCACGGCGCGTATATAAAAGGCGATTCAGATAGAACCCCGAGGTCTTTTTTGTACGAACATCCGCGAATGAACGCCTCAACGCGACAGGCATCTGTCGATCTGATTGAGGCGGATGCCCATTCAAGGCAAAGGAAGCGAGCGTACTTGGTTTGTTTCTTGAAGATGAGATCCGTTCATCTTCGATTTCAAAGACTGGATCAGCCAACACTGCTACCTTTTTCAGAGGTTGAATGCGCTCGTTTGCAAATCTGCGCAGTTCCGCAATTACTGATGCCGACGGCAGATTGATGACCTCGTGGTCGAGGATTACAGGCCGGCCATCAACGCCAGTCCTGGTTTTCCGAGGAATTGGTAGCGCCGCAAATGGCACATACTGCAATGCGCCATCACTCACAATTAAAAGTTTTTTGTCGCCTATATTTTCTGCGATTGGCCCCAAAATGATACGGCTTAGATCACTGGCCGCTCTGTTGTACTCTGCCGCGCCGGCAGCCTCGCTTCCTATTTGATCGCGGTGTGTGCTGAAGGACTCATAGACTTGACGCGCCAGATTCTCAATTCTTTTCCGAGGCGGAAGCTCATATATCTTAAGCGAATGATCCGTCACCAACCAGAGGGAACTGTGACGTTCTCCCAGGGAGTATTCGAGCAAAACAGAATCAGAATCGAGCGTGCCCTGAATCGTTGCTAACGTGAGAGACTGTGGCTGGATGAGAGCCGCGTAGGCCGGAGTCTTCATTCTGATTTGCGCTCCCAACTGTTCATATTGGTCACGCAGGCTGGAAATTTCCCTGTCCAAACCACTGATCTGTTCGTCGGTATATTTTCGTGCGAGTAATCGGAGCTTATATTGAGATTTTTGGGCTATCGACTGGCGCAGATTATGTTCCTGGTTCAACAGTGCAGGGTCGACACCTTGCGCTACGTCGATTCTGTATGCTGACAGCATATCGTACAAAGTGCGGGCATGAGAGCTTTCGAGGGTTTCAAATGCCAGTTCCGTTTTCCCTTGCTCCAGCAGCAGGTCGATATATTCACGATAGTACGCAGCATGCCTGGCTCTGTAGCGGGACTGGTTTTCGCCAAAAACTGCTAGCTGAGTTGTCTTGTTTTCAAGATCAGCCAGAATATGTCTATAGATCGTTGCTGACTCATCGAGGCGCCCGGCTTGGTGAAGGGCCTGGGCCAGGTTTGCTGAAACCTCGTTATGCCGGAGACTGGCTGGGGCGACTTTCTCTAGCAGCGCAAGAGCATCTCGAAAATACTGTTCCGCTTGCATAAGATCACCAGAAGAAAGCGTGATCCGGCCAAGACCTGCAACAACATCCGCGATAGCCGGAGACTCAGGTGCGATTTGTTCCTGAATGGCACGGGATTTACGGTAGTACCGTTCGGCGAGTTTGAAAGTCCCCTTCCGTTCGGCAATGATACCGAGGCTGGTGAGGCTGGCAGCAACATCAAGATTGTGAAGACCCAGTTTTTGCCGAATTGCAAGTGCTCGCCTCTGATATTGTTCGGCTTTTCTGAGATCATTACGGTCCAGGGCGCAATCAGCAAGGTTGTCGAAAATGTTTGCTCCTGCTTCATTGTTGATACCAACCTTGTTGAGGGCCGCTAACGCCTGTTCGTGATACATCTCGGCAGCTGCCAAATCGCCCCGAGCGCGAACCAGTGTGCCGAGATTCGTCAGTTGCTGTGGAAGATATTGACTTCCTGGAAGGTACGTTCGTTCTTTAGCGACTGCCCGCCGATAATAATCTTCAGCTTTTGTGAGATCTCCCCTTTGTTGATAAAGGACCGCCAAATTCCCGTAGGCCAGTATCATTTCCAGACTCCTAGGAGCAAATCTCTCCAAGATCGTCCGAGCATGTTCCCAAGCTTCTTCTGCGGTCTCATAATTACCCTGATTCAACGCTGTCAACCCAAATTCAAGGAGAGGCTCCGCAACAGCAACATTGTCGGCTCCCACTTGGCTCCACTCTTGAACTGCTGCACCGAAACGTATGCCGGCCTGGGCAAGATCATCCCTGCTACTGAATGCGCGGCCCCATTGCAAGAGAAGCTGACCTCTGGTGTTATGAGCATCTGAAGAGATTTCCTCAATGGTATTTTTGTAAGATTGATCCATTGCATCCTGTAAGCCGTTTATACCGAACTGGTAGGCTGCCTGTGACAGAACCCACGGCACTAGCCATTCCACAGGAAGCGTTCGGGCTTCGGCTGCAACAGCCTGCCAGCATTCCATTCTCTTTTTCTGATCTATACCTTTTGGCAAAGTCTGACATTGCTGATATTGGCCCAGAAGCAAGCCCGAAAAGTTTGGGCGGGGCCAGATGCCCCAAACGTCGGATCCAAGATACCAACTCCTTTTACGCCCGCCACTGATTCCATCAATTCTCAGACGTCCACGAGTTGCCTCCGCGTAACGCAAATACAAGAAATCCAGAGGTGAAGCCAGTTCCCCTTTATCCTCGCCCCGTGTCCAATAGAGGAGCACATCGCCCACTTTCATGCCAGCCTTTTCAGCATCGAAATGGCTCGTCAAGTGCTCGATAATCAAACCTTTGTGTAATGTGGAAGAAGACTTTGAGTGGACAACTCCGTGGGCACAAGCGGAGATGGCCGCAAGCAGTACGGGCAAAAGTACAGTCCGCGGATTGAGAGACAAGAGCTTCATCAGCGCAGGTTCTTGACTGCGTAATCTGGGCTGGATAGTGTACTCGAATCAGATATTGATGTTATAGACGTGCCTTTTTAAGGACCAGGAGCACAGCCCGGCTTACTATTTGGACATGTAGGCACCTGTGGCTTCGGATCTCCTATGGTGGAGCTCTTACGAGTTATTTCGGAGGTCTTGCCATCCGAGGTGAGTCCGGCAGTCAGCAGACCAATAATCAGCGCCAGAATAAATGGAAGCATATGTCGCCTCAGAATTTTGATAAATTTAGAGCGATGGATGAATATCGTATATCGCGACACGGTATAGCGTCAATCAATCCAGATGACTGCAGTATGACGCAAATTGAAAACTGACGGAATCGCCATGAAGAGCATTCATTTTCAAATCATTTTGTTATTTGCTTGTTGGTTTTCAGCCATTCTTGTGAAAGCGGACACTGTTTCGCAGCAAAATCACCTATCCAGGCTCAAACTAGGGCAGGTAACTGCTGGGTTCCGTATTGAACATTTGTACATTGACGAGCGTGGACAAGCAATTGGTGCAAAGTTTGTTCACGTTCGTACATCGGCGCCCATTTTCCTCTTGCAGACTGAAACGGTTCCAAAAGCTTTCATTTGGGTTGACACGCCGGACCGATCAGATCGAGGTGTTCCTCATGCACTGGAGCATTTGCTAGCCGGAAAAGGCACCCGAGGCCGCTATGTCACTCTTCTGACGGAGATGAGATTGAGCGAAACCCGGGCTGGCACGGCGCGGGACTTCACGTTCTACAGCTTCTCTTCCGGGACGGGATTGGAAGGCTTTTTTGAGCAGCTACATGCCTGGCTCAATGCTCTGTTCCGCGCTGATTTTTCAGATGCGGAGGCGGAGCGGGAACTCTACCATTTTGGCGTGAGCGTCGACAGCGCGAACCAATTGGCGCTTGTCGAACAGGGCTCCGTATACGATGAAAATCAGCCGGACCAATCCGCTGAAGCCTACTATTTTGAGTTGAATAAGCGCTTACTGGGCAGCAGTAATCCTTTTGCATGGGATATCCGGGGAAATCCCGATTCTATGAGGGATGTCTCCCCACAGGACATACGACGATTTTATCAGGAGCATTATCGTCTTGGGCCGACAACTGGTTTCATCTTCACCCTCAATCCGAGAGAAAGAGTTCCTGATTTCCTTGAAAGAATTTCGCGAGAGTTCGACGCTTTTGCCGTTCCTAGTGCGGCCAATCAGTCATCATCTGATTCGGACCCTAAATATCCCATTCAAAGTTCGGATGATCGTTCAATTGGAATCTATCCATTCCCGAGCGGAACAGAAACGAACGCTGCCGCGATTCGCTTTGGGTGGAGACCTCTGAAAACAGAATCAACCACGCAACTCAAGCTGCTGCAACTACTGTTTCAAGGCCTTGCGGCTGATCAAAGCTCGCTTTTATACAAAGCTTTGGTTGACAGTAAAGCGCGCGAATTTGATTCGGGCGCCAGGAAGGTCGATTACGATGTTTTTCTCTATAACTCACCGCGTTATCCATTTGAGCAGATTGAAGTTTCCGGCATTCCGGGCAACCGTATGTCCGTCGAGCAAATTGAAAAGATCAGGAATGTGATTCTCGACAACATTCGGCAACTCTCGGATTACCCTGACCAATCATCGGCTTTGCGTTCTTTCAACGATCTCATTCTGTCCCATGCAAAGTCGAGGCGCCGCACGGAAATAATCTGGATCAAGACTCCTCCTCAGTTCGGCATTGATCTCAGCATGGAGTGGAAACAGCACCTCAATGCTCTTGAAATGGACCGATCGTTTACCCTGTCGCTCGCGGAGGAACCCACTTGGAACTCGGTCGAACTCGAGTTGCATTCAGGCAAAAACATTTGGCGAGAGCTGATCTCAACGTTTCATCTGCTTGACACCCCAGTTGCTACTGCCTCAAAACCCTCGCCCGAAGTAATGCGGTCCTTTGAGGCAGCCAGGCAGCAGCGGATCCAAGCAAAGATAGCCTTTTTGCGGCAGCATTATCATGTCTCCACCGATCAGGAGGCACTTGCGAACTTCAAAGCCGAAGAAACTGTAAAAACGCGCGAAATTGATGCAATCCAGTCCAAAGTTCCACGGCCAAGATTCGCTAATAATCCCCCATTAACGCCAGACGATGATATCCACTATAAGCAGTTTCAATTGGAAGGCGTGCCGGTCGTCGCCAGTTTATTTGATCGCCCTCCTACAATTGATATTGGTTTGTCGTTTGACCTCCACAATGTCCCACGGAAGTACTATAAATATCTTCCCATTCTTCCCCGGTGTTTCGATTCAATCGGCTTGCATTATGGAGAGCAGGTCGTTTCTTATTCTGAATTGCTAAAGCAGATTCAGGAAAAGACCCTGAACTGGTCAGTTGGCTATGACGAGAATGCTGCATCTGGACGGGCCGATCTCGTATTTCGAACTTCAGCGGCAGATACCCGCGATTTTAAAATAGTCTTGAATCTTCTGGGTGACATACTTCACCATTCTGCTTGCGATCTGTCCAGTGTAGAGCGATTGCGGGACCTTGTTAACCAACGTTTGGCAGTTGATGAATCTTTCAAGAATGACGAATTCAGAATGTTGCAAAATACAGCGTATTCTTTCCTCAATCAGCGTGACCCACTTTTCCAGGCGGTGTACTCAACATTTACGCGCAGCCACTGGGATGAGAGGCTGAAATGGAATCTGCACGATCCGGTACATGCGCATCGCATCGAAGAGTTGAAGCGGTTTGCCATGAACTTGCTTTCACAGGCTCCCGAAATTTCCGCCGCCGAGATTTCCCGCCAACTTGAACGCTCTGATCTTACTTCTCTACAGAAGGAATTGCTTGAATACTGGCAGCGAAACATCTCCTCCTTTCCGGACCGAGAGCTGATCAGGGGGCTTCAGCAACTGACCTTCGAGGTGCAGGAGGATCTTACGAAAGGCCCTAAGCAAACCGTCTCTGAAATTCAAGAGTTACAGACAATTGTTCTCAGCCGCAATGCTCTATACATTGACCTCACAACAGACCAGGAGGCGCTGCATACCATCGAAGATGAACTTATTCCCTTTGTGAAAACTCTCCCGGTTGTGCCGTTTCAGGGTGAGAAGCAGACTCGAACAAGCACAAACTATCCGATTATGAAGAGGATCTCAGAGCGCTACGGTGTAAGTAATATTGATTTCCCATGGTATGTTGGACTCCTTAGTCCTGATGCCGTGAATGGAGACCTGCTCTTTTACGCTGATCTGTCTGGATACGCTGATCTCGACAGACCGTCATTAATAAAGATTCTTTCGAGCAAGATCTTTGCGGAAAATGGTCCTCAAAGCTTCTTTATTAAGACGCGGGAAGTTGGGTTAGCTTATGCCATCTGGCTCACCAGCAGCCCTGAATTCAAGCTGCTCTGGGATTATGCCGACAGGAGTCCGGATATTCCACAACTCATCACGCTGCTGAATGCAGTTGCGGAAGATACGTCGAATCTCAACGATTCCTTTATTCTCGATTATGCACTGCGTCAAACCTTCTCGGTACCTCGAACTGTTTACACACCCTCAGTGCGTGGGATCGCAATTGCTCAGGATCTCCGCGATGGAAATGACCCGCACACGATTCGCAGGTTTTCCGAAGCGATTCTGAAATTGCGTCACGATCCCAGTCTATTTTCGGAACTTACCCGGGCAGCGGTACCCTCGATTTGCGGAATATTGCTGGAATCCAAATGCATGGAACAGCAAAAATCTTCACATTCAATCTTCTTCTTTGTGGGCTCGTCAAAGACACTTTCAGATATTGGAACCCACCTTTCTGTTCCAAGACTGCTTCGCTTATCGCCGAGCGACTACTGGCTTCAATAGCCTCTAGTGCCTGCTCCTATTTGGCAGCCGGTGGCAACTTTTCCGAAATGCCTACGCTGAGTGCCAGCCGAATGAGTGCAATTTGTTGGACAAGACAGCCGATGCCGATTTGTAACGCTTAAGCATCCCGCTCCGTGAGTAGACCGTCATCAGGCAAAGTAGCGGGTCAAATCCAATATAGTTCCACGTGCAAACAATTTTTAAGTCGCAGATTCAATTTCGCCGGTACAAATTTTATTTTCAGAGCGTTATATAGGTGAGGAGGAATTCTGGAAGAGAACGCCGGTGAGTTGAGCTACCGATCGGACCTACAAATTGTTGTAGATCAGCGATTCAAGATTCTGGAATGTCAATGACGATGGCTGATGTACATGATGGAATATTTCGCCGCGAATTTCGCTGGTCGAAAGCGGCACGCGATCTCGTCCGGGCAAATACCGATGCTGCCGGACGCAGACTGAGCGATTTGCTGACCAAACTGGAGCAGGAATCCGGCAATCCCAGATGGGCTTGCAGGAGGTTCGTCAGACGAATGGGCGTGAAATTCCGTCGTCCTTATCGAGTGTGGACCGAACCAGAGCAGCAGCGGCTGCTGAAATTGATTGACCTGTACCCAATAAATGAAGTGGCGAAATCACTGCGGCGCTCGGAAAGCTCGATCTGGCACATGCTCTACCGGCTCGGCGCCAATGCGAAGATGGGCAAAGACAGCTTCACAAAATACACTCTTGCAGCGACGCTCCATGTCCGGCCAGACACGGTGGAGGCTTGGATTAATCACGGTTGGCTGAAAGCAACTGAGATCGAGACTGGCTGCGGAAAGCGTACTGTGATTCAATCCGAAGACTTTTGCGAATTTTGCAGAAAACACACAAAAGACGTGGTCGGCAACCGCCTTACGAAAGAGCGCTTGGATTTCGTGTATCACTTCGCTTTTCCGCCAAGTCATGCAGAGTTGCTGCCGGTTCGTGAGAGCAAAAAAGAACGGACCGCGTACGAGGCGCTGTTCAATGGAGAGGATTTGCCATCTTTTGCGCCCTGAACGTTCTGAAGAAATCGGAGGTGCGTCTGAGCAGACCGGCTGACACAAGCAACGGGGCGTCAGAACGAAGCTTGAGCGACCCGGGCCAGAGGAATCTCGCGGGCGCACTCGGGATCTTCGGGCCGCAAGATGTGCCTTGTATTTTGGGCCTCGAAGCACCGAGATGCGCCCACCTGAGCGCTCCGTTGGTGTTCCGCCAATCGCCCTATTGCGCAGTGAAAGCCGGATTGCTGTCTATGGAATGGTGCCCCGCCGGAGTTGCGAAGTGCAAGCAGGGGGTGTTTTGAGTGAGAATGTGTCGGAGACAGAGTCATCGATGGCGCAGCACACCAAAGAAACGGTTGACTATGCGGCGGTCTTGAGGAAAGGACCTATTGGCTCGGCGAAACTTGCCGCGTTCCTTTTGGAGGACCATTGCCGCGCTTGGGCGTTCTGAACCGCGAGAAATGGCGCGCGATGACTATCGACTCAAAGGATGGGTTGGAGCAACCGAAAAGACGTTCGGCGAAGGGCAATTGGTCCACGGTCCTGCTCGTGGTAACCCATCGGGTGCATTCTGGGTGGAGTCGCGGCGCCCCGACCACAAGCGTATCAGTCGCTGGTCGAATCGTGACAGGTACATGATCGACTCGACATATCCTGCTGCCGTTCACTGGTCTTTTGCAGCATTACGGACTTCCCCGCGAGTTCTTCCAGATCTGACCGTTGCTCGGGACGACCTCTCGATTCCCACACGTCGGTGCTCCAGGTTCAACGGTGGATAGAGCGCGGCATGCTGAAATGCTGCCTCACCGAGACCGGCGGATTACGTAAGACGATCATTCATGCTGATATTATTGGGCGGCGGCTAAATCGGGATCGCCTCGAAACTCGTAATATTTCCCTCGGTCACACGGGTTTATTATCGGTACGCTGCCGGATACAAAAAGAGCTCCACGCAAGCTGCTCTGGTAACGGAGTCCTCTGTCCAGGAAGCTGCAACAAAAGCCTGCCCCGAAGGGCCGGCTCGCCAAGCGTTTTCTTGAATGACGTCACGAGATCGCGACGGTCAGCAAGGGCTCCTTCACAGGTATTGTACCGACAGCGCTGAAGTCAACAAAGCTCTCACCTAATCAGTTGTCCGCCCGCGTTTTTCTTGCGAGAAAGCCGGATTTACGATTTCGAAAAATCATCAGAGTTTAAAAGCGGCTATGCAGTGATGCCCAACGCGAGCAGCTTTTAGTAACTTCCTCATTTTCACTATATGGTGTTAAGATAACTAGGTGATATGTAAGGAAAATAACATTTGCAGAACAAAGGAAATCTTTTGTTGTATGCCATTCTCTTCAATTTAATTTAAAGTTCGCATTTAACCTCTAAGAAAGACCAAACTTCTAAGAAAGACCAACTTAGGTAGATAAACGACACTGGTACTTGACAAAATTGGGACTTAGATGGCGGTAGCCTTGCCATTTTTAGATAATGGAAGTCGAGGACTATTGTTGCGGGGCCACATGGAAAATACAACAGAAGGATTGAATTGGTATGCAATCCAGGTTCGACCACGTTCTGAGCTCGCCGCAGCCAAAAGTTTACAAAATAAAGGGTTCCACCAATTTGTGCCTAGATACAAGAGTAAACGCAAATGGTCGGATCGCAGTGTTGAATCGGAACTTCCTCTCTTTCCGAGCTATATCTTCTGTAGGTTCAACCCGCAAGTTCAGATGCCGATCCTCACAACACCCGGTGTGATACGAATTGTGGGAAACAGAAAGATGCCTCTGCCAATACAAATCCAGGAGATCGAGGCAGTACTTCAAATAATCCAATCGCGCTACAAAGTCGAACCTCATCCTTTTGTTGCAATTGGCACTCAGGTCCTCATTCAAAGTGGACCTCTGGCCGGACTAGAAGGAATTGTAGACGGCTATAAAAACCGGCGCCTAATCCTTTCTATTAAATTAATCAAACGATCCATCGTAATCCAGTTGGATGGCAGCGAAATCGCCATTACGACTTCTTCTACAATCTCTGATTCTGCTTGTCTTAACCATTATCGGGCAGAGCTTGCCTCCGAAACTCGTAATCTGAGTGAACCGTTATGAACAACGGAAAATTATCGTAACAGTGGACTAGTTGGCTGGTTCTGTGGGGCACGACAACGGCCTTTACGATACCGCCGACAAAGTGGTGGAATCTGCCTACATGTAATTATACGAATGAATAATTTATGAAGGAGCAAAGCTTATGTCGATCCAATCTGAATACGATAATCGCTTTTACAAAGTTGTTGTAAATCATGAAGAACAATATTCCATCTGGCCCGCAGATCGTGAGAATCCGCTGGGATGGAGGAATGAAGGCAAGTCAGGCACGAAGCAGGAGTGCTTGGATCATATCAAAGAGATCTGGACGGACATGCGACCACTTTCCCTTCGCCGCAAGATGCAAGAGATGACCACAATATAAGCAGTAGTACTACTGTGTTAATAACTATGGTTCCCCTCGCGGATTTAAGAGGCGTGATATGCGAGCGCGATGCTAATTTGATGGCATGAAGGCTAGCCAGCGAGAGATTAGGAAGCAACAGGAGCGTTTCGCAACCTATCTGGATCAGGTAACGCAGGTGGCAGGACATGCCGACCGCGTAGAGCCGATGCAGGACTACACCAAGGGCGTTTTACTGCCGATCGAGCGCAAGAGCGTTGAACCGATGGCCGCGCGTTTGGCGCCAGACAATGTTCGGCAGATGCATCAGTCTCTGCATCACATCGTGGCCCAGGCGGCCTGGAGCGACACCGCCTTGTTGAGCCAGGTGCGCAGCTTGGTG
>QHVI01000092.1 GCA_003223515.1 Candidatus Angelobacter sp. Gp1-AA117
CAGCGCGGCATTCCCGTTGCGCGGATCCTCCAGCCCTTCCCAACAAGAACCAAACTGCTCCAGCGTTTCTTTGCTCGGCATGAAATCCCTCCTACGAGAAACTTCATGCCTGCCAGATCCATATGTAAGTGGCAATCGTGGTTCAGCCCAATTTCAAATGCGATTGCCCTGCCCATTTACCAATTCCTCTTGACAGGACGGTGCTGAAAAGCATACCTTTTTCTTTATGCAGAACATCTGCCAGAACGCCATGTGTACTTGTTGTTGTGAATACACATGCGTGTCTCTGGCTTGCTGTGCTGCTCCTAAATAGGGAATCATACACACTTAGGAAAGGCCCATTGCCAGAGCAATGGGCCTTTTTATTTTTTTAGCGTCTTTTTGGGAAAGAATTTATGAGTACACAACCGGCATCACAGACTGAAACCAAGGCACAACGCGCTGAAAGGCTGAAGCGGGAAAAGAATCCGTGGGAGTGCCTTCAGGAAATACGCGACTTCGCCCGTCAGGGATACTCGGCCATCCCTGAAGCGTGGATAAAAACCTACTTCCGCTGGTGGGGAGTCTACACCCAGGGCGATGGCGCAGGAGCGCTGGGCGGCAGCGGCGGGGAAGGTAAAGCCACTCCGTATTTCATGGTGCGAATCCGCCTTTCCAACGGCTTTCTTCGATCGCATCAGTTGCGCGCCCTCGCCGATCTCACGGAGAGATATGCGCGCGGTGTCGCCGACATCACTGTTCGCCAGAATATTCAATTGCATTGGGTAAAGATTGAAGATCTGCCCGATCTCATCGAGACGCTTATCAGCACTGGGCTCACCACCATGTCCACCTGCGGTGACGTGACCCGCAATATCACCGGATGCCCGCTGGCCGGGGTGGATGCCAATGAACTGGTGGATGCCTCGCCGCTCTTGTTTCAAGCGACCGAGTTGCTCGTTGGCAATCCTGATTTTTACAACTTTCCCCGCAAGTACAAGATCAGCATCAGCGGCTGCCGCGACTGGTGCTCCTATCCGGAGATCAACGATCTCGCTTTTACTCCGGCAGTGCGCAATGGCGAAGCAGGCTTCTCTATTCGCGTAGGCGGCGGTCTTTCCACCGAGCCGCATCTGGCTGTGCGCCTGGATGCATTCATTCGCACCGAACAGGTGCTGCCTGTGCTGAAGGCGGTGAGCGAGATTTTCCGCGATGCAGATGTGCTGCGCGAGAACCGCGAACGCGCGCGCCTGAAATATCTATTCCTGCGGCATGGGTGGACGCCGGCAACATTCCTGCAGGAACTGGAGCGCCGGCTGGGATACTACCTTCAACCCGCAGGCACAGAGCAGATACCTGCCGACATATTCCGGGATCATGTTGGCATTCACCAGCAGCGCCAGCGCGGACTGTTTTACGTTGGAGCCTCGGTGCTTCGCGGACGCATTACTCCCCAGCAGATGCGTGTGGCTGCCGATCTGGCGGAGCAACACGCCACGGGAGAGCTGCGCACCACCAATACACAAAACCTGATTCTCGTAAATGTTCCCAGGCACAAGACCCATGCGGTTGCACTCGGCCTGGAGACGGCCGGGCTGCACGTTGAAGCTTCAACATTCTGGCGCGGCGCGGTAGCCTGCACCGGATCTGAATTCTGCAAACTGGCCATCACTGAAACCAAGGCATTCACACGGTGGCTGGTGGAAGAGCTGGAAGAACGTCTGCCCGGATTCGATGAACAGTTGCGATTGAACGTAACCGGTTGTCCGAACAGTTGCGGCCAGCACCGGCTCGCCGATATCGGCCTCGAAGGGAAGAAGATCAAAGTCAACGGCGAAATGGTCGATGCCTATTACTTCTGCCTCGGCGGAAGCGTGGGCCATCATGCGGCCTTTGCGCGTCCCATTGGTTATCGCTGCCCGGCAGTCGAGACGCCGGATGCGATGGAGCGCCTGTTGCGGCATTACCTCATCCGGCGCAATGACCGTGAAAACCTGCGGCAGTTCTTTGCGCGCCACTCGGATACCGAACTGCGCGCCTTTCTGGCCGGACAGGAGATCGAGGCTGCGTTGCGCGATCCCTCGCCTGGACGTCCGTCGCACGAATTGGAGGCATGATGGTTCTCTACCCGATCTTCCTCAAACTGCAGGAGCGCAAGGTTCTGATCATAGGCGGCGGCGCGGTGGCTGAAGAAAAGATTCATGCCGTACTTCGCTCCGCAACAGATGTGACGGTGCTTGCGCCGAAAATCACTGAGCGCATTCGCGAGTGGGCAGAACGCGGTCTCCTGCGCCATGTTGCGGAGGAGTACCGCGCGGGAATTCTCCGCAATTATTTCCTGGTGATTGCCTGCACCGATGTAGAAGCGGTGAACCATGCCATTTATGAAGAGGCGCGGCAGGCAGGCGTTCTCTGCAACTCCGTGGACGATCCGGATTATTGCGATTTCTATTCCCCGGCAGTCGTGAGCCGGGGAGATTTGCAGATCGCCATCTCCACTGGCGGAAAGAGCCCGGCCTTGGCGCAACGCATCCGCAAGAAACTGGAGCAGGACTTTGGGCCCGAGTACGAATCATGGGTGGCGTGGCTGGGCCGGGTGCGCACCACGATCCTGAAAGCGCTGCCGCGAAGCGAGTCCAGAAAACAACTACTGCACCTGCTGGCCCATACCAGCCCAATACAGTTTAAATTTACCGCAGTCGGACATGGGACTAACGTCCCACCCAGAAAACATGAAAATTGCGCTTCGGGTTAAGGTATCCACCGTAAGCACCCAGCTATTTTTAGGGCAGAGGACGCAAAGAACGCAGAGGAAGAAATAGTTTTTAGCCGCTGATGGACGCTGGTAACGCTGATTTAGAGATATTCATCATGGATATAGCGGGAATTGATTATTCAGAGCAAGAAGAGATAAAGATAAACATGTCAGGCAAGGTCTACATCATCGGAGCAGGACCCGGCGCAGCGGATTTGCTGACCGTGCGGGCGGCAAATATTTTGCGCAGCGCACAGGTGGTGCTTCATGACGATCTGGTCTCGCGAGAAGTGCTCGACTTAGTTCCTTCCGCTGCCAACACCATCAATGTGGGAAAGCGCTGCGGAAACCACAGCACCAGCCAGGAGCAGATTCATGCCTTGATGATCTCCCACGCCCAAAAAGGCTCAACAGTCGTGCGCCTCAAGTCTGGCGATCCGGCAATTTTTGGCCGGCTGGGAGAAGAAATCGATGCTCTGCGTGAATCCCAGATTGCTTTTGAGGTTGTACCAGGCATTACAGCCGCTCATGCCGGCGCCGCGGCTGCTTCGTTCACCCTGACAGATCGGCGGTCGGCTTCAGCCCTGGTGCTGCTCACAGCGCACCATTGTGCCAACGGTTCGAGAGCCTTGTTCGATCCGGCAAAGACTACCTACGCCGTCTACATGCCCGGTCCGGATTACGGCAAAACCGCTCACCAGTTACTGGCCATGGGCCTGGATGAAGACACTCCCTGCGCCCTGATCTCACAGGTCAGCAGCTCGCAGCAACAGGTGCGCTTCCTGGAGTTATCACAACTTCATGCAGTCACCGGAGTGCCCGCTCCCGCATTGTTGATCGTAGGAGAAGTGACCCGAAGAAAAGAGCTAGCTGAGCTGGACCTGCCTTCCCTGATGACAGCTTCTCAAGATTTTTCACCGCAAACGTCGCTAAGGAATTTGGTAAATGGGTAATTTGTTAAGTGGGTAAATTACTCTCCCTCCGCTCACTCTGTTTCTCTGTATTACTAACGGTCGAATTCTTCTCTGCTTGCGACGAATTCTCCCGCGCAGCCAAGGGCGAGTGCGGTACATAGGGAGCAACACACCGCCAAATTCAATACATTATCAACTGCTTTTGTTACCTCTGCGCCCTCTGCGGTGAAAGCCTTTGGTTGTGGCTTGCCACGCTGTGTTGCAAAGGTTTTGTCTTTGATTGTGGCATGATCTGCTCTGATCAGCGTAAATCAGTGTTCATCAGCGGCATGTTCAACTGCATCTGCTCGGATTGCACTCGAGGTATACGAGACGGTTCAGGGGCTGAGTGCTTACTTTCCCCCGGCAATCGAAGGAACCAGTGTGATCTCATCACCTTCGCTGAAGAGGTGATTGGCCCCGAGAAAGCGAATGTCCTCGTCATTGACGTAAATGTTCAGGTAGCGGCGAATCTTGCCGTCCTGATCACGCAGGTGGGGCTTCAACTCGGGAAAGCGTGTCCCCAGGGTATCAACTACATCGTTTAAGTTAGTGGCCGAGCATTCGAACTTCTCCACGCCGCCGGTATGCCGCCGGAATGCTGTTGGAATATGGACGGTAACGTTCACTTCGCCTCCTTCACCAGTTCGCGTTCCAGGTACTCTTCAAAGAACGCCAGCTTGGGCGCGATGGGTTCTGATTCTTCGAAGCGTCCGGCCAGCGCATCCGTGGTTTTGAGTCCGTTGCCGGTAATGCACAGCACGGTAGTTTCCTCCGGACGGATTCTCCCCTGCCCGTACAGCTTGCGAGCCGCGCCTACGGTGACGCCGCCCGCCGTCTCCGTGAAGATGCCCTCGGTTTCGGCCAGCAGCATAATCGCATCCACAATCTCCGGATCGCTCGAATCTTCAGCCCAGCCGCCGCTGCCGGTAATGGTGCTGGCCGCGTAATATCCATCGGCAGGATTTCCAATGGCCAGGGAGCGCGCAATGGTGTTGGGCTTCTGCGGATCGATCTCTGTACGCCCGGCTTTCACCGCTGCGCTGATTGGACTGCATCCGGTGGCCTGCGCGCCAAAGAGTTTCACGTTTTTGCGTTCCACCAGCCCGAGTTCCATCAGTTCATTGAATGCCTTGTAGATCTTGGTGATGAGCGATCCTCCCGCCATGGGCACAACCACGTTGTCTGGAAGCCGCCAGCCGAGTTGCTCAGCAATCTCATAGCCCACGGTCTTCGATCCTTCAGCATAGTAGGGACGAAGATTCACATTGACGAAGCCCCAGCGATGCTTGTCCGCAATCTGTGAGCACAGGCGGTTGACCTGGTCATAGTTGCCGGCAATGCGGATGATCTTTGCCCCATACACCTGAGTGTTGACGATCTTGGCCGGTTCGAGATCCGCAGGAATGAAGACGCACGCTTTCAATCCCAGCCGCGCCGCCTGCGCCGCAACCGCATTGGCGAGATTGCCGGTGGAAGAGCAGCTTACGATTTCGAATCCGAAGTTGCGGGCCTGGGTCAGCGCCACCGCTACCACCCGGTCTTTGAAGCTGAGGCTGGGGAAACATACGGCGTCATTCTTGAGGTAAAGCGATTTGCTGCGGAAATAATCACCCAGCCCTGCAGCCTTCACCAGCGGCGTGAAACCCACGGGCAGGGAAGCATCGCAGACTTCCGGAAGCGGCAACAGCTCTTTGTACCGCCACAGCGTGGTGCCCCGGCGCGCAATTTCGTCTTTATTGAATTGCCCGCGAATCTGGGCCAAGTCGTAGGTGACCTCCAGCGGCGCAAAGCAGTTCTGGCAAAAGGAAACCGGCTGGTTGCCCCACAGCGCCCGGCATTCACGGCATTGCAGTTGATAAGGGACTGGCATGATTTCTCCGCAAAGGGGTAAATGGAAATTATAAATTCATGGGAAGGCCCCATGCATTTTGTTACTGTTGTTCAATTACCCATTTACCAAATTGCCCATTTACCCATTCGACATCAGCTCCTTCGCCCTTGCCGCCGTTTTGATCACTGCGTTCATCAGCGTTACACGCAGGCCCCCCTTTTCCAGCTCAATCAAGCCTTCGATGGTGCATCCGGCCGGAGTGGTCACAGCGTCTTTCAGAAGGGCAGGGTGATGTCCGGTCTGGAGCGCCAACTGGGCAGAGCCATAGAGAGTTTGCGCCGCAAGGGTGGTCGCGAGTTCCCGCGGCAGCCCTACTTTCACTCCAGCTTCAGCCAGTGACTCGAGAATCACAAACACAAAGGCCGGACCGCTGGCTGACAGGGCAGTGATGGCATCCATGTGTTTTTCATCGACTATGGCCACGCGTCCCACGCTCTCAAACAGCTTCCTGGTGCTTTCGAGTTGCTCGTGTGTGGTCGTTTTCCCCGCTGCCAGAGCGGTCATGGCTGCACCTACCATCGCGGGAGTGTTGGGCATCGCGCGGATGATGGCTACATCCTTACCGAGCTTTTCCTGCAGGAATGCGAGCGTGGTTGAAGCCACCACTGAAATTACCAGCGTCCCGGGAGTAATGGCAGGCGCAATCTCTTCCAGCACCTGTGCCATGATCTGTGGTTTCACCGCGATCAGCACGGTCGGCGCTCCGCGAACGGACTCGCGGTTGTTGGTGCTGACGGCAACACCTCCCAGCGATGCTGACAACGACTCGCACCTGTCTTCATGCTGAACAGTCGCCACGGCTTCAGCGGCGCTCAGAAGGCCATGCTCCAGAAATCCCTGAAGCAGAATGGTTCCCAGTTTGCCGCAGCCAAGAATGGCAAGCTTTTTGTGGGCCTGCCCGCTGGCCGTGCCTGACGTTTGAGATATAGCGGATGTAGATGACATAACGGTTCCCTTAAAGCATTTCAGCTTTGGTGTAGACCAACCATACACGAGACAAGTAACAGGGCATGACTTCAGTCGTGCCGAAAAGGTCGAAAAAATCTGGGCTTTAGCCTAATGTCACTTACTTTAGGGACACCATGCTGTATCCCAATGAGAGATGTCATTCCGAACGCCCGTTAAGCTCACGCGCGTTTTTCTTCAGCGCGTGAGTAGGGCGGAGGAATCTGCCCCGCTGCTGCCCGCCCATGCGAAAATTCTTTTAAATTCATGCTCGAATGTTGCAAAGTAAGTGACATTAGGCTTTAGCCCCTGCTGGCATGTCCTCGTGATGAATGCTGGTCTACACCAACTTTGAAATGCCATAGAAATATTGCCGAAATACAAAACCCGCTGCCGGTTGAGGCAGCGGGTACGATATGATTGCGAAATTTAGTTCTCAACGCATATCTATCCCTCTGCCGCGTGGGTACACGGAAGCGGGTATGCCGCGTGTGCCTGATGGGTCAGAGAGGTATGCATGTGAGGGATGATAGCACGAAAGCAGCCGTTAGCAGCGAGCAATTGCCATTTAGGCTTTTGGCTCTTGGCTTTTAGCTCTTAGCTCCTGGTTTCTTGATCCGAAGACATAAGGATCGCGACTTCTTAAAAGCTCCGGGACATCAGCGTGTATCAGCGTTCATCAGCGGCTAAACCGGTGGTATTTACAGGGAAGATTTCTCTTGACATAGAGTACTCTATAAAATAGAGTAGATGCCGTAGCAGGAGGTTCTATATGGACCAGGAACTCTTAGAACGGCTGGAATTGATTGAACGCATGGTCTCCCAGGGGCGGCGCACCACCCAATATTGGGGCTGGTCATTTGTCCTGTGGGGCGCCGGACAATTGATTGCTCTGGGCTGGTCGCTCTTTCTAGGCCATTCCGAGATTGCATGGCCTGTGACCATGATAACCTGCGGCATATTGACCGGGATCGGCAGCGCGCGCATGAGAAAACAGGAAGGCGCTGAGACGATCATCTCCCGTGCTCTTGGCTCCATCTGGGGCAGTTGCGGAACTGCTATCTTCTTTCTGGGCCTCATCGGCACTTCCACACGCTTCTTTTCTTTCAGAGCATTCATGGTAGTACTGTTCGCCCTCATGGGTATTGCCAATATGTCCAGCGGAATTATCCTCAGATGGCGAACCCAGCAGGTTTTAGGCGCGATCTGGTGGGCGGGAGCGATTATGTTGATGTTTGTCTCCGACAAAACGGCGCTGTGGCTGTTTATAGCTATGACGCTGGTAGCCGAATTGCTTTTCGGAATTTATTTGATGATCAGGGAGAAAGCGGACCTGCGCCATGCCCGAACTGCCTGAACTCGATCCTGTAGTGCACGGACAGTTGCGGCTGGCGGTGCTCTCGATCTTGAGCACGGTGGATACCGCTGATTTCACCTATCTGCGGGACCGCACCGGCAGCACTGACGGCAATATCGCCGCGCACTTGCTGAAGTTGGAGCAGGCCGGCTACATCACGGTGGAGAAGACATTCCTCAATCGCAAGCCGCTGAGCATCTATCGCATTACTGAAACCGGACGCACAGCGCTGACCAATTACATTAGAAACCTGAAAAAGCTATTGGGCCGAGAGTTCAACAAAGCAAAGTAAATTTTTTTGCAATTTTACTCTATTTAACAGAGTACTTTAAGGAGAGTAACCATGAAGTGGAACAATGCGAAAATTACCGTGGTACTGGTGCTGTCATCACTCGCTGTGACAACCATTGCCCAGGCACAAAACACAACGCAAGCTAATACAGATGCACTGTTTCAAAAGGCTGAGAGCCTGGCGAAAAGCGACATTGCCGGCGCCTTGGCGGTGTTTGAACTCATCATGCAGCAGAGCGTAGAGAAAGACCGGCGCATGTTTGGCCGGGCGGATGGCGAATACTGGGACCTGATTCAGAAGGAAAATAGCTATCCCCGAGCCTACGATTTCTTCGCGCAACTTGCGGCAGCCCATCCGGAATCGGCTGACGTTCTGGGTTCTGAAGGCAGCGCGATTGGCGGCTATCTCGGCTGGCTGCAATCCAAGGGCTTAGGGCAATTGGCTGACGAGCAATTCATCGCCACGCTTGACAGCAAAGCCCACGATGCTTTCGCAAAGGCCTTGAAGATCGATCCGGAAAACTTCAGCGCACTGTTTGGATATGCCATCTACGAAAGCTACAAACCCGACGGCAAAGCGCACTCCAAAGAGCTGTTTGCCAAACTGGATACTCTCCGGGCAGGGCATCCTTACTATCCGTGGAGCTACATAGACCAGATGAAGAAGCAGCGGCTGGGAAATTAGTCGTGAGCTTAGCCGGCCCTTGTTCGCGGCCAGCAAGGGCCTTCAACTTCAAATTACTTCTTCTCTTTTTTCTTGCGTCGTTTGTAGATCTCTTCCAGCAGATACTTGAGCGAGGCGCATTCCTGGATCACAGCTTCAAGTTTAGGTACGGTTTCGCGCAGCTCTTTTTCTTCGACAACGCCGTCGGCCAGCGTGTCGGCTACGCTCTCCAGGGCTTCGCCGACTTCGCGGATCAGGTTGGAGATCGCCCGAAACTCTTTCTCTGAGGTGGGCAGCGGTTCTGGGATCTTGAATGCCACTCTTCCTGCCTGGCTTTCCAGAAAATCCATGGCTTCGTAATTCTTCAGCAGCACGCAAATCTGTGGCAGCAGGTAGGCGGGCAGGTGCCGTTCACCCCGCAACCAGTACATCAGGGACCGGTAATTTGTCCCTAACTGCTGGGCCAGAAGCCGAATATCATATTCGGCTTTGGCTTCCACAACGCGGCTTAGTACGGAGGCCAGATTCTGAGGAGACACGATCGTCCTTTTCAGGGGTGTTTGTCAGTTCAAAATCAGAGTCATTTTGAACAGTAAAACTGCTCATTGTATCTGAATTGCAAGGGATCCCTCAGAAGGCATTTAATGGAGCCGTAAAAGGTCAGACCGACTGGGAGAGTGGGGACCAGTGAACAGTTCGACCACAGCCAGATCAGCAAAAGCATCGCAGGCAGCCGAGGGCGGTCACATTCAAGGCACTTGTTGCTCGCCTTCATCTTTAACCCCAAAGTTTCTTCCTTGCAGCCGAGGGCGCCTCCACCCCGCCGCACGCAAAAGCGGCGCGCGTCGGGAACCCCGAAGGCTGTGCTCCATAAACATCCTCAAATCGCTGAATCCATTTGACAAAGTCGGCCAACCGCATTACTTTCACAAGCAGAATATCCCCCGACATTTGGGAATGTTTATTCCTCCGAAAAAGCTGCGTGGATTGCCGACATTCGCCCTGGTGAACTCCCATGAATAAGAAATGGTACAACTACTTTGTCTCTGTGAATGACCCGAACGCCGCCGGGGTAGAAGCCGCCAGTGAACCCGTTGTGCCTGCAGACCGGGCGTTGAGTGCGGCCCAAAGCGTGGCTGAAATCGCCGGGACGGTGGCTGTGGAGCCCAAGTTCAGCGCGCCGGTCTCCAACCCAGGTTCATTTGAAGAAATTTATCAAGCCGCGGAGATCACCCCACCCAAGCAGGGCTATTCCATCCTGAAGATTGCGGACATGCTGCAGAGTGAGCACATCCGCAACATGCCTCCGGATGTGAAACGTTCATCGGTGCTGGTGGCGCTGGATGCCGCAGGAGTAGACATCAAAGACGTGATCCAGGATGCGGTACGCCGCGACCGCGCTCTTGATACCTTTGAGCGGGTGCAGCAGCGCTCGGTGGAAGAGCTTGAGGGCCGCAAAACTAAAGAGAATGCTGATATTCAGGCACAGATTGACCGTTTTGTGGCCGAGCAGCGGGCCAAGATGCAGGCCAATACAGATGAAATCACCAAAGAGAAGGAGCGCTTCTTCGGGTGGCGGCTGAAGAAGCAGCAGGAAGAGAAGAAGATCGCCGATGCAGTCGGATATTTTGTGAGCGAAAACCCAATTACCACCGGCAATGTCAAAGCGCCGGAACCGGGAGCTAAACAGGCCAGCGGCCCCAAATCATAAGGAGTGGCGTATGTGGAGAAGGTTTACAAGAGTGATTCGTTCCTTCGTAGGTTTTTTTATCTCAGTTGCTGAAGATCCCGAGATGATCCTGCAGCAGAACATTCGTGACATGAACGACCAGGTGCCGCGCATGAATGAGAGCATTGCCATGGTCAAAGCTAACGTCACGCTGCTGGAGCGCGAAGAAACTAAATATAAAAATGACGCTGGCGAATTGACGGCCAAGGTTAAAGCCGCCATCCAGGCCAACCGCGACGATATTGCGGGCAGTTTTGCCGCGCAACTGGAGCAGACAAAGAGCGCTCTGGCTCGCACCCAGGGACAACTGACCACCGCCCGCGCTGCTTTCGAAAAAGCCCTGGCGGTGAAGCAGGCTTTCATGCGCGAGAAAGACCGCAAGACCCAGGAAGCGCTCAGCGCGATTGCCGATTATCGCCGTGCGCAGTGGCAGAAGAAAGTTGCAGACGTGATGGAGCAGTTTGAAGTGGCGGGCATCAGCGAAACCCATGACGAGATGGTGCGCAAGGTCAACGAGATCACCGCTGTCAATGAAGCTCGCATGGATATGGCCATGGGCAACGTGGACCAGCAGAAGATCAAGATCGAAGAGGAAGCGGAAAAGATGCAGGCCAGCGAGCTGGTCAAGCAGTTCAAGATCGAAATGGGTCTGGCTGCACCGCAGGTTTCCGGCGCTTCGGCGGTGCCTGACAAAACCATCGGCGGCAAAGAATCGCAGAAGAATTGAGCAAAATTGGGTAAGCGAGTAAGCAAGATTGGGTAAATGGGTAAATGGGTAAATGAAAACCAAAGACGAATGTGCACCCTGGTAATCCAAAATCGGATACCAATGTTGAGGAGAGGAAGGCATGGCTTTGAAGATTGAAAAAGGCGGCTGGCTACTTATCTTTCTGATTGGACTGGCACTGGTTGGTTACAGTCTCTACAAGTACGACGTGATCAAGATTGGCAAATCAAGCCTTGGCGGTTCCAGTGGTGGCGGAGAAAAAGTTGACGCATCTCAGCCGCTGCCGGTGAATGTCTCCGATACCAGCACCAGTGACAACACTGAAGTCAGGGTGCGCGTGAATGTGTGGGTAGGCTGCGCTGCCGGCCTGGTCGCTAATGGCGGCCTCGATACCGCGCCCGACTCCATCTTTAGCCAGAAGGGGCTCAAGGTCTCATTCAAGATCATCGACGACTGGACGGAAGGCGCGTCAGCGCTGGCCACCGACAACGTGGACGTAATGCTCACCACCACTGACGTCTACGCCAAAGACTATGCCCAGTTTCAGGAACGAGGTTTCGGGTCACATGCTTTCCTGATGGTTGACTGGTCGCGCGGCGCTGATGGCGTGATTGGCAAGCAGGGAATCAACAGCATCGAAGGACTTGCAGGACAGACCGTAGCTTTTGCTCCTTATACGCCATCGCACTTCCTGCTCTGGAACGGACTGAAAGCTTCAGGGCTGGGCACCAATGAACGGAATGAGATCTTCAATAAGGCGGTCCACACCAAGGACGGCATTGAACCGGCGACGCTGTTTGCGCAGAACAAGGTTGACGCCGCCGTGGCCTGGGATCCGGACATGAGCGATGCTGTAGCCAAGCGCGCGGGAGCCAGGAAGATTTATGACACCAAAATCGCGAACCGGTTGATTGCGGATATCCTGGTGGTCAGTGACCGCTTTGCCTCGAAGCATCCACAAACTCTTTTGAAATTCGCCCAGGGCTGGCTGGAAGGCGTGGAGTTCGTGAAGACACAGCCGGCGCGCGCCTACAACATGATCGGCACGGTCAAAGACTTCAACATTCCCGCTGATCTGGCCAAGACGATGCTGGGCGGCGTGAAGCTGGCCGATTATGCCGACAACAAATCATTCATGGGCACCAAGGGCGGCAACTCCGACTACGTGAACATCTTCAGCATGGCCCAGGATATGTACCGCGAATTGCGCGTGATCAAACGCACCAACAATGCCGAGGACAGCCTGGATCGCCGTTATATCGAGAAACTGGGCGGCAGCTTCTCCCAGGCTTCCAGTGAAGCGCCTATCGAGTATAAGGAACCAGCCAAAGGCGCAACGCCGTTGGCTACCCAGCATCGTTCCATCTACTTCGATCCCGATTCATCCCGCATGAGTCTTGATTCACGCGCTGTAGTAGATGACATTGGAAGCCAGATGCGCGCCTACGAAAACACCATTGTAGATATCGAAGGCAATACCGATTCCACCGGTTCACGGCAGCACAACATGCAGCTTTCACGGCAGCGCGCCGACGCCGTGAAGCAATACCTGATGGAAAAGTATGGCTTCCCCGGCTCGCGTCTGCGCACTGAGGGCAACGGGTCAGACAAGCCGCTCGATAGCAATACGACTCCTGAGGGCCGCGAGAAGAACCGCCGCACCGACATCAAGATGTACGCGAATCCTTCGTAAAAGGGGTGGGCTGTGCGTGAACTTCTCACAATCCGCAAGGAAGTCTCGCCTGCAACCAGGTGGACGCTGGCCTTCGTGAGCTGGGCTGTGGTTGTAGCTATATGGACTATCCTGACTCACTGGGACATCGTGAATCACTTTTCTGTCCCTACACCGCTGGAAGTGGTGCGTGCCTTTCCGCAGTTATGGACAGAAAGTGAGCTGGTGAGAAACGTATCCACGAGCTGGTGGCGCATTGCCCAGGCATTCTTGTGGTGCGTGGCGATTGCCTTGCCCCTCGGACTGCTGATGGCGAGCTTTCGCTGGCTCAATAGCCTGATCGACCCTGTGGCTGCTCCCATGCGTTCCATGCCGCTGACTGCCTTTCTGCCCGCATTCATCGGGCTCTTTGGCATAGGCGAAACCATGAAGATCGCATTCTTATGGTTCGGCATGTTCTTCTATCTGCTGGCTGTGGTGGTAGAAGAAGTGAACCGGGTCGATCAGTCGCTGCTGGAGACGGCCTATACCCTGGGAGCAAAACGCAGGCAGGTTTTGTGGCTGATGTTCCGCGCATCTATCCCGGGAGTTTTTTCTTCCTTCCGCATTCTCTATGACATCGGCTGGACCTATGTGATCCTGGCCGAGATTGTGAACCGGCAGAAAGGCGTAGGCGCCATGGTGCAGTCGGCCGAGCAGTTTCATCGTCCCGACCTCGTCTATGCCGGCATCATTGCCATTGGTTTTGCCGCATTCCTTTTCCGCATGCTGCTCACCCTGCTGGAGAGACAGCTTTTTCCCTGGCGCCGGGTGGCCGCCCAGGTCTCAGCGGGTTCCATTCCCACGGCCAGCGCGCACCTGAAGGCGGTGAAACATGGAAGCTAATAAATCAAAGATTACCGTCAAGAATGTGAGCCGCACCTTTTATTCGCCGCAGGGAGAGAAGATCAATGCCCTGCAAGACGTGAATTTTGAGATCGACGACGTTTATTCTCCTCAAGGAAAAGATATCGGAGAGTTTCGCGTACTGTTGGGACCTTCCGGCTGCGGCAAATCAACTCTCCTGCGCATGATTGCCGGGCTGGAGCATCCAGACTCCGGCGAGGTGCTGGTCAATGGCAACCTTGTCCGTGACCCGGGCAAAGACCGGGGAATGGTTTTCCAGAAGTACACCTCATTTCCATGGCTCACGGTCGCTGATAACATAGCTTATGGCATGAGGATCAACGGAGTGCCGAAGGAAAAGCGCGATCCTGTCGTCAGCCAGTTGGTCGAGGCAGTCGGGTTGAAGGGCTTCGAGAACTCCTATCCTGATTCGCTTTCAGGCGGAATGCAGCAGCGGGTGGCGATTGCGCGCACGCTGGCGGTGCGTCCGGCGCTGATTCTCATGGACGAGCCGTTTGGCGCGCTGGATGCTCAGACCCGCAGCGAGATGCAACAATTGTTGTTGCAGGTTTGGGAAGAAACTGCCAGCACTATTCTTTTCGTGACGCACGACGTGGAGGAAGCGGTTTACCTGGCCGACAGGATTTTTATTATGAGCGCACATCCGGGAACGATTGTCGAAGACGTCGAGGTGCCATTCGCGCGGCCCCGCGACCTGGCGCTGAAGGAGCGCAACGACTTTCATGAACTCCAGAGTTATGTGCTCGGCCGTCTCAAGCGCGCTCCTGGTTCGGGCGGTCACGTCCGGGTGAGTATCTAATATGGGGTCCGACGGCGGCCTGCCCGATCCGGCAGGCTTCGACAATAATAATAATCAGGAGCCAAACTACGTAAAAGAAGCCTTCAACATCCAGTACAACTGGATTGCCATGGCTGGAGCAGCAGTGTTTGCCCTGGTTTCCGGCACTTTCCTGCCGCTGGCCATGGCCGGCGGGCTGGAGTTGATGTATCTGGCCATTATTCCCCAGAACTCGCGATTTCAGCGGCTGGTGCGCTCCTGGAAGTTTGCCGAGCAGCGCCAACAGCACCAGCAAAAGCTGGCGGACATGCTGCGCAGCCTGCCCCACGAAATGCAATCGCGCTATATAGGCCTGGCGCAGCTCTGCGGAGCCATTCGCGGCAACTTTGCCCAGCTTTCCTCCACTTCACAGATGTACGTGCAGCAGATGGAACAAAAGCTCGATGGGCTGGTGCATTCCTATGCGCGCCTGCTTTATGCCGCCTACCAGCAGCGCCAGTACATGAACAGCACCGATCCCAATGAGATCAAGAACGAAATCTCTTCGCTGCAGAAGCATCTGCAGGCCGATCCCCCCAAGGTGCAGGACATCAATAAAAAGCGCATCGAGATCCTCACCAAGCGCCTGGACAAGTACCAGAAGCTCTGTGAAAACCGCGAAGTGGTCGACGCGCAATGTGCTGCCGTGGAAGACGTGCTCAAGCTGATGCGTGATCAATCCGTGACCTTGCGCGACCCGCAACAGGTGAGCGACCAGCTTGAAAACCTGGTGCATGACGTGGAGCAGACCGAGCAGACCGTGCAGCAGGTGGAGGCCATCTTCAGCGGAGTCGGCGCGGATCTGAGTCTGACGGATGACAGTTCTTCAAGCACGTCCACTTCTTCAGGCACGAAGGTCAGGAGCTAAAAGATGTCTGCCACCCCATCATCCTTGCCCCAGAATTATCTCCAGGAACTTCCGGAGTGGGCGCGCGAGCTTTCGGAAAAATACTATTCGCGCTCCTTTGCCATGTTCGTGCTCTACGGCAATGTTCGCGACTTGGTTCCGATCCGCGGCAAAAACGATACGGGTTTTGCTGATCTCAATGAATTTCTCTCCAGCGCATTGTTCGGTCAGCGCGACCTGGTTCTGCATTATGACCGCGGCGGCTTGAGCTTCGGCAATGCCGATATGCAGGCGGATTTTCGCCGGGCGCTGAGCGGGTATGACACCTTTCACGGCACGGGGTATTCGCAGGGGCTGCCGCGCAATCCTGATGCAGTGCTCAATATTCTCGATAACTACCTGCGGCTGCGCATTGCCGATGGCAAGAAGATCGCGCTCATCATCGACTTCGCGGAGACCATTGCGCCCGCGGGCGATGTATCCAATATGTCGGCAGACGACCGCAATGCGCTGGTCATCCTGAAGCGCTGGGCGCGCAATCCGGTGTTCCTGAATGCCGATGTCACCATCTGCCTGATCTCGGAAAACCAGACGGAGTTGAACCAGAGCATCATTCAAAACCCCGGTGTCTCACCCATTCAGATACCGCTTCCGGATGAAAATGAACGGCTGGAGTTCATTCGCTGGCAATTGAAGTCGCGTCCACTGCCCGCGGGCTCTGACGTAAGCGTGGAACTTCTGGCGAAACTGGGCGCGGGCCTGAAGCGTGTACAGTTGCAGAGCCTGATCTCCCACGCGGTGCAAAACTCTCAGCCGCTCACCATGAAGTTCCTGTCCCAGCGGAAGAAAGACCTGATTGAATCCGAATCGGGCGGGCTGCTGGAGTTTGTCCAGAGCCGTTTCAATCTGTCTTATGTGGCGGGCAACGATCAAGCCAAGAGAAAGCTTCAGGATGCCGCCCAGGCCATCCGCAGCGGCAACACCAGCGTGCTGCCCATGGGCTACGTGATCTGCGGCCCGGTCGGCACCGGCAAGACGTTCATCACTACCTGTTTTGCCGGTGAGGTGGGAATTCCGGCGGTTACGCTCAAGAATTTCCGCAGCATGTGGCAGGGCGTGACCGAGGGCAACCTGGAGCGCGTGCTGAACCTGCTGCGCGCCATGAGCCCCATTGCGGTGATCGTGGACGAAGCCGACGCGCAGCTTGGCGACCGTTCAAATTCCGGCGACAGCGGCGTGAGCAATCGCGTCTTCGCCCAGATCGCGCAATTCATGGGCAATACCGAATTGCGCGGCCAGGTAATCTGGTTCCTGCTGACCTGCCGTCCTGACCTGCTGCCGGTCGATCTCAAGCGCCAGGGGCGCGCGGAAGAGCACATAGCGCTGTTCTATCCCGAGACGAAGGAAGAGCGGCTGGCGCTGCTAAGGGCCATGATGAAGAAGGTGGGCATGCCTTCGTTTGCCGGCGAGATGGAAGAGTTCTTTCTGTCGCGGTCCGGCAGTCTGTCCGGTGCCGATATTGAGGCGGTGCTGATCCGCAGCCGCATGGTCAGCGCGCTGAAAAATAAATCTGTCGTAGAAACCGACGATCTGAAAGCCGCGCTCGAAGATTTCATCCCGCCGAGCTATCCCACGGAAATCGATCTGCAGAACCTGGTGGCGGTTCTGGAATGCACCAGCAAATGCCTGCTGCCCGAGCAGTACCGCGACGCCGACCGCAGCGAACTCATCCGCCGCATGAACGAGCTGCAGATGCTGACCAGAAGAGACTGATCGCACCAAAGCACTCAGCAATCCCCCGCAAGCCGCAATACTGTTCACTTAAGCAATACCGGATGTGAATGGACCTGCAATACTCCAGCGCCATAGGCGCGAAAGAAATTAGCCCAGCTCGGAAGGGCTGGAAATACGGTCATAGACAGAACATACAGCGCCGCAGGCGCGACACTGCTCTAGAATTTGACCCTGAATTTTGGTCTCCTGCCCCTTGACTTCTGGTTTCCATAGTAATAGTGTTACAGCGTCACCCAGGTGACGTGCTGTATCTGCTCTTTGAAAACTGAATATTGATTTGGACTGCTTGCCAAACCGGCAGTCGTGTGCCTTGGGTGGAGTGGGCTTGTCACACCGTCATGCGGCTCACAGACGTTTTGTGGGCCGCTGACGATATGGCCTGATTCAGGTGCAATCCTGATCTTTGTGCAGGGTTGTGGAAGTGTCTCCCAATTCCGGTCGTTAGAAAGGCTGTTCCGCTTCTGTACCGGAACAGGAAACGGCAACCGGAACGCCGGATCTAATTGCAGCCCAAAGAGTTAACACCGTTTGTTCCGTGTTCCGCTTCTTTTTGCCTGATGGATCTCTGACGGTCATAAACGGCAACGCCATTCCGTAGCAGATTTCGCACAAACGCAATGACTGCTAGAGACGGCCATTGCAGCAATGGTGCTCATTGGGCGATGCCGGTGCTCGACTCGGGTTTAACTAGTAGCTAGCAGCCAGAAGCTAGTAGCTGATTTTCCATGCCCTCTCATGCCCGGCATATTCCCACTCCATTTTGGACTGCAGCTTTACTGGAATCGCTCTAGCGGGATTTCTTGCCCGCCAGCCAGTCTTTAAGATTTTCTTCTGTTTGTTGAGCGCCCTGCACAAGTTCCGGAGTTACAGGTTCGATAAGCGGTGCTTCCATTTGTTTTTCGGCTTTGGCAAAGTACACGAGCCAGACAATACATGCGACATCATAACCGATGACCGGAAGGGTGTGTGCCAGACTATGCACATTTGCAGGTGACATGGGGATAACGTAAACAGCGAGGAACGTGCAAGCGTCAATCGCCATCCCGAGAGCGATTGCAAATTCAAACTTTTTCCATCTGCGCCCCATAAACAACATCAAAGCGATGAAGAAAAAGATGGTTGCCGCCCGGACAAAATCGATGATATGCAAACTTTTGAGGAGGAGCGTCAGCTTGATGTTATTCGTTGCATTGAGCCCGGCAAGGACAATGATGACTAGTGCAGCTACAGGAAACAGGTAGCGATAGAAACGGATTCTACGAAACTGGAAAAAAATCTGCTTCAGAAATAATTCATATACCACCAGGAGAGCCAGCATCGTGATTACGATATCGGTCGTCCAATATGTAATCGCGTAAACACGAGTAACCCCAGTGCGTCCGCTAGAATAGTAGACCACCCAACGTATGGTGCCGGAAAGAAATTCCGCCACGATATAGACGAAAAAAGCAGGATAGATTCGCGGAATTTTTCGTCGAACGAGGATGCCTGCCAATATCCCTAAGAGGGGAAGGGATAGCCAGTTGATGATCTCTCGTACTACTCCTGTCGACATGAGCGCTGGGGCAAGCCTAACGCAGACAAATAAGATTGACAATGAGATTCATTGTCCCCGGCGATTTCTTCTTAGACTTACTAATTGCCACCGGAGCAGTTACCTGGTGATCCGTCACAGGCCGGCACCGGGCCCGGGCCACCGCCCATCTGCTGTTGACTCCCTACGGCAGTTGATCCTGTTGCCGCAAGACACAGAAGAATGAGAACAACGCGCAAAGTTGATTTCATCGGACAGGTTCCTCCGAAGGGGCAATTTAGGTTCTATTAGCAATATTGTTAGCGCCACTAGGGTACAGGAAAACTCAGCGAATGTGTCAACTTCGTTGGGCGAGCGGGAAAGGAATGAGAGCCCCAACGACCCTGGCACCCACACTGAATGATTGTATTTTAAATGAATTTACCCCAGCCGCACGAATTCTTAAGCCGGCCAGCCCTGTTTCGCGAAGAAAGGCTGCACCCGCAAGTTCATGCACTTCGGTTATTTTTTGGATTACCAGAGGCGATGGCAGTATCACCTGGGCTGAAAGCCCCTTCTCAGTCGAATCCCTGTAACGTGGGCATAAATGCTCACTCTTCCAACGTTGCGCTAAAGTGCATTCATGGCGTGCGCCGTTTCAATATCCCCGGTGCTTATCGACCTCATAGAGCAGGGCTTGGCCGGTGAGGAAGCGCTGCAGGTTGTCTTTGATGAGCTGGTAATGGCGTTCCCACAGTTTCTCGGTCACGGCGGCAGTGTGGGGCGTAATCAACAAATTATCGAGTTCCCAGAGAGGAGAATCTGCGGGAAGAGGTTCTTCGTTGAAAACGTCGAGGGCTGCGGCGGCGATGCTGCGATTGCGCAGGGCTTCGATCAGCGCTGCTTCATCGATGAGTGGACCACGGCCTACATTCAGCAGAGAAGCATCGGGCTTCATCATGGCGATGCGCGCCTGATTCATCAAATGAGTCGTAGCCGGAGTAACTGGTGTGCACAGCAGAACGTAATCAGCCTGAGGCAGCACCTGATCCAGTTGATTCGTGCCATAGACCGCATCAGCACCGCTGGTACCCTTCTCAGGGTTTTCGCGCACGGCGAGCACTCTCATTCCCATGGCCTTAGCGCGTGAGGTGAACTCGCGGCCAATACTGCCCATGCCAATGACTGCTACGGCGGCGCCGGCGATCTCGCGGGGGCGCGGCTGCTGGTACCAGAGTTTTTCCTGCGCCCAGTCTTTTTTGAGTTGATAGCGCATGGACTGAGGCAGGCGCTTGGCCAGCGCCAGCACCAGCGCAAGAGCATGCTCCGCAACCACCGGCCCGTGGATCTCGCGTGCATTGGTAATGATGACTTTGCTGTTGATCAACTCCGGATACATGAGCTGATGCACGGCGGCCGCGGGAGAGTGAATCCACTTCAGACGGGTTGCGGCGACGAATTGCTCCGGGCGCAGCGACCAGCCGACAAAGATATCGGTATCGATGATCTCTTCAGGCACCCGGTCATAGTTCTGAAGTTGCAGGAATTGGAGTTGTGGAAAATCAAGAGCCAGCCTTTCCTGAATCCAGGAAGGGGCGTGCCACAGCTCAAAGCGGTGGTAGTGAACGATAAGGACTTTCACGTTGGATTCCCTGCGTCCTGCGCAAAAGTATTTCTCAAAATTCATTCTCCTGCAATATTCTGCAGCGCGGCCGAGGGCGGCCACGCTCCCCAGGATTCTTTTGCTGGTGCGGCTAGCCCTTGAGCACGCGCAGATTGTGTCCAGTCATGTCTTTCGGTTGTTCAAAGCCCAGCATGCCCAGAACTGTCGGCGAAATGTCCTGCAGTGAACCATCCGGACGCAAATTAACCCGGCTGGCATCTTCGCTTACCACGATGAATGGTACAGGATTCGTGGTGTGAGCCGTGTGCGGGCCTCCAGTTGCCGGATCGATCATCATTTCAGCGTTGCCATGATCGGCGGTGATGAGCATGGCGCCTCCGCCCTGACGGACAGCATTGTAAATCTCGCCCAGGCAGCTATCCACGGTCTCCACGGCCTGCACAGTCGGAGGAATCTTGCCCGAGTGGCCTACCATATCCACATTGGCAAAGTTCACGATGATCACGTCAAAGGTGGAGTCGTTCACTGCCTTGATCACATTTTCAGCAATGCCCCTGGCGGACATCTCCGGCTTGAGATCGTAGGTGGCGACTTTCTGCGAAGGCACCAGGACGCGGTCCTCGCCGGGAAAGGGTTTTTCGATTCCGCCATTGAAGAAGTAGGTCACGTGCGCGTACTTCTCCGTTTCCGCCACCCGCAAGTTGCGCAGGTTGTGGTCAGCCAGCACGTTGGCCAGAATGTTTTTGAGCGAATCCGGAGGAACGACAAAGGGCAGCGTGAACTGCTTGTCATACTGGGTCATGCAGATGTACTTCAGGTTTTTGGGGACACGCTCGCGCGGAATCGCGGCATCGAGGGCTTCGGCATCCGGCAGGTCGCGGCCACCCTGGGCAGTCAGCCCGCTCTCACGGGCAAGGCAACGGGTAATCTGGCGGGCACGGTCGGCGCGAAAATTGAAATTGATGATCGTGTCTTCGTCACGAATGGCGCCCAGTGCTTCACCGCGGTTATCCACGCAGACAAACGGAATAATAAATTCGTCGGTTACGTCGCGATGGTAGGAATCCTTCACGCCCTGCACCGGATCTACGTAAGTGCTGCCTTCGCCTTTGCCATGGACCATGGCATCGAAAGCCTTGAGTTCACGGTCCCATTTCTTATCGCGATCCATGGCATAGTAGCGGCCGCTCACGGTGGCAATTTTGCCAGTGCCCAATTCACGCATCTTCTGCTGGAGTTGCTGTAGATATCCGGCGCCACTGATCGGCAGGGTGTCGCGGCCATCCATAAAGCAGTGAACGAAAACGCGATCTACGCCGTTCTGCTTTGCCATACGCAAGAGGGCATACAGATGGTTCTGCTGGGAGTGGACGCCGCCATCAGAGAGCAGGCCGCAGATGTGCAGGCGGCGTCCGCCGTTGCGGGCGTTTTTGATCCCTTCCAGCAGGACGGGATTCGAGAAGAACTCACCATTTTCGATCATAAGGTCGATCTTGGTGATATCCATGTACACCACGCGGCCCGCGCCGATGTTTAGATGACCGACTTCGCTGTTGCCCATCTGCCCGGTAGGCAGGCCGACATAGCGTCCGCTGGTGTGAATGAGCGTATTGGGAAATTCTTTCAGCAGGCGATCGTAATTGGGTTTGCGGGCCAGGGAGATGGCATTGGCATTTGACGGAGGCGCATAGCCCCAACCATCAAGAATGATAAGAATCAGGGGTTTGTTCATGATTCTGACGTAAACTCGAAATTGTAAATGAATAGCGAAGGCCCGCCGGGAGACGGGCCATTATTTTGATGAGATATTCACTGCTGTGTTTTACTTGCCCGCCGGTTTCAGGTTGATGACTGCGGGGACGTCGCCGCCGTTGGGATCCACTGCGTGCGCCCACACGTTGTCAAAGGCGTCTTTCAATTCCGGATACTGGCTGACGTAAGCATTAGCCAAATTGCGGGCATCCGCCACCGTTGCCTGAAAATCAGCCGTGCTGGGAACGGAATACTTGATGGAAAGATCAAATGTCTTGTCTCCGGGATATACGGTGATTTCCGTAATGTTATAGCTCTTGCCATTGGCAGAGTAATTTACGGGTGAGCTGCTGGGAATGTCCTTGGGCTGAATTCCGTTGGACTCCTGGCTGATCTTGCTGAGCATCCGCGTATCCATGAAGGTGACCGGGGCCAGCAAGTCCCACGACTTGACGTAATAGAACCAGGCATTATGGTTCTGATTCTTGGTTTTGTAGTCGCGGGCACGCTGCAGGAACCAGAGGCCGTCATGTCCTACGGCGGCCTCTGGACGCACATAGTAGCCGGCCAGCTTCCATCCGCCCATATCCTGGAAAATCGTGGTGAGCGCATACGGGCCTTTGCCGCCCTGGAAGTCCTGAATCACAATGGCATACTTGCCTACAGGCAGGCCGGGAATATCGAACTCAGCCCCGTTGGGAGCCATGCCATTCGCGCCGAAGATGCCACAATAGAAACGTCCATCCTGGCTGGGCGTTGTGCCGGTATCCAGCAGGAAGCTGGTGCGGATCTGGGGCCGCGCGCCGGTAAACGCCGGTTTGTTGTCACTCACGGCTCCCGCAATCCCATTGAAGTTGGATTGCAATGAGGGAATGGCATTGGCGCGCAAGCTGGTTACATCGCCGCGGCTGGATTGGTCAAATACCTGTTGCGCGGTGGTTTCAATGGCGCTCTTCGCCTGGTCAGGAATTTCTTCGCGTGTCTGGCAGGTCTGAGACCATGCAGGAACGGTGGCAGCCAGCACGAGCAGGACGGACAAAATCTTAAGATGTTTCATAGGCGTTTCAAACAGACGCTACTCTGGTATCAGATGCCGAACTGGGCAAAATAGCTGCACAGCGGCGGTCTGACAGGCTCCATGATAGCGAGGCTAAATAGCTCAAAAATTGTAACTTATGACAGGGATGCGCTGGAATACACGAAAGTACAAACGTGCAACCGTAAGAAGGCCTGGGGTTGTGTCGCCCCACGGAACTCCGATTCCATCAATTGTGACTGCCACCCTCGAACCACAAGAAATTCACCCCTGTTACACATCCTCTGAAGGGTGCTGGCTCTCTTAAGGATTACGTAAGGGTATTTACATTCAGCGTAATCGAGCAAGAATTTCGCGGATCATCGTTCTCTATTTAAGAGTAAAATTGAAGGAAGTCTCACAGGAGCGGTAATTCCCAATGGCTCGTTCTCATCTGATGATCGGCAGCGTGTGTCTCTTACTGAGCGGCATGTCAATGGCGCGCCAACAAGGCCACGTGAGGACCGGGATTTCGGCAAAGGGCACATCCACGGCCAATGCTCCTGCTACCTCTAGCCCCGGTGTAAAACCGGCTACAGTAATGAATTCGGGGAGACCGGGCCAAGTAGCGACGGCACCGATTCAAGCTGCTCCTGCGAATATGCAACCACAGCAGCAGGTTGGGCCTCCTGCACCGGAGTCGGTGCAACAGCCACCGCAGCGGCCTGAGCAAATGCCACCGGTTCCTGCCAGGGTTTCATATCAGAATGGATTGCTGACTGTACAGGCCCCCAACTCAACTTTGGGCGACATTTTCAATGGGATTCGCAGCCGCGCCGGAATCCAGTTCGAAGGTGGACAAGGTGCTGGTGACCGCGTCGCTCTCACAATCGGCCCGGCACCTGCCGATGAGGTGCTCAGGGCACTGCTTACCGGATCACGTTTCGACTACGTGATCATGGGCGATCCCAACGATCCTGATCTGGTGCAGAGGGTAATCCTTACGCCGCGTACGGGAGGGCCGGCGGGAGCCGTAGCCGCCGCTATTCCGCCGCAAGCGCGTCCGCAGCAGGGTTCTGAAGATGATGAGGAAG
>QHVI01000093.1 GCA_003223515.1 Candidatus Angelobacter sp. Gp1-AA117
CGAAGCGGGTTGCAAAACCGTCATCGGTAGTCGCCTTAAACAATCCGGCATGTTCTGGACCGTTCGCGGTGCCAACGCCATCATCGCCCTTCGCTGTTGCCGACTCAGTGGTCGGTTTGAGGATTATTGGGAGGCGAGGCGCGCTTAGTTCTCACTTTTATGTCGCACACCCCTAGCAGCTATTTTGGGCTTATCGTCCAGTGCTCTGACCGTGTGATTTTTGGGATAGCCAGCGAAAGCTGGCGGCATTCTTGTAGCCACAGCGCAAGCTGTGGGTATAGAAATAGATAAGGAACAGAGCTGGCGAAGCCAGCGCCATAACTGTAATGCACCCTCATTCCATCGGAAGCCTCGATTCCTATTTCCATGCGGTCAGAGCACTAGGAGGATACGCCTGTTGCTTCGCCGTCCGGAAGAATTGGATGGCCTGATCTCGCGTCACATTGGAAAAAATCCCGAAGGAAGTTGTCGAGCATAAGTTACCCTAAGCCAGTGAGCGGCACTTTGCAGGCACTGACATTTGAGCTGTTCGCCTTCCGTTTCCAGTTCCGCGCGCTTGAATATGTCTACTTTCCTCCGGGGAAAGCCGGCAACATCGTTCGCGGCGCGCTGGGGCGGACTTTCCGCAAGTTCGCCTGCGCTCCGTCCTGCTCTGATGCGCGCCTTTGCAGCCAGCGGGACCTGTGCGCTTACGCCCGGCTCTTCGAACCGGTAGCCGTCGAAGCCGGCCCCAGCGGCTTTCATGATTGGCCGCGCCCATTTGTTATCCGGGCTGCGCATCTGGATGCCTGCCGCGTCCGTCCGCAGGAAATCTTCCATTTTGATCTGTGCATGTTTCAGTTACACGGCCCGGCGCTGGCTTATTTCGCCTTCAGCTTCCTGGAATTGGTTCGTGAAGGCCTGGGACCAGGGCGGGCGAAGGTCGAACTTGCCGCTGTCCATTCCTTGACCGCATCAGGAGAAGTGGGGACCAAAGTTTTCGATGGCGGCATTCTCGGCGAACCGCAATCCATCACGCTTTCGCTGGCCTCGGAAAGCGGATCGCCAGGGCACGTTCGTATTGTCTTTCTTACTCCCACGGAGTTGAAGGAAGAGGGCCGGGTGGTGCGGCAACCGGAGTTTCGGACGTTATTTGCGCGGGTGCGCGACCGCATTCTCCTGTTGCGCCGGCTTTATGGGGGTGGGCCGCTGCCGCTGGATTTTGCGGGCAGCAATGCGCGGGCGGCCTCTGTAAAACTGGTAAATAGCAGCTTGCGGTGGGAAACGTCAGAACGCCGCAGTGGCCGGACCGGACAAACCCATTCTCTGGGAGGCCTTATTGGCTGGGCAGACTATGAGGGTGAACTGGATGAATTCGCTCCTTATTTAAAGGCAGCGTATTGGACCGGCGTCGGACGCCAAACCACCTGGGGGAAGGGGCAAATAAAGACGGAATTCAGGGCGGATAGGTAACTGGAGCATTTTCAATCATGTGGCGCGATTCGCACGATGCACCAAAATCGGGCAGGGGTGCCGGTAAAGCTGAATCTATCCTGTTTTCTTATGCGTAGAATTGGGATAATTTGAAGATCGGATATACTCTCGAGATTCTGCTTTTGGGTTTGGCTAATTACTAAGTGCTAATGGCTAATGGCTCTTCCAGAATAACTTCCCCGATGAGCAAGGGATTGAAACACAGCCACTACCACGGCATAGCCCAACAGGTGAGAGTCACAAGAACCTCCCCGATGAGAAGGGGATTGAAACGTCCATTCAATCTTGCTGTTCTCGCTCATGCTCTCTCCTCGTCACAAGAACTTCCCCGATGAGAAGGGGACCGGGGAGAATTGGTAATTGCCAAAAGGGTAATTGAGTAATTTGAAACCCGGAGATACTCGCGGCAGATTTGTTTACTAGCGGTCATCAGGTTTTCAAAAACCATTGCTGTAGCCGAGCGCGAGACGTGTAACAGGGCATGACTTCAGTCGTGCCGATAAGCTCAATAAAATCTTGGGCTTTAGCCCCTGCATGCGGTGTCTGCTGATCGAATGTTGCTAAGAGCTAAGAGCCAATTGCTGCTTTTCTCCCCGATGAGAAGGGGACGATTCGAATCGGATCGCCCGGTCCGCGCGGTTGATCAGGTCATCCTAGGTGGAGCTTTAAGATTAGAAACCGAAGAGGGTGTGAATGCCGGCTCTATTCATAATTGGAAACACCAACCAATACACGTTCGCTAACTCGGTTCTGGCAGCTCATATCAGAGAGAAAGACGCGGGACGAACCGGACTAACTGACGTTTTCGTGTTGCACTCTCCCGAGTCCGAAAAATTTCTGTCACAACATGATGAATGGAAGAACGTTCTGCAGAAGCAAGGCGTTGATGTTTCGATCTTTGCCCCGTTCACCGTAGACCTTTCAAAAGGCGAAACTGCATTGAAGCTTGTAACTCGACACATCGAGAGAGCACTCACTTCGATAGATAGGCGCGAAGACCTTTATGTAGACTTTACCAACGGGACATCACAATACAAAAACATCCTTTCAAATATTGCTTATGTATTAGGAATCAAACGGCAATTTATTCTCGACAGGTCCGTGATCGCGTCATCCGTCCGCACCTTTACCAATGACTCCGGCCGGTTTTTTACTGAGGATGAAATAAGGTCTGCTTACGTGGAACTCCCGGATCCCGTCTTACTCGACTCTATTGCCCCCACATGGCTCACCGAAGTTCGAAGATTCAGCATAGCAGCAAAGGATGCTGCAGAAACCTTAAAGACAATTTGTGGTCCTGGGTTGGTCGACCTTCAGACCTTCGAGGCGGATATCACCAATGCGGTCACCTCTTGGTTTGTCGGCGAAAAGAGAGCAGACGCCTCTGCACTGGGCAGCGCCGTCAGGCATGTCGGCAGGGCTTTTGAAGATTTGATTCGCGGCGTCTATAGCATCGTGGCTGGCGGAACAGTAACGGGCAGCAAAACGGTCAATGCCATGTTGCTGGAGGTAAGTGCGCTTTTGTCAGTCGTAGCAGCAGACTATGAACCCCAACTCCTCCGCGAAATTGCCGATTTCTTGCAGCAACTACGCAATAAATCAACCCATGAACCCGCTTCTCGGGACTTCGGACGCATAAGGGCCAGGATCAGTACCGAGTTGCTGTTGGCAACCGTGCAGTATTTCAAAATACTGAATGCTGAGGGCTTGCTACACCGCCAACTAACTCCAGCGGTGCAAACCAACCAAAAATATGCTCTTGGTGGCCGACCTGGAGAAACTTATTACTTTGGATTGGATGGTGACGATACGGGACGGGAACTAGAGAGGCTGTTTCAAATCGAAGGGAAACCCGAAGCAATAGCCAAGTTCAGCAAAGCCGTAGATTCTGCTATCAGTGCCGTCTCGAAGCGGGTAGTGGAGGACCCAATTAACGGTAAAATTATTTTTAGTTCAGGAGATGACCTGCTTTTTGAGGGCATTTATGTTCCGAAAGCAATTGAGGACTTGAGGCTCGCCTACAGGGAAAAATCCAGGGGATGTACCTGCTCGATCGGATTCGGCACAACGTTAAAGGAGACGTATGTCGCACTGAAGATGGCAAAGGCATCCCCCGGCAAAGACTGTGTTGTAGGAATCGAACTCGTCCGTAAACCTTGACTTGGTAAGCGAGATGCCAAGTAATTAGAGAGTAAATGCCTTCACATATTCATCCGTTGTCTTCACATGCTCATAAACATCAATTGGGCCCAGGGCATTGAGTTCATGGCCGATCAACACAGCCAGGGCAAACGGGGCGGAGATGAAGAGATGCGTTTTGCGCAGGCCCCATTGGGCACGCGCTTTCATTAAGGCAGAGGCTGCTTGCCCGGCGATGCTTCTGGCGCAGCCGCCTGAAGGAATAGACTGGCGGGAACTTCCAACTTCGGGCTCAATCACGATCCGTCCTCCGCGTGGAATGCCAAGTACTTCCTGAGCTCGATCTACGCTGGCAACTGTTTCAGACCTGGATATGGCAATCGTCATGCAAATGTCAGAAAGATTGGCATCCAGCCGGTTGCTAATGATGCGGAGGTCAAACGGTTCCAAAGCGCCTTGGGACGACCAGACTTGGCCGTTCTGCTCAATCTCCAATTCGAATCCTGTAGTACGGCTGAATGCAGCGCCCAAGGCAACTCCCGCTGATAGATGTCCCTTTGCCTGCACCTGGATTCGCCGGGTTGCAGCTTTACTAAGCACGCCACTTAGGTTCTTCAAGGCCCGGTGCGCAGCGAGACAGCCGCTCGCCAACGGACGTTCATCCGGATAGATTGAACACCAGCCCAGAAACAGGTCTGTATCTGCAGCAACCGGACTCACCAAACGCGTTTGCAATCCAAGAGTGATGGCACCGGTTTTGTTTCGCAGCATTTTCTTCAAGATGAACACGGCTGTTTCAGTGTATTTCTCAGCGAGGAATGAATTGAGGTTCACGCCATTCGCAGGCATAGCGGAGATCCCGTTACATGCTGCCAGCCGGGCGCCATGACGCGCCATCTGGGCTAAAGCCGCCGGGCTTATCTCGCGGAAGAAAGGCACGATGAAGAAATCCTGCTCCCGGTCTCCGTGCTGCAGGGCTGCGGGCACTTCCAGGTTCCAGATTGCCGAAGATTCGGCAATGCCCTTTGTGATATAGAGCAGCATCCCTTCGCTCTGTTCTTCAATGATCCGGCGCAGTTCATCGTTATACGATGCGCCGATAAGTTCCGATCCGTCCGAGTAATCCAGAAAAACACGCAGGCCGTGAAGCTGGAGGCACTCTGCCAGCTTTTCCACCTCTGCTTTCCAACTGCGGCGATAGCTGATGAAGATTGGTCGCATGGTCATGCCTGTGGCCAGCGCATCGGCACGGCAAAAGCCAGCCCGTAGTGGACCGGATCAGGATAATCCTTATCCAAGTTCCTAAGCAGCTTTCCATAGAATGGCCGGACATCTTCCCTGACCCGGAAGGCAGACCCAGGACGCAACAGGGTAAGGCGGCCTTTAAAGGGAGTCCGTGAGGGAGCATTGGCGCCGTATTTCGGGTATTTAGTCAATAAATCCCATACACCATCGATGGGATCAGCGGGAGCGGGCACGAAGTGGCTCAGCGAAATAAAGCCATTAGCGCCATCGGTTCCATCCATCCACTCGCATGGCTGCGCTTCTTCTGTCAGTTCAAATGCGCCGCGTCCGACGGATTTTTTCTTTCCAAACCCGGAGGTGGCCAGCGCGCGAATCAATGACGTGACCAGCGCAAGAGAGTGCCTGGTCTTTACATAAAGGCAAAGCTGGCGCGAGTCCCGATGAACCTCTTTTTGAAACGACCACTGCTGTACCTCAAAGAGGTTCCCTTCGCCGCCGGTGCCTCCGTAGAAACGATCAATTGAGGCATGCAATTCCCGGCTCGAGCGCATCAGCTCCGGCCAGCAGGATTGAGGCAGAAGCTTTCCGGGCTCCCGGATAGATTGACGAAACTGGTCTTCAGCCAACCAGTCCGGCATTTTGGCCTTGAAATTCAGTCCGGGAAGCTGATGAAGCTGGAGAAATAAAGGACGCGGAAACCACCCATCGGGCAGGGCGTCGGAAATAATAAATGGTGGCTCATCTGCATCGAATTGCTGAAGAAAACGCCTTAACGCATCCTGCCCTTCCAGCCTGAGCATCTCCCAGCAAAGCGACCCAAAGATGGTATCAGCCTGCCACGGAGTGCTCCAGGGTGTAAGTGGCCGGAGCTTAAAGCGGTAAGTTTTCATACCGTCAGTTTTTCCAGTGGGACGATTTCCTCGCGCACGTTGACGAAGCTGACCTTCCCTGATCCCCTGCTACCGCCTGCACCCAGAGAACTGGCTTCCTGAATGATTCCCAATCCATGCCGGACGAAGCCCGTCATCTTCTTCGCGTCGTCTTTCTCATACACGTGCAGCAGTATCTCTCCATCGAACACCGTTCCCGGCAGCAGGCGCTCGCCGGTGCGGGGATGCTCAGCCGCGCCCGAGCTTCGGTTAATCACGTTTTCTGTTTTGTGCTCCACGATCGGTTTTCCGGCAGCCCCAACCTTCCTGAACTCCTCCCGCGAAGCTGCGGACATAAACGCATCACGCACAACAATACGGGTGACGCCGCACTCGGGCTGCGTCTTTTTATGGGCGCCAAAGACGGTGCAGATCATGCAGTCTACTTTGCCGCAATCGCAGGGCTCCCTGCCATTGTTGCTGGTGCGGCCCAACTCTCGCTCCAGCACCGACCGCAGCTTTCCCTTCAATGACGATCCTGGAATATAAAATTCATCGTTGGCAGGATTACGAATGGCGGTGAGATTGGAGTCCACGAGTTCCCCGATCTCCAGCCCTCCGCCGCTGCCGCCGATCCTGGTTCCCTCTTCCAGCTTCAAATCGAATTTCAGACGAACTACTGTTTCCCACTTCATTCGCTCACCTCCTGATCGTTCCTGCGCAATAGGCCACTACGGCCTGAAAATGCTCGACAAAGCCCTGAAGAAAAGACTGCTCGTCCTTTACTTTGTCCACGTTGCGGACGATAAACTCCTCAAAATATCTGGGCACCTTGTCTTTGCTGGCACGTTCGCTGGCAAAGGCCTGCAATTTCTTGATCTCCAGTAATACTTCTTTGAATGGCCGCCCACGTTCCAAGGCGCCCTCTTGCAGCTTCACGTGCCCGTAAAAGGCCCGCAACTGATGCATGGTCATCTTAGGACGCTCATTGCCAAGCCTGATTGCAATGTCTTCCGCTTTGCTGGTGACAAACTCCGGCTTGAGCAGCCCATCCTGATCGAAGTAATCCGGATAACCTTGCTCGAAGCCGGATTGCGCGCTGCCGAAAGGTTTTCCACTTTTCGGCGACTTCTTTCCGATGCAATCGGAGCAGAACTTGTGCTTCGGATCACGCGGTTGAAACGGGCGTCCGCATTCCTGGCACTTCGTCCCTGCAGGTTTGCCTTGATAACCCACGCCTTCCAAAGCTTTCTTCAGGTCGCTCATGTTATTCCTTTCCTCCTACGCGGCTGGCGGCCAGCATTGCATAACGCGCTATAAAATCTGCCCACGGCCATAAAGAATCCGGCTTTAACAGCCCTTGCGCCCATTCGCGTGCTTTACCGGGCCTGAGGTTCCGTTGAATCTGGTAATACAACAGCGGTTTGTACCGGAGGACCGTTGCGGTCTCTCTTCCTCTTGATTCTTCCCGTGCTCTGGCCCAGTAGTGATGGAGCCGCAGCAATTGGTGTAAAAAGCTGCCTGGTATTTCTTTCCGTTCAATCCACGTAGTCACATCTTTGGCCATAGGCAGCAGCTTTTCGAAAGTTTCCCAATCTATAGTCACTCCCAGCGCACGAATCTGATCGCTCCCCGATTGCCGGCCATAGCCTGATCGTCTCTTGGCGCTCTCTAATTCCTGTAATGCAAGAGTAGCCTGGGTCAGTACATGTTCTTTCGGCTTGGCCAGTGATAGCCCGGCGGAGAAAGTAAGCTCATTCCCGGCCACAGAGCGCAATTGCTGGCGAAGTCTCAGCGCGAAATGCAGCAGTTCATTCCAGGGGCCAACGACAAAGAGATCGTCACCGCCGCCATAGACTGAGTAGATATTCGTGTCCCTGGCCAGAAGCTGGTTGGCGGTATCTGCGAAAAAGCTGTTCAGCAGGCGGCTCAGGGCCCACATTCGTTGCGGGTCGCCCTGCAATTCCTCAAAATGCTTTCCTGCCCGGTCGCCATCAATGCGCAAATAACCGAGCCATTTCCGGTCGCCTGAAGAGGCATCGGCGATCTCCTGGAAATCCAGCGGTTTTGCTCCATCGCGGGGAAAGTGGCGCAGCACGCTCCAGTGGTTTGCATTATTTCCATTTGCCTCAAACGCCAGCCAGTCACCTTGAGCACTGGTCTGTCGCGGTGACAGCTCCATGTTTGTTCCGAGCACTGACAGATCTGCTTTTGCGTGAGGTGAAATCAGGGCATACTTGCTGTTCAGCAGTTTTCTGCCGGTGTCCTCATCCTGGGTACACCCATCACAAATTTCCTCATCGTCGTCGTTGGTGGTAAGTTGGCGTGTCATCGCGCAGGCGTCGCATTTGCCGTCACCGAAATCTGCGGCTGCAAAGAATGCATTCTCGGACCAGCTTCCATTGGAGATCAGCACATTGGCCAGCGGCTGTGTGCGGCTTGCTCTGATGGCTTCCTTGAGGGCTGAATGCGGCACGCGGCCCTGATCAAACGGAGCAGCCGCGAGGTGAAACAGCAATTCGCCGCCAAAAGTTTCCCACGTCCACCTGTTCAGGTCGGTACGCATTTTGGCCAGTGTGGCTTCCCAGCCGTCCAAAGCATTCACAGCCATCAGGAACTTTCCCCCGGCGGAGTAAAGTACCTTCGGCCGGCCTTGCGCCAGTGATTGGTGGCACCAGCGCATAATCATTTCAGAATAGGCGCTTACCCGGAATGAGCGGCTGCGCAGTCTACGAGCAGCACCCCCAGCTCCAGGCACCGGCCGGAAGACAAATGTTTGAATGCCGGAAAAATCTCCCATCACGGCAATGCCGGAGTCAGGCCATCCCGGATAGTCTGGCGGAAGACTGGCCTTGTGCTTCGCAGAGGCCTTCCACATACTCCGGTAGACGACGAATTCCGAATTCATTTCGCTGACCTGGATGACAGACAGAGATTCGGACGGACGCCTTTGCTCGCCCATGCCGTAACCTTCCAAAGATGTATCTGTAGAATGCCTGAAGTAGCTAACAATACACGCATCAAATCACACACTCAGGCTAGGGGGTGTCAGTTGAAAGTTGATAAAAATATACGAAAATATTGCCCCATAGCGCAATAGCATTCAATTTTTACTTTTACAAACACACTGCCCCGATCGCGCCACCTGGAAACGGTTCCCCTCCTCTTCGGGGTTCTCTTTAATCAAAGGCGCACTAATATCAGAATCGTTTAGTATTTCAATCCCCTCCTCATCGGGGAGAATCAACTGGTAATCTCAATTCCTCTGTCTATGGTCACTGCATCGCTTGACATGAGGAAAAAATGAGTATAAATTGATTTTAAGTTTCAAGCAATCGGTTTTGCAGTTGGAGCCGTTAATGAAGTCTTCGCTGCGTAAGACGCACGAAACCGATGATGAGGTAAGCGTTGATGGAGGCGCTGTTGAATCCTTAACGGCTTTGCCCATTCTGAAACGTGACACCAGTGTATCCGTGCCTGAACGGGCCGTAACGACGCCCCAGGCCGCAGATTAAGGCCCACTACTACCAGAATCGCCATTACTAGTATTTCTGAAAGGCCAGGGACACAATCGTGTCTTATCTTGTTATTCAGGAATACTATGGCAAATACCGACAAAATCAGAGTTCAATTCGACTTCAGTCCCGAAGCATATCAAGAGCTAAATGACATTCAGAGCGATGCAGACGCCAGCACAAAGGCGGAAGCTGTCCGTTATGGCTTGCGCACGCTGCAATGGTTGCTGTCCGAGATCAAAGCTGGGCGAAAGATATTGGTGGAGGACGATGGAGCTGTGCAGGAAGTGGTCTTCCCCTTTCTCGCAAGGAACGGACGGAGCAAAACGAAAGATAGACAAACCTAAGTTTTTTTCTTTACCGGGGTCTTTGGATTTGGTTCTCGATGTGAAAATAAGTACCGGGAACTCACATACAAGAGTCCAGCCACCTCCGCTGTCGTCATGCCCGCCAGTTCACCCAGCGCCCAGTCGGATAGGCCTCCTCTTTGCCTGGCAGTAAAACAAAACAGGCCGATTGTAGCGAGGTTGGTTAAAAAGAAAAGACTTAAAAGAATCCTCTGCGTCCACTTGCGTAGTGATCGGTCTAGTTCGCGATCCAGCCAAATTAACTCATCCAACCTCCTTAAGGCTACTACCTCGCCGCCTGGCTCCACTGGTCGTACTTCGCCGCCTTCTACGGCTTCAATCTGTGGTGCTTTTCCACTGCCCTGTTGACTGGTCATCATCTCATCCAGATACTACGAAAGGCCCAATGTTATCATGACGATTCCAGTCCTTCCGAACTACTTCCGCGATGAGAAGGGGACGAGCAGACTTGGTAATTGCCAAAATTGGTAATTGAGTAATTGAAGACCGGATATATTGGCGGCACGGTGTTGGGTTTGACTAATTGCTAATTGCTAAGTGCTTCTTTCCAGAAACACTTCCCCGATGAGAAGGGGATTGAAACGTCACTGCATCCTTCTCTATGGTCCGTCCCACAGCTTCTCGGTTCGAATTACTTCCCCGATGAGAAGGGGATTGAAACGCAGCTCCACCGGCTGCAATGCACTGTCACAACCGCACCCGTTCGAATTACTTCCCCGATGAGAAGGGGATTGAAACTTTGGATGAGCTGACAGTGTCCAATCTGGTTTGCACCAGTGTTCGAATTACTTCCCCGATGAGAAGGGGATTGAAACCTTGGCGGCCTTCTCGTAACGGACAGCATTTGCACCTGCCGGTTCGAATTACTTCCCCGATGAGAAGGGGATTGAAACTTTCAGGCTGTTTAGGGAACAATCGTCCTGGAAAGCCCAGGTTCGAATTACTTCCCCGATGAGAAGGGGATTGAAACGTGAGGATGGTGGGTTAGAAGGAAATCTCCCTCTGCCGTAGTGTTCGAATTACTTCCCCGATGAGAAGGGGATTGAAACACCGCCTCCTTTCCCATTTGCATCTGGACGATTCCATATCCGTTCGAATTACTTCCCCGATGAGAAGGGGATTGAAACGTCAGGGCTGTTTTCAACCCCGTCACTATAAACGTAAGTTCGAATTACTTCCCCGATGAGAAGGGGATTGAAACGAGCCGCTGGTCCGGGATCAGTCTTGAAAGCATGATGCCCGCCGTTCGAATTACTTCCCCGATGAGAAGGGGATTGAAACTATGTGCTGCCGGAGGCGGTGTCTGCTGTCGAGGTTGGTTGTGTTCGAATTACTTCCCCGATGAGAAGGGGACGAAGGAAGAATTGGTAATTGCCAAAATTGGTAATTGGGTAATTTGAAGACCGGATGTACTCGCGAGATTTTGCTTTTGACTTTGGCTAATTACTAAGTCGCTAATGGCTGCTTTTCAATTATGGCAATTACAAATTATGGCAATTGTGCTGGGGCTGTTTTAATTGCGGCTCTGCTGCGTTCTGCTAATGCACCCCTCATTCTATCGGAATGCCTCGATTCCTATTTCCATGCGGTCAGAGCACTAGGTGCCGGCTGCTGAATTTGGCCCCCAATTCTCCCCATCCGCCTCTTGACGTTTTCGCGCTATAGTAATAGTATTAAAGCGTCACCCAGGTGGCGTGCTGTATCTGCTCTTTGAAAACTGAATATCGATTGGACTTCCCTGCCAGACCGGCAGTCGTGTGCCTTGGTGGAGTGGGATTGTCACACCGTCATGCGGCTCACAGACATTCTGTGGCCGCTGACGGTGTTGGCCTGATTTCACCTGCAATCCTGATCTTGGTGCAGGGTTGTGGAAGTGTCTCCCAATTTCGGTCGTCAGAAAGGCTGTTCCGCTTCTGTACCGGAACAGGAAACGGCAACCGGAACGCCGGATCTAATTGCAGCCAAAAGAGTTAACACCGTTTGTTCCGTGTTCCGCTTCTTTTTGCCTGATCGATTCTGACGGTCATAAACGGCAACGCCATTCCGTAGCAGATTTCGCACAAACGCAATGACTGCTAGAGACGGCCATTACAGCAATGGTGCTCATTGGGCGATGCCGGTGCTCGACTCGGGTTTAACTAGAAGCCATCTCATAAATGCGCTTTAGCGCAATCGGTGGAAGAGCGGGCCTTCAGGCCCGCGTTACAGGCTCACGGAGAAAGGCTTTAGCCCCGGTGGCAATGCCCGGAGCATTTATGAGATGGGTTGTAGTAGCTAGCAGCCAGAAGCTAGTAGCTGAATTTCATGCCCTCTTATGCCCTGCATATTTCCACTCCATTTGGACTACAGCTTTACCGGAATCGCTCTAAAGATGAGAAGGGGACGAAAGAAAATTTGGTAATTGCCAAATTTCTAATTGAGTTAATTTGAAACCCGGAGATACTCGCGAGATTCTGCATTTGGTTTGGCTAATTACTAAGTGCTAATTGCCAGGAGCTGATTTTTTGGTAATTGCCAAAATGGGTAACTGGGTAATTTGAAGACCGAATATATTCGCGGGATTCTGCCTTTGGTTTGGCTAATTACTAAGTGCTAATTGCCAGGAGCTGATTTTTTGGTAATTGCCAAAATTGGTAACTGGGTAATTTGAAGACCGAATATATTCGCGGGATTCTGCTTTTGGTTTGGCTAATTACTAAGTACTAAGTACTAAGTACTTCTTGCCCCGCAATGATGGTCTTCACAACTTCCCCTGCGGGCGTGAGCACTACCATGTCCGCGATGCAACTGGGGGTGAGATTGCCGCGCTCCGATGAAAGGCCCAGCAGCTTGGCTGGATTCAGGGTTGCCATGCGCACGGCATTGGCCAGCGGCCACGAGGCGAAGTTCATCACGTTGCGTACTGCACGATCCAGGGTCAGGACGCTTCCGGCAAGCTTGCCCTGATACTCGCAGCGGCCATCTTTCACATCCACATCCAAGGTGCCGAGCCGGTATCGTCCTGCAGGCATACCGGTGGCGCTGATGGCATCGGTAATCAGGATGGCGCGCTCCGGCCCTTTGGCGGCTAGAAAAAGCTTGAGGGTGGCGGGAGCTACATGGATGCCGTCGGCAATAATGTCGGCGGTGATGGCATCATCAGTAAGCACCGCACCCAGAATCCCCGGCTCCCGGTGATCGAAGGCGCGCATGGCATTGAAGGTATGGGTCGCATGTGTAGCTCCTGCAGAAATGCCGTGCATCGCTTCTTCGTAAGTCGCGTCTGAATGGCCGAGGCTGGAACAGACACCAAGTGTTCTCGCGTGGCGAATGGTTTCAAGAGCGCCCGGAACTTCAGGCGCAATGGTCATCATCTTGATGTTGCCATCGCTGGCCTGCCAGAACTTGTCGAAGAGTTGCGGAGACGGCTGCACCAGATTTTCCGGTGGATGCACCCCACACTTAGCATGGCTGATGAAGGGACCTTCCAGGTGAATGCCCAGAGGCACGGCGCGATTGCTCTGTTCCCGGTTTTTCTTCGCGGCCTTCCCCAGATGCTCGAGGGCATGCAGCAGGCGATCTTCAGGAGCAGTGACCGTTGTGGCCAGATAGCTGGTCACGCCCGTGCGGGCCATGGCGGTTTCGATGGCTGCCAGCGCCGAGGGTTCGGCCTCCATTACATCGTGCCCTGCACTGCCGTGAATATGAATGTCAATGAATCCGGGAGCCAGAACCATGCCGGGAAAATCGAGGCGCCGCGCGCCGGCGGGTAACTCGGTGCGCTCCAGAGAACCGAGCGAGAGCACGCGCCCGTCTTCAACAACCACAACTGGCGAATCAATCTGTTCCGTAGGTGTATAGAGCGTGGCTGCGGTGATTACGGTTTTCATGGCTGGTGCTCGGTCAAACCCCATAAAACTGCTGCGGGTGCATGAAGCTTTCAAATCCAACACACATGGACTTTATTGCTGCCTTCGCGCCCTTAGCGTCCTTTGTGGTTAAACAGATTTGGCGCAGGGGTTATAATGCCGCCTGCAATTGAACCGATTTAACAAAGGGATATTGTATGCGAATTTCTGTGCGGGCTGTGCTGGTGCTGTTGCTGCTTTGTCTTCCCTGCGCCGGAAAAGACGAATATCAGAAGCCGGGGCCGGTGCGGCTCACCGAAGATGGACGGCGCTGGGTGGAACACACGCTGAAGAAACTGTCGCTGGAAGAAAAAGTCGGGCAGATGTTGAACATCCGCTACTTCACCGACTTCCAGAATTTCGATTCCGACACCTACAAGCAGTTCCGCGCACAGCTCCAGAAATACAACATTGGTTCAGTGGTGCTTACAGTTCATGTCGACGGCCCCATCCTGCTGAAGAACCCGCCACTGGAAGTAGCTGCCGTGGCCAACCAGCTACAGCGCGACTCCCGCCTGCCGTTGCTCATTGCCGCCGATTTCGAACGTGGCCTGGCTTCGCGTGTGAGTTCCGTTCCGGCATTCCCTGATGCCATGGCCTTTGGCGCAGTAGGTAAGACCGGGTATGCAGAAAGATTTGGCGCGATTACCGCAGAAGAGTCGCGGGCCATCGGGGTCCACTGGAATCTGTTCCCGGTTGCCGATGTGAACAGCAATCCGGACAATCCGATCATCAATACCCGCTCTTTCGGAGAAAATCCCGCGCAGGTCGGCGATCTGGTAGCCGCATTCATCAAAGGATCGAAAGCGCACGGCATGCTCACCGCCGCAAAGCATTTTCCCGGACACGGCGATACCGGCACTGACTCGCATCTGGGCGTGGCCCGAGTGCAGGGTGACATGGCACACCTGGAGAGCATCGAGCTCCCTCCATTCAAGAAAGCCATTGAGGCCGGAGTCGATTCAGTGCTTACGGCGCATGTTGCCGTTCCGGCGCTGGAGCCTGATCCGAATAAAGTTGCGACCATTTCAGAAAAGGTCATTACCAACCTGCTGGAGAAACAGCTTGGATTCAAAGGCGTAGTGATCACTGACGCTCTGGAAATGCGCGGGCTCACGGCGCTCTATCCTCCTTCCCAGGGCAGTCCCACGGCCAGGGCCGCAGTCGATGCGGTGAAGGCCGGCAACGATGTGATCCTGTGGCCCACTGATCTCGATGGCGCATTCAACGGCATCATTGCTGCGGTCAAGGATGGAGAGATTCCGCAGTCACGCATCGATGATTCAGTCAGAAAGATTCTGGAGATGAAGGCCTCGGTAGGGCTGCACAAGGCGCGCCTCGTAGACCTGGAGCAGGTCTCATGGCTGGTCAACAAGCCCGAAGACCTGGCGTTTGCACAGCAGGTGGCCGATGAAGCGGTCACGCTGGTCCGCGATAACCGGCAGGTGATTCCGCTGGCAAAAATGCAGCCACAGCCTGCCGAAAGCGAGACCTTCCAGGCCCACGCTGCTCCCGGAACCCAGGTTGTGGCGATCATGATTACTGACACGATTCACGGCGAATGGGGACACGCTTTTGAAAGCGCCCTGCGTGCGCGGCGCGCAGACGCAACCGTCTTTTACGTTGACAATAATCTGGCCAATGCACTCTCACCCGAAATTCTCAAAGCGGTGCAGGAAGCGGGGAAAGTCTTAGTGGGCGCCTATATTGTTCCTACTCCGGCAAAGCAGGTCACGGTGAATGGCCAACTGGTCAACTCGGTGGGACTGGAGCAAAGCACCGGTGAGCTGCTGCGCAAGATTCTCGAAGCAGCGGCGCCCCGGACGGCGGTGATTGCGATGGGCAATCCTTATGTCGCACAGAATTTTCCGCAGGTGCAGACCTATATTTGTACGTACTCCAATGCGACTACTTCAGAGTTGAGCGCAGTGAAGCTCTTGTTCGGAGAAATGGAAGCCACAGGAAAATTGCCGGTAACACTGCCCGAGGTGAGTGGTTCAAAACCCCAAACCAACATTTCTAATAAGTGATATAACTACAAGCTTGCGGGGTGGAAGAAATGAGCAATGGAAGGCACTACAAAGTAGTGGATGCAGAAACAGTCGAAGCTTTAGAACGAGTCATTAACCGCTTTGCTCAAGATTATCGAGCAATTAATATCAGCTCTTACCTTGTAAATACACCAGAAGGATCATTGGAGTATCAACTGATGGCTTTGCTGGAATACATGCCTCCGCAACCCTGAGAATTCTACGTAATCGCCTTTGTTGATTCCCTCAACACCAGTTCCGAGGGCATCTTGCGATAGACCGCTTGCACGTCGCGATGTTCGGATGCGGCATTGATGCCATCCAGCACCACACTTACGGCGGCGGCGCCCATGGCCTCCATCGGCTGACGTACGGTGGTGAGCGCGGGGACCACCAGCGATGAAGGCGTGACATCATCAAAGCCGATCAAGCTGCATTGCTCCGGCACCTTCATTCCAGCTTTGATCAGGGCGCGCATGGCGCCCAGGGCAGTCATGTCATCGAAAGCCATCAGCGCAGTAAAATTGCGGCGTTTCTTCAGAATCTCTTCGGTCATCCGATAGCCATCAGGCACGCCCAGGTTAGGATCAAGCTGCTCCGGCAGGTCAACCACCATTTTGGGATCGATTTCCAGCCCGGTATCGTGGGCAAATCTCTGCACGCCCCGCCAGCGGTTCTTGCTGGAGAGCAATCCGCGCGGGCCGCGCACAAAAGCAATCTTCCTGTGTCCCAGGGCATAGAGGTGCCCGAGCGCCGCGTAGGCGCCGCCTTCATCGTCTACGATGATGGAACTGATGGATTTCGACTGCATCTCCCGTCCGATGACCACGGTTGGTATATCCGATTTCTCCAGGTCGGCCAGCAGGTTGATGTCGATCAGAAGCCAGTTGGCCACAATAATCAGGCCTTCCACGCGGCGCTCCAGCAGCATCTCCACATAGCGCTCAAAGCGCGGCCGTTCATTATGCGCGTCGGCAAGAATAGGCATGAACGATGCCTGATACAGAGAATTCTCTATGCCGCGCAGGATCAGCGTGCAATAAGGATCGGTGATGTCAAACACCATCACACCCACAGTGTGGTTACGGCGGCTGCGCAGAGACTTGGCAAAAATATTGGGGTGATACCCCAGTTTCTTGGCGGCACTCTGAATGCGGGTCTTGGTGGTCTGGGGAATGTACCGGGCCAGCGGCGCATTATTGAGCACAATAGAAACAGTGGTGGCGGAAAATCCGCTGGTCTTAGCCACATCGCGAATGGTTATGGTCTTGCCCGAATTGCGTTTACCTGCCATCGGGGGAATTATATCCATAGCCTTCAATCCCAGTATGGGCAACGCCACAAAGTCCAGAAAAAGACCTTAATGGATTGCCGGAATTGCCATCATTATCGAATTGCCACCATTGAAGCTGGGGCTTCCACCGGTTACATCCATAAAATTATTTTGCGTTTATTAAAACGATTCTATATAATTCCGGCCACTAAGGGAAGGGTGAACACCATGCTGTCATTCGCGATCGGTGTGGACCTGGGCGGCACCAACCTGCGCATTGCCGCCATTGAAGAGACCGGCAGGCCTCTGGAAACCTTCAACACTAGCACAGAAGTCAAGCGTGGACGCGATTTTGTGATCGACGAGATGTGCCGCGTCATCCAGGTTCTGAGCAGCAAATTTTCCCACACACATCAATTCCTGGGCACCGGGGTAGGCATTCCCGGAATCATCGAGATGGAAAGCGGACGACTGCACTCCGCTGCCAACCTGCCTGACTGGAAAGATTATCCGGTAAAGGCGGAGATAGAAGAACGATTAGGATCGCCGGTAGTACTGGAGAACGATGCCAACTGTGCCGCACTGGGCGAAAAGTGGATGGGTGCGGGGCGCGATGCGGCCGGGCTGTGCATGATCACGCTGGGGACCGGGGTAGGGGGCGCATTCATCTTTCGCGGCAAGATCTGGCATGGAATGATTGGCATGGCAGGCGAGGTTGGCCACATGTGTGTGGCCGCCCAAGGACCTGCCTGTGGCTGTGGCGGCCGTGGATGCCTGGAGCAATTCGCCTCGGCTACAGCTATCAGGCGCATGGCAACCGAGGCCATCCGCTCAGGCAATGCTTCTGGATTAGCCAACGCCATCCGGAACCAGGAACTGAGCGCCAAAGTTGTATTTCAGCAGGCGCTTCTCGGCGACCGGGTGGCTACGCAGATTTTTGAAACGGCTGGCGTTGCGCTGGGGACGGCGCTGGCCAGCCTCGTGAACGCATTAAATCTGCCTATGTACATCATCGGCGGGGGAGTCGCTAAAGCATGGCCGGCGTTCTCTCCGGCTATGTATCGTGAGCTAAGAAAGCAATCGGTGGTGTTTCGCGCGGGAGAAGATGAGCACACACACGTAAACCGTACCGTGATAACGCCTGCCGAACTGGGCAGCGAAGCAGGACTCATCGGGGCGGCACGACTTCCCATGATATTAAAAGACTCTCATCATTGTTCGCATATACGGGTGGCGGCGCAGATTGCCTGAACACTATGTCATGTCAAATGCCTGTCCATGTTCCGGCTTTCCTTCTAAAAACCGGAGAACTTCGTGAAGACGCGCGAAGAAATGAACAAAACTCGTAATATACTTGTGCAAATTTCGATTTAGCTCTTGACAGCTACAGGCGGCAGAGAGAGAATTTCCGCCAGGTTTATGGAACCGATTTAATACCTTTATTAAAACGTTTTACAAGGCTGATTCAAAAGGAATTCCGGAAGTCGATTCATACGGCATCGTCAGCAGGTCTCGGCAAGCGCAGTGAGCCAAATGCAACTGAATGGAGGTCGTGAAATTAAATGACAGCTCTGTCCCGGTTCTTCTTCACATGTCTTCCCCACTCCAACAATCTTTCCACTGGTAAGACAGTTGGGCAACGCAAACAGATTCCGGCGCGAACTGGGCTGGTCACCTGTTTGCTTCTTCTCCTGGTGCTCAGTGCGGCGCTGCCGTCTGCCGTGGCCCAGGAAAACACTGCCAGCATTACCGGCACAGTCACAGACGACACTGGAGCCTCGATCAAAGGCGCTACGATCACAGCCAAGGATGTCGAACGCGGAACTTCGCTGGTCACAAAGACCAATGACTCCGGCGCTTACAACCTGCCGCGCGTCCCGGTCGGCACGTATGAGGTGAGCATATCTGCGCAAGGCTTCCAGACGACTGTCCAAAAGAATGTGACCCTCATCCTGAACCAGACGGCGCGCCTTGATACAAAAATGAAAGTCGGCCAGATGACAGAAGTTGTGGAGGTCACCGCGGCCGCTCCGGTACTGCAAACGGACACCTCGTTGACGGGAAATCTCATTGATTCAAATACTGCGATCAACCTGCCTCTCTCCACTCATAACACCAACCAGCTAACGCTGCTTGCATCCCCGGGAGTCGTCACCCCGAACCTGTTCGGCTTCATGGCGGCCCAGAACACTTTCGGCACGGGCCGCCCCTACGTGAATGGGGCGCGCGAACAGGAAAACAATTTCGTGCTCGATGGCATGGACAACAACCAGCCCGACAACAATGACGTTGGCTTTGTGCCCTCTCCCGAAGCGGTGCAGGAATTCAACCTCATCACCGGCAATGCGCCCGCGGATTTTGGAAACTACCTTGGCGGAGTGGTGAATGTGACCCTGAAGTCGGGTACGAATAGCTTCCACGGCAGCGGCTACGAGTACATTCGCCGGGGCGGCCTGAACGCAAATAGCTGGTCTAACAATTTAAACGGCATCAAGAGACCAGGGCTGAAATATGACAACTTCGGGGCCACATTCGGGGGACCCGTTCTGAAGCAGAAACTTTTCTTCTTTATGGATTACAGCGAATCGCTGTTCAGCCAGCCCGCCAGTGTCAACCAGTTACAGACCATTCCACTGGCGCAGCGCACCGGAGATTTTTCGGCATTGTGCCAGACTGGTTTTACCGGGGGCTTGTGCAACGACACAGATCCGATCACGCACCTGCGCATCAATCAACTCTATGATCCGGCCTCCAGCGCCAATCCGGCCACGCGCACGCCTTTCCTGAACAACCAGATTCCGATTGGGCGGTTCAGCAGCGCCGCCAGGGCGATCATTAATTCCCAGTTTTATCCCGGAGCACAGCTCGCCAACAATGTTTCGAAATTCAGCACCGATTCCTACCAGGGCGATCTCAAGATTGATTACCTGCCTTCTGACAAGGACCACCTCATGGGCCGCTGGTCGCAGCAGTTTGTGACCGCACCCAACAGCAACAGCATCCTGTTGCTCGGTGATTCAGACAGGACCTTCCCGCTCAAGCAATTTGTGATTGATGAGACCCACACCTTCTCATCGTCATTGCTCAATGATGCCCGCGCCGGCTTCTCGTATTTTCCGGTGACGGAAGGCTTTTCCAATCCTACCAATGTGAACCTGCCCGCAAGCTTTGGTATTGCCGGTGTTACAGGCACCTTTCTGCCGGCCATGGTTTTCAACGGTTCTGGAACACAGCCCGGCACCATCGGAAACAACGATCTGGTGCAGTCCTTCCATGACACGACGTTGCAATTTGAAGACACCATGACCTGGACACACGAAAAGCACGTGATTCACTTTGGCTTCCAGGCCTACCGCTACATCATGAATGACTTGTATCCGGGCAATGCTGGTCTGGCTGGACAGTTCACCTTCAACGGCCAGTTCACCGGAAATACCGGGACGACTGGCGGCAGTGCTGCGGCTGATTTCCTGCTGGGATTGCCGCAAGATGTCCAACAAGGCAACGGCGGCGGCGGGAACAAGTATCTGCGCAATGGCCTTTATGGAATCTTTGGACAGGACAACTGGCGCATCAAAGACAACCTGACTCTAAACCTCGGCTTGCGTTATGAATTGACAACGGCACGCGGCACCAACAATGGCCAGGATGTGAACTTTGATCTCATCACCGGAACACCGAAGGTGGGATTCGGGTACAACACCTACAAGGGCATTGACAACTTCCAGCCCCGGCTGGGACTCGCGTGGCAGCCGAAATGGAGTTGGGCAAGAAACAGCGTAGTGCGTGCCGCCTACGGCATCTCCACATTTATGGAAGCCAACGGCGTCAACAATCTTCCTTATCAGAACCCGCCGTTCATTCAGGGACATGAGGTAAACTTCTCTGGCCAGGCGTTGCCGAACAGCACACTCGACCAGGGCTTCAGCAACTTCCCCGCATCAGCGTGCACGGTGGCTTCGCTCCAGGCGCTTTCACCGGCGTGCCTGAGGGGCGCTACTCTCCATCTCACCAATCCCAACTTGCAACCTGCTGTTGACCAGCAGTGGAACCTCAGCGTCCAGCGGCAGTTTGGAAGAAACACGTCGCTTTCAATCGGGTATGTGGGCAACAAGATTGACCACATGTCCGATATTTTCATCTTCAACCAGAAGGTATTGAACTCCAACGGCACCACCTCCCCCGGGCCATTCGCGCAGCCCCTGATCAACTGCTGCGGGGCCGGCAACTCTCCCACCATTCGCTTCAACGATTCCAGCGGCATTCAGCGCTACAACGCGTTGCAGATCACCCTGGACCAGCGCGCGTGGCAAGGGCTGTCGTTCCGCGCCAACTACACCTGGTCCAAGTGCCTGAACAACAGTCTTGGCTACTTTGGGCCGTTCGGAGATGAAGAAGCGCTTCCCGGAACCACCAGCCAGACCGGCTTTTCGTTCTTCTTCCAGGATGCTTACAACGCCAAAGGAGACTACGGAGCGTGCATTGCAGATGTAGCCAGCCTGTTCAACGGTTACATGGTCTATGAGCTTCCGTTTGGTAAAGGCAAGATGTTCGGTAGCGGAGTAAACACCTTTGCCAACTACATCATTGGTGGCTGGACATTAGCGTCGAATTTCACCCTCCACACCGGCTTTGCCATTACGGCGCTCGGTCCTGACAGCTCGGGCACCGGCTCAGCTTCACCTCGCGCCGATTGTCCTGCTGGTGTTCCCCAGGGAGGAAGCGGCGCAATTGTCTCACTGGGTGGCGGACAATCCGGCCTCCAGTTCTGGAACCCCAACGCTGCCATACCCGGACAAGCTGGACATTTTGGAACTTGCGGGATTGGCTCATTCCGCGGCCCGGGGTTGGCGACTGCCGACATGAATCTTTCCAAGCGCTTCTCGCTGGGTGAAAGAGCGAACCTGGAAGCCATGGCGCAGTTCATCAATGTAACCAACACTCCGATCCTGGGCAGACCCAGCTTCTTCCAGGGTTCTACCTTCGGAGTAATCAGCTCTTCGAACCCCGGCCGCCAGATCCAGTTTGGCATGAGGGTCAAGTTCTAAGGCTGAATCCATCACTGTAGGGCCGTTGCTAACCGGCAACGGCCCCGCTCATCCCCCAAAGAATGCTTACAGGAGACGTGTATGTGAGCACGTATTCCCTCGAACCTTGCTATCCTGAGAGCCAGCTAGACTACTTTTTCCACTGGAGAACACTATGCCGCTAACTGCCTGGGACTGGATCGTCATTGCAGGATACCTGCTGATCAATCTGGCGATCGGCGTCTATTACCGGCGGCAGGCAAGCGGGAATACGGAAGAATTCTTTATTTCCGGGCGCAACGTTTCCTGGTGGCTGGCCGGCACCTCGATGGTTGCGACTACCTTCGCCGCCGACACTCCACTGTTTGTCTCCGGAGTAGTGGCAACCCAGGGCATCGCCGGCAACTGGATCTGGTGGAGTTCGTGCCTGAGCGGAATGCTTACCGTGTTCTTCTTTGCGCGCTACTGGCGGCGCGCCGAGATTCTCACCGACGTTGAATTGACTGAGATCAGGTATGCAGGCAAACCGGCAGCATTTCTGCGCGGCTCTAAAGCCATCTACCTGGGCCTGATCATGAACTGCCTGATCCTGGGCTGGGTCACCAATGCCATGGTCAGCATCATCGCCGTGCTGCTGGGGCCCATGATTCGCGAAGGACGTGTCGTTCATCTGCTCGGCAGTTATACGCTCGGCAATCCCAGCCATACGGCTCTGCTGATCTGCGTCCTGATTCTGATTCCCTTCACCGGCATCTACACGGCCATTGGCGGATTGCGCGGAGTGCTGGTCACGGATCTTTTTCAGTTCGTGCTGAAGATGGGAATGGTCATCGTGCTGGCCTGGGTGGCAGTCACACGAATCGGGGGAATGCAGGCTCTCACCGCGCGCCTGCAGAGCATCGGCTCTGCCGCGCAGCAATCGGGTGCGCAGGTAGCAGATCCCCTGGCCTTCCTGCCGAATTTCGGCCTTGGCTGGACCAGTTCGGCGCTCTGGACACTGCCTCTGCTCACCTTCTTTACGTATCTGGGCGTGCAGTGGTGGTCGGCCTGGTATCCGGGCGCGGAACCCGGCGGAGGGGGCTATGTAGCCCAACGCATGTTTTGCGCCAAAGACGAGAAAAATTCTCTCGGCGCAACCCTGTGGTTCAACATCGCGCATTATGCTCTGCGCCCGTGGCCTTGGATCATGACCGGCCTGGTGGCGCTGGCAGTCTATTCGCCCAACGGCGGCATTCAACCCAATCAGGCCTTCGCTGCGAACCCGCAGCAGGGATACGTGATGGTGCTGCGCGACTATCTTCCGCCGGCGCTGCGCGGCATCATGGTGGCCGCTTTTCTGGCGGCATTCATGTCCACGCTTGCAACGCAACTGAACTGGGGCACTTCTTACCTGGTAAACGACTTCTACCGGCGTTTCATGGTGAAAGGCAAAGGTGAAAAGCATTACGTTGCCGTAGGCCGCCTGTTCACGATCGTATTGGTACTGCTGAGCGGCTATGTTGCCGGGCAATTGCATTCGGTGGGCCAGGGCTGGCAGATCGTTTTGAATCTGGGCATGGGAACAGGAGCGGTGTACATCCTGCGCTGGTACTGGTGGCGCATCAATGCCTGGAGTGAAATTGTGGCTATGATCATGGCCGCCGCCGTCACGCTTGTCCTTTCCCAGGTAACCTTCAGCGGGAACGCGGCCCTGGTATTTGCGAAGAATTCTCTGATCACCGCCGGATGCACCACGGCTGCATGGGTCATCGCAACGCTGGTCACGCCTGCCGAACCGGAAGAGAAGCTGCTGGAATTTTATCGTCGCGTTCACCCCGCCGTTTATGGATGGCGGCACATTGCTCAGCAGGCACCCGAACTTCCCCAGGTACGCGACTTCGGCGCCAACGCGTTGAACTGCCTGCTGGGATGCGTGATGATCTACAGTGCCCTCTTTGGCATCGGCAAGCTGATCTTTGGCGCATGGGCCTTCGGTATCGCGCTGCTGGTAGTCGCGGCCGCTGCCGGTTATTTTGTGTTCTGGAACCTGGCTCGCCGCGGATGGCAATCCCTTTCCGGCACAAGTTCATCGTCTGCACCCATCATGAGCCGCTCGGCAGGTGAGCATGCGAAGTGAAAAACAGCAACACGATGGCTATCCGCACTTCATGCTCAAGGAAATCTATGAGCAGCCGCTGGCCGTCCGCCGGGTGATCGACGAACTGGTGGACGGTTCCGGCAAGATCACCCTCAGGAACTTTGGGTTGTCGGCAGACGAGGTGCGTGGACTGGAAAAGATAACGCTGGCGGCCAGTGGATCAAGCCGCCATGCCGGGCTTATTGGCGAGTTCATGCTGGAACGCATATACCCCGCTTACCAAAGAAGCCGACGCCACCCTGCTTACCTACGCCGGTGAAGAAGTAGCCATCGCAGCAACCAAGAGTTTTACCACCCAGCTTGCGGTGCTGTTCCTGCTCTCGGCCTGCATTGGACAGATGCGCGGATATGACAATGCAGCCATGCGCCCAGCGTTCAAAGAATTGCAGCGCCTGCCCGACCATATGCGCGATACGCTGGAGACCGATGCAGAATGCCGCCGCTTTGCCGAAGAGCTGTACCGATGTAAAGACTTCATCTATATAGGACGCGACATCGATTATCCGGTGGCGCTTGAAGGCGCGCTGAAGCTGAAAGAAGTCTCTTACATTCACGCTGAAGGCTATCCCACCGGCGAACTCAAGCATGGCCCTACCGCCCTGGTGAATGAAAATCTTCCTATCGTGGTGCTGGCGACCCGCGACCGCCGCGATGCCGACTCCATGCTGCGCTACGAAAAGAGCGTTTCCAACATCCGTGAGTTCGTGGAACGGGAGATTCCGGTGCTGGCCATTGTGACCGAAGGCGACAAGGAACTGACGCGCATTGCTCCGGGAACCATCTCCGTTCCGGATGTTCCCATTCTGTTGCAACCCTTAGTCGAGGTGATACCACTGCAGTTTTTGGCCTACCATATTGCTGTGCTCTGTGGACGCAATGTAGACCGTCCCAGGCATCTGTCAAAATCCGTGATGGCGGAGTAAGCTGATTAGCGCAACGGCGAGGATTTTGCCGCTGGTCAACGCTGATCTACGGCAAGCCGGAACAGGCGACGCTGAAAACCAGGATCTAACCAGAGATCAACACCCATGAACACTGATCAAGAGGAGTGAGTGGCAGAAATGAATGCTGCTACTTCCCTGCCAAAAACGGCGCTGGCCAAGCCATCACTGCTGTTGCGCGCGCACTGGCTGCTCATTGGCAGCAGTATTGTTGTGTTCGCGGCGCTGCTCCGGCTGCTCGCTCTCTCGGCCAAGCCGCTGCACCATGATGAAGGCGTGAATGGCCTGTTCATGATGCGCCTGGTGCGCAACGGCGTCTACCGCTACGACCCTTCCAACTATCATGGCCCCAGCCTTTATTATTTCGCGCTGATTCCAACTAAACTCAACAGCCTCCTGCATGGCGGCGATGGCCTGAGCACCCTGGCCATCCGGCTGGTTCCGGCACTGTTTGGAATTGCTGTTGTATGGCTCATGTTGCCGCTCCATCGCTATGTAGGACGCTGGGCCGCCGGCGCTGCCGCGGTGCTGATTGCTGTCTCGCCGGGAAATCTTTTCTTCTCGCGCTATTTCATCCATGAAACATTGTTTATCTTCTTCACCCTGGCCATGGCTGTACTGTGGTTTCGTTATCGCGAGAGTGGCAAGCGCATGGACCTGATACTGGGAGCAGCCTTGGCGGCTCTGCTGTTTGCCACCAAAGAAACCTCAGTCATTTCTTTCGTTGTCCTTGCCCTGGCGTGGCTGTGTACGTCTCTTTACCTCAAATTACGGCAATCCCAGGCTGCAGTATCAGGCAAGTTCTTCTCATGGCGGCGCATGACGGACGCAGGCATCGCTCTGCTGCTCTTTGCAGCTATCAGCGTGGTTCTCTATTCGTCATTCTTCAGCAATTTTCCGGAGGGTGTCTATGACTCGGTGCGAACCTACCGTGTCTGGATGCACACTGGAACAAGCGCCTACCAGGCGCCGTGGTTCACCTACTTTCAGTGGCTTGCGCGTGAGGAGTTGCCGATTCTCCTTTGCGGCTTGATGGGAATTTTGGTCGCGCTCTGCCAAGCCGGCAACCGGTTCATGGTTTTTGCGGCGTTCTGGACGATGGGCATGATCACGGCCTACTCGCTCGTCCCCTACAAGACTCCCTGGCTTACGGTGAACCTGATATTGCCCCTGGCGATCATGGCTGGATATACATTCGGGTGGTGGTATGAATTCGGCCGCAACGCGCGCCTCGTCAGGGCTTCCGCTGTTGTGACCTTCGTCGCCGCAGTGGGATTCTCTGCATGGCAAGCCATTGACCTGAGTTTCTACCACTATGATGACAATAGCATTGCTTATGTCTATGCCCATACCGAGCGCGAATTCCTCTCATTGATCCAGGAGATTGAGTCGGTGGCTGCGCACAATGGGCAAGGACAAAATACCGGAATCACCGTGATGTCCCCGGAATACTGGCCCATGCCCTGGTATCTGCGTGATTTCCGCAATGTGGGTTATTGGGGAAGGTACGTGGATACTGGTGTGCCGATCGTCATCGCCGAAGACACGCAGAGCGAGGAGATTGAGCAACGTCTCGGAAGACTCTACCAGCGATCCACTTCGCATGATCTGCGTCCGGGCGTCCGGCTGGTTCTCTACTTACGACGTGATATGCAGCCATAGCATTTCTTTCACAGAACTCAGACGTTCATGGAAATATGTGAAATCATGCTGAAAGCGGATCGGCTTTATAGGTGATATTATTAAACCGTTTCATTGACACGACCTTCAGTAAGTAAGCCGGGCCCCTCAACTTTCAACCTTCCTTGTAAGGAGTTTCCATGAGATCCGCTTTCCGCTTACGTTTCCTTTTGCTGTCCGTTACAGTGCTCGTCCTGCTGGCTCTGTCGCCACAGGCTGCGGCAACCCCCATCCAGGTTTATGGTACCTGGCATTGCGGGAATGATGCCTGCACCTGGGGTACAGTACGGAACATGACCGACTTCGACAGCGCCAATCACTGGATCGTCGACCGTGGAGACGGAGTTCCATCCGTCAACCTGGTGGTGCTTTCCTTCGTGAATCCGCTCAAACTGCTGAACCAGGCCAACGATGCGCAGACCGTGAACGGGGTGCCTGTGGGCATGAATCAGCAGGTGATCAGCTATTTCACCAGCCACAATATTCGTGTGATGCTCTCCATCGGCGGTATCACGTTTGTGGATGACTGGGACACGGCCCTCTCCACCAATCCCACACAACTGGGACTGAATGCTGCCGCAGTGGCAAAGAATCTCGGCGTGGGCGTGGAGATCGACTACGAGCAGAACACCTCTCCCAATCTCACCGCACTGCAGGCGTTTATCGATGCCTACCGCTCGCAATTACCTTATGACGCTACCGGCGCAAACCCCGCAGCCCGCCTTACCATTGATGTCGCGGCGGGTGACCGTTTCCTGATCGACCTGGACCGCAAAGCGACTACGGACTGGCTGAATACCACCAATCCGGTACTCGACTATGCCAATGCCATGGTTCCCAACAAGCAGCCGACGAACGCCTCCTCCGCGGAGGCAAACTGGGATGAGCACGTGGTTGGCAAATCAAATTTTGCTCCTCCTATTCCGCCGCTGGCGCCGGCCAAGTTCACCGGCAGCCTGTACATCACCAATGGACATAATGCAATTCCCGAATGTACAAACTTCAGTTCGTCACTCGAAAGCTCGACGGGCAGCTTTGTGCAGACCGTAGCTCCTGCAGGAGCGGGTGTCTCTTCGGGCATGCTCGGATATATGTTCTGGGCATCAGAATGTCCATCCACCCGGAATCTCTGTACCACGCCTCCGAATACCTGCCAGGGAGGAGTAGGAACCGGGGCCCGGATTTACAACATACCGTTACCTATACCTGCATTGCGCCAGCAATAGAGCTCACTGGCGGGCGTCACTTTTGTGGCGCCTGCCAATTCGTCACTGGACCGCAAAGGGCGCAACGGAAGCAAGAGTCAGAGGAAGGGCAACTCTCTCCAGGGAGTCACATCTGAATATTATTAAAACGATTTAATTTATTTACGAATTCAGATTTTTTAATTTTACAGAATTTTATTAAATCGTTTCATGATAAGATGCACGCCGAATCGATTGGTCTCCGGGACCATGGTTTCTCCTTAATTGCGGACTTATTCTGAAAGGAGCCACCTGATGATACGGAAATCCCTGGTTGTGTCTGGCATGTGCGTGCTGCTGTGCCTGGCGTCAATTGCAACCGTTGCTCAAACCATTCCTAACTGGCAGCCGAACACTGCATACGCGGTGGGCGCACTCGTAATGTTCAACAATGTTGAATACAAATGTATTCAGGCACACACCTCACAGGTAGGCTGGGAGCCGCCGAATGTTCCCGCATTATGGCAACCGGTAAGCGGCACTCCTTCACCATCTCCATCACCGTCTCCTTCCCCAAGTCCATCACCAAGTCCCAGTCCAAGTCCAAGCCCCAGTCCATCGCCGAGCGGCACGTGCGCACCGGCATGGAGTTCCACCCTTGCCTATTGCAACACCGCTACCACGACCTGTAATGGCGGCTCAATGGCCAGCAAGAACGGCCTGAACTTTACCGCGCAGTTCTGGAACATGAATCAGGACCCGACGGTTGCCGGCCACGCAGGGCCAGCCGGATCCGGCGATCCGTGGTTCACAGGCGTTGCCTGCACCGGCGGTACTCCTTCTCCGTCGCCTTCTCCGTCGCCTTCACCTTCACCCAGTCCATCACCCAGTCCCAGCCCTAGCCCTAGTCCGAGCCCCAGCCCCAGCCCATCGCCGGCGCCGGCGGGCTTCATCTACGCCGCTTACAAAGACGTAACCATCAACGCCGACTTCAACACCGGGCTGCAGCGATCGGCAGTTACCGGAACAATTCAGCCAGTCACCACCGCTATGCCGAACAAGACATTGGTCTGGGCGTTCGCCACAGGTACTTGCGATGCAGAGAGTTGGGCGGGGATCTCTCCAGCCATGGAAGCAACCAACGTGCAAGCCTTCGTTAATGCCGGTAAGAACTACATCCTCAGTACCGGCGGGGCTGCGGGCACATTCGACTGCTCCAGCGGACAGGGGTTGATCAACTTCATCAATCGTTACAAGTCGGCAAACCTTGTAGGTGTTGACTTTGACATTGAGGGAGGCCAATCGCAACAGGTGATCGATAACCTGATCAACGCGACCATCGCCGCGCAGAAGACCTTCCCCAACCTGCAATTCAGCTTCACCATTCCATCGCTTGGATCGCAATCAGCCAATCCGATCACGGGCGGGGGTATCGGCACACTGGTAGTGCAGGAGATCAAGCGCCTGGGATTGAGCGGCAACTACGTCATCAATCTCATGACGTTCGATTACGGCTCCACCAACGTGAATAATTGCGTGGTGGTGAATAACCTCTGTGACATGGGACAATCCGCGATTGCCGCGGCGCAGGCCCTGCATTCGCAGGCCGGCATCCCCTTTAACCATATCGGACTCACCCAGGACATTGGGCAGGCCGATACGCAGGACGAGGTCACCAGCCTGCACGACATTGACACGATCAGTGCCTTCGTGAAATCGAACGGACTGGCGACTTCACGTTTCTGGTCGTTCGACCGCGATACACCCACCGGAAATGGCGGCCTGAGCACCATGAACGGCAACGGCGCACCTGCGCTGGCTTACAACCATGAGTTCATGAACAGCCTGGGCGTGCCATAAACCAAACAGATAACTCTTTGCCCCATTCAGTGAGACCTGCATGAGGGCAAAAGAAAGGGTCGTCAATCCGGCGGCCCTTTTCTATTGGCGGTAACAGAGGAGCAATCCAAACCTTACCGCTGATGATGCTGAGGAAACTGATTCACGCAGATCGATTTGATTGATGGAAAGCACCACGCAGGAGGAAACAGGCGAACGAACGACGCTCGTATGGAACATGCCAGGCAGCAGAAGATCTACACGATCTGGGGTGGAGAACTGAAATTTGTCTTTACGAGTAGTTGTTGAAAGCGCGAATCGCGGCGGAGTGGATCAAGATTTGGCTTACTTTCAGCCAGATCAGCCAATGATCATTCTCTCTGGATGCCAGATCAAAGAGAGAAAAAGCCTGGGCCGTTTCACCAGCCGATGCTTCGGCAAATCCCAAAACATAGCGAGAGACATACCTCTTCATACTCAACTCCTGCAGTTGGGCACGGACCTTCAGCGCATCTTTCACCTTTCTTATGGCTCCAAAACTATCAGCGCGGACAGCAAGCATTGTGGCATATACTTCTTCTCCAATACAGCGGTCCAGCGCCTGAAAGGATTTCTTGTATTGCCCCATTCGGGCATAAGCACCTCCCAGCATCAGGTAGGCCCGCGAATACCCAGGATCGTATTTCAGCGCGGCCAGCAACTGGGCCTCACAGTCTTTATATTCCCGGGCATAGTAAAAAGTCTGGGCGATATCGGTGCGGAGAAGCATTGATGCAGGATCGATCTCCTGAGCACGCCTGAGAATCGCCAGTGCCTCATCAACACGCTGAAACGCAGTAAGAAACTCCGAGTACCAGTGGTATGCAAGAAGATCGCCAGGACATCTCTCAATCACCTGCTGAAAATTCAGTTCAGCGCGCCTCCAGTCGTAATCAAAGTGACAATGCAGATAGCCGAGCGGCGTAAATGCGGCATAGGAGCGAGTGTCGAGTTCCAGTGCTGCAAGCACTGCGGCCTGAACTTTTGGCAAGACCTCCGCGGGCGCCATACCTCCCATACTCATGGAAAGGCAATAGGCGTTGGCGAGGTTGACGTAAGCAGATACATTCGCAGGATCATAACGTTTGGCCCGCTCACACCAGCGAATGGCAGCCGAGAGCGACTGCGAAGTGCGCATGCTCAGGAGCTTATAAATAGAGCGGGTAAAACGCGAATCTATCGGACATCTGGCATCCTCCCGCACAGAGTCGTCATGTACCCGGGAAAGTTCTTCCCTGCGTACATCCATGACAAATTGGTATCCACGGTGGGGAATGGTGGCAATGTAGTGATCTGAACTGCAAGCCTGCAGCTTGTGCCGCAGCAAAAAGACGGTTTGTGTGAGATTGGCTTCGCCCACGTTCACTCCGGGCCACACCGCCTCTCTCAATTCTTCTTTGGCGACAATTCTTTCCGAATGCCTGACCAGGAAGAGCAATACTTCAAACACTTTGGGGGGAAGCTGTAGCGGGCGCTCCTCATAAGAAACATGCCTGTGAATGGGATCAAGAGCGAACAGGCCGAACCGGAAGAGCATGGCTGTCCTCCTGGCGATACATCAATACCATGCCTTCATGGCTTGATCATCGTCATGAGTCATTAGACGAGACGAAACGTAAGTTGTTTCTGAAATAGCAGAATAAAAATTGAGAAAAATTGAAGACACTCTTTAGGCCAGCTCCGCTATTATCCGGCTCATGAATTAAACAATCACGCAAAGATTATCCGGGGGAGGAATTCCCTTGAAGCATATTGATCGCTTCGATGGTATTCCATCCTGTTGCCGGTTATATCTGCCTTGGAGAAGGGTGGTAGTCGTAATGAGCAAGCTAATACACTTTCACATACGTAATTTACTGATCATTGTAGTTTCATTCCTGACATGCGGAAGTATGCAGGCACAAGTTACCTGGACATCCAGTCAGGCCGATAATTTCGGGGTTACCGGCCCTCTAAGTTCCCTGCCAGCGGCACAGGTGATTTCCAGCACCAATACTGCACCATTTGAAGCAGAACCTCCGCAAAATGCCGCAGCCAATAACGGCGCACAGGACATCGCGCTGCAATCAACCCACATCTCCATGCCGGTGGTAGCGGATCTATCGACATTTTCCGGGATTGGACTGGGGACAATAGGGTTTTCAGAAATGGCTTACCCGTCCGATGTAAACGGCGCCGTGGGCAGCACTCAATATGTGCAATGGGTCAATCTGGCATTCGCGGTCTTCCGCAAATCCGATCATGCCATGGTGCTGGGTCCGCTGACCGGGAATACACTTTTCCAATCCCTGGGCGACCATCCTTGCGCTCACAACAATGATGGAGACCCGATCGTCCAGTATGACAAGCTGAATAACCGCTGGATCCTTATGCAAATATCGCATTCAAACCACAACACACAAGGATATTGGCAGTGTGTTGCCGTATCGCAAACCTCGGATGCTACAGGAATGTATAACGGGCTCTGAGCAGGAATCTGTAAGAGAGGCCGTATTTTGCTGGGGTAGGCTAAACTCTGAGTTTGCCAACCGACAATGAATTCACGAGAATCCTGGACTGGCCCGGATATCGGGTTTATCGCCACGAGATTGATGAGGGGAGCAAGGAACTCAAGCTTTGGATTC
>QHVI01000094.1 GCA_003223515.1 Candidatus Angelobacter sp. Gp1-AA117
AACTGATTGTTTCACGTCTTCCAGTCGTTAGCGATCTTATCCATCATCTCGGACAGGTACCGGCGAAGGCTTGCTTGGAGATCAGTAATGATGAGCCGGCTTGTGTGAATCGATGCCAGAATTTCCTGGATCACGGGCAAACCGGAAGTTGACTGAAGCAAAGCCGACTTATTGGTACCAATCCGACCGACTTCCTCGAAGCCCGTTGATGGCCAACTTCCGGTTTGCCGACCAATCTTGACCTAACGGCCGCCAGGAAGGTTTGTGCAAGTATGGATCAGAGTTTATGGCCCTTGTATCATGGAGCATGGTAACGACCGACCCAGTTCTGATCGATCTGCCGATGCCTATCCGCACGCCGCGCTTGGCGATCCGGCCCAAACAAATTGGTGATGGTGCAATCGCTTTCTCTGCGGTCATGGAGACGTGGCAAGAGCTCAACCAATGGATGCGGTGGGCCGAGCATCGAGAGGCGTTTACAGCCGAGTCAATGGAAAGCCGCAACCGGCATGTCATGGCCAGCTTCCTGTTGCGTGAAAGCATGGAGTTGATCGGAATCGAAACTCAAACCGGTGAAGCCGTAGTTTGGTGCGGGCTTCATAATATCGACTGGCAGGCTCTTCAATGCGACACCGGGTTTTGGGTGCGCAAGAGCGCTCAAGGCCGGGGTATCGCGACGGAGACGGCCAATGCAATGGTGCGCTATGCGTTCGGTGCACTCGGAATGCAGCGAGTTGGGTTGACGCACTCGCTCGGAAATGAGCCTAGCTGCCGCATCGCCGAGAAGCTTGGTTTCGCTCTGGAAGGGATACAGCGGAGGGCCAATTTGCTTCCGGGCGGCAAGGCAGTAGATAGGTACTGCTATGCTCGTTTTGATATCACCGGACTGCCTGAATTAGAAGTGACTTGGGAAGGGCGTTGAGTCGAACACGCGACAGGTTCACCAGTCTTCGGACGGATCACGGCCAAACCGGAGGTCATTCCGGGCCAGAAATCGGCTTGTGGGAAGTTTCACCAGATAGGTAACCGAGAACGCCCTTGTGATCATTGACGCGCTAATTCCCGACGGCCAATTTGCAGGGCCACCTCAACTCGCATTACTAAGTTAGCGCAGCCGGGGGCGGCTAATGCCACTTACATTGCGTGTAAAAGCCGTGTTGCCTCTAACGGGGCTTGGATTTCGTTTGGTCTCAATTCCCGGCGCTTACGCGCCGGGCTGACTTCTTTCGCCCGCGTTGCGGGCTATTTATTGAAAATCCTGAATTCCGGTCGGGTGTTCAGCTCTTAAGTAAGTGGCATTAGCCGGGGGCGGCTGCCATCCATAAGGTTCTTTATTCCTTTTGCTTCCTTTGCGTCAATTAGACATGCTTCTGCTCGTAGAAGTCTTAAGGTGGCCAGAATGTTCCGGGGCTCTCCAGTGAGACACCTGTTTCATCCTGAGACAGCCTTAGCTTGCTCAAAACCTGCCCTCCTTCAGAATCAATGACTTACCATGCCCGGTTTTTGGACTTCCCCGTGCTTTGATCTCTGATGACCCCTCCCCGCAGCATAAAAATGGACCCTTCGGCAAAAACGGCTCATTCTGCGGTGGTGGAGCATTCGTGTGTAACGGAACTCTCACGGTTCTTTCCGGAGGCTATTCCGGTGCGCATCCCGGTGCGGGTGAGCCGGACGGAAGATCAGGCTGTAGCGGAAAATACGGTGATTGAGTATGGTACCTCGCAGGAGGTTTTGCTCGCCTCCAGCCTCCCCCTGGATTTTGATGACCGCATTCATCTGAAAAATTCTGACGGTACTTTGGATGTAGAAGCGGAGATCGTGGCCATGCAGCTTCATCATGGCAAGACAGCAGTGGCCGCGCGCTTCCTGAAAAACGTGACAAACTGGATCATCAAGAAATGACCACTCCTTCAGTCGGTCCCAACCTGACAGAGATTGCGGCCTTCTGGCGCATGGCCCGGCGTCTCTACACGATCTATTCCGAACTGAAGCGAACTTTTGAGATCGAGATGCCGTTGTGCACCGATCTCGAATACCCGGTGGATCGTTCGGAGCCGGAGGTGATCGACCGTGTCCGTCAGTGGTTTGACCAGATGGATGCGCGGGTGCAGGTATGGCAGCTTCGCCAGCTTCTGCAAAGCACCAATCTACAGACAGAAGAGAACCTGCGGGAGCTGATTCACCGCCATCTCAACAAGAACCAGCAGTCAGAAATAGACCGCGACAAGGTTGATTTTCTTCTGGTACAGTATTTCGCCCATTGCGCCCCCCATGGTCTTTACGAGCAGCAGATTACCCCGGAAGAGGTGGCGCGCATTCTCGAGCCGGTTCTGGGTGAAGTGCCGGACACCTTTCCTTCATGGATTGAAGGCCTGGACACAAAGCTCGAAACTCTGAACCGCTGCAATAATCTCGAAGAATTGCAGAACTCCGGCGCGCTGCTGGAGGTTCGAGAGTTGAAGCTGGCAATGGCTGAAAACCATTTTGACAAAGCCGCGCTGGTGGCCTTCACCCGCTTCAATTTTCTTGCCCGGCGGGCATTCTTTCGCGCAATGCATCTCGACCTGCATGCGATCCGCAATGCGATTAACGAACTGGAAAGCCGGGGCATCACCAGCATTGATTGCCGCGAGGCCGGGCTGACGGAGCGTGAGGGACTGGAAACGGTTCGTCATCTGGTGCATCAGTGGAAGACACCTTTCCGAGCCCCGTATTCCGGCGGATCCTCATTCCTGCAACTCATTCTTTTGCGTCATGCCCTGCAGCATGCTCTGAACAAGCCAGCCGGACAGCCCGAACCCGCACCAGCCGCGATAAAAACGCCAACGCCTGCACCTGCGGCTCCGCCAGCAACTCCTGAGCTGGTCACAGAGCAGGCGCCTCCTCCACAAGTGTTCGAGGTGATGAAACCCGAGCTGCTGGCCGAGCCACCGAAGCCGGTCGAGCCGGTGGGCATCACTGCACAAGAGATTATTCCGGAGCTTCACGATGCTGCGCCCAGTGACAATGGCACGCAGGAGCGACGGCAGGTTGAAGATGATGGCTACCTGGAGCAGTGCATTGTCGATATCAATCAGCAGCTCATGAAGCTGCCTCCGTCAAAAGGAGCAAGCGTAGCGGCGATTACGCTGGCCGGTTGCCGCTTGCTCATTGCGGCCTGGGAGGCGGAAGCCTTCATCAAGACCGGCAACTCCTTCCATCGGGGACTGCAGCGCGCAGTGGCAGCACGCACCATTCTGTATGTGTGCGTGGAGCGGCACAGGAAGAAAGAGGCCACTGACCTTTTCGCCGCGCTGGAGATTGCGCATCTCGCTGTCCATGAGATGAGGGACGATGTAGCCGCAGCCAAAGAACAGAAAGACATCGATGCAGCAGTGAACCTGGCCGCCAGCGCCAAGCGTCTGCTGGCATTGATCGATCAGGCGGAGAAACTGGTGAAGCAGTAGCGGAGCGCGTGTGCACAACTCTCATGTAGTTCTGATCATTGCCGATGATGCCGGGTTTGCGCGCGACCTGCTGGCCCGCTGGCAGTTAGAGCGTATTGTCCCCGGTTTCACGGTGATGAGCACGGAATTGTTCAACGGCGCCGCCACCGGCCACTTTGATTTGGCCATCGTTGGACCAGTGCGCAATGGCCGTTTCAATACAATTCTCAAAAGCATGGATACCGGTTCGCATCCGGTGATCTGCACTCTTGAAAGCTCGCAGCAGGCGCAGGGCATCAAGGCTGAATTTCCGCGCATCCTGGCGCTGCCGCAGCATGAGGGCTGGATAGATTCCCTGCTGTTGCTGGCGCATGAATCTCTCAAGCGAGTTGATCTCACGGCGCGCGTGCGCAAGGCCGAGCAGGCGGTGGCGCTCCATGCACGCAACGCAACGCTCGGTCGCTACATGCTTGATAATCGCCACAACTTCAACAATCTGCTCACATCAGTCCTGGGCAACGCCGAACTGCTGATCATGGACGCGCACACATTTTCGGAAGAAGTGCGCGACCAGGTTCAAACCATCCATGACATGGCGCTCAGCCTGTATGAGATCATGCAGCGCTTTTCCTCGATTGCGGTGGAGATGCATGTGACTGAGAAACTATCTCAAGATGAGACACATGGCCTGTCTCACCTGGCCGCCAAGTCGTCGTTCTGACCTTCTTTCTGGGCTAAGTGGTTGTAACCCAAGAGAGTCTCACGTTACTAAGGGCATCTGTCCCCGGCCTCCGCTTGGATGTGCAATTGCTCTATTCCTAACGATATGTATGGGTAGGGGTTTGTCCATTTGAAAAAGATTCTCATTGTTGATGATTCGCCCGCGGAAGCAAAGCTGATGCAGGCAGTGCTGGATCGTGGGGGCTATGCGTGCGTGGCTACGCATGATCCCATGCGCATTGAGCAGATGATCGACGTGGAACGCCCCAGCCTGATCCTGATGGACGTGGTGATGCCCCAGCGCAACGGTTTTCAGGCCTGCCGCGAACTCAAGGAACACGCTGAGTATTCCCGGATTCCGGTGGTGCTGGTCAGCTCCAAGAACACTGAGAGCGATAAATTCTGGGCCAAGCAGCAGGGTGCGGATGGATACGTAACCAAGCCCTTCACCAGTGAAGAGCTGCTGGGCACAGTACAGAGGTTTGTCGGTTGAGAATCCTCAGGGAAGAAAAGGGAATTTTTAGATGTTGTGGTGGTTAAGGTAAACGGGAATGCAGGAACCTCATCAGCTCGAACCTGTTATCGAAGCGGAACAGCTTGAACTGCTGCCTCGGGCTGCTCCGGAGCGGCAATATTGCATTTTCAGGACCGGGCGTGAGCGATTTTGTTTTTCTGTGCTGGATGTAGAGGAGGTGGTGGAGTGGTCGAACCTGACCCGGGTTCCACTATCTCCTACATTCCTGATGGGGATTTTCAATCTGCGCGGCTCGATTGTTCCGGTAGTCGATATCGCCTTCACCGAAGGACGCAGGCCAGACCTGCTTCCACGCCACATTGTAGTGGCTTCGCTGAAAGGCGATGGTGAACGCGATGACCTGCGTATCGGCATTGCCGCGGATGAGGTGATTGGAACCTTCAGCACCTCTGAGAGGCTGCTGGTGGATGAAGCTCCGCGTGACGTTCCTCATTGCTGCGGTATGTTGCGGCATGAAGACCGTCTGGCCCTGGTGCTGGATTTGAAAAAGTTGACGGAGACTTTTCCGGTCCCGGTGATTTGAGGAGAAGTAGTTAGTACTTAGTATTTAGTACTTAGCCAAATGCTTTAACCGCAGAGGACGCAGAGAACGCAGAGGAACGAGAAAAAGAGGGAAGAGTTTTATGGAGCGCAGCCGCCCTCGGCTAATGCCACTTACTTAGCATGGGACAGCTCAACAGCTTGGGAAGAGCGCAGAAAAGATCACGATAAGCCGAGCGCCGGAGGCGCGTGATTATTGAGCCCACGTCGGAAGACGTGGGAAAAAGGTTAGATCGAAGAACAGAGCCCCGTTAGGGGCGACACAATCAGGCTAAATTGTCTTAAGTAAGTGACATTAGCCGCCCTCGGCTGCGGGCAAGGGTCTTGGCGAGAGAAACGAATTTTGGGCAGTGCCGAGCAGAAACAAAGAACGCAGAGCAGATCAAGGTAGTGATCGAAGATTGAATTAGAAATGTAAAGCGGAAGTGCAGTAGATCGAGAATCGCTGCTTAGCGAAGCACAAAAGGTTAGTATCAAGGGCACGGCTTCAGCCGTGCCGTAAGCGGTAAGAAAGATTTTGGGGCTTTAGCCCCGGACAGATTGTTGGTAGTTCCTGGAGGCAGTTTATGAGAGGTCGGTTGAGCTCGACCATAACCATGGTGGTGGCGCTGAACTTCATCGCGCTGGCCGTCGTAATGTTTCTCGCCTTCGATGCTGGATCCCAATCCAAGGGCCTGGGCATCTTTGCTTTTGGCAACCTGGAAAGCGGACCGGCCATGAAGGTGGTGATCTTGCTGGTGGTAGTGCTGGGAACAGCTTTCTTCACCTGGGTCATGCTTGGCAATCGAGTGACCGCATCGGTAAACAAGCTGACCGAGTTCTCCGAGCGGCTGGGCCGTGGGGATTTCCGCGCACGCGCGGAGATCGATTCTCGCGATGACTTTGGCTTCATCGCTGAGAACCTCAACCGCGCCGCCGAGCAGTCTTCCCGGGTCATGTTCAACCAGGAAGCCCAGGATAGCCTGCAGAAGAGCGTGACCGACTTTCTGACCATCGTGAGCCAGATCGCCCGCGGCGACCTTACTTTGCGTGGCCGTGTAACCAGTGATGCGCTGGGCAACGTGGTGGACTCCGTGAATTACATGTTGGATAACTTCGTGAAGGTGCTGGAGCGCGTGCGCAAGGCCGCTATCGACGTGCAGTCAAGCGCCAACGAGATCTTGATCGCTTCAGAAGAAATGTCCTCCGGCGCCATTCAGCAGGATCAGGAAATCACCAACACCTCCTCCGCCGTGGAGCAACTCACGGTCTCCATGAAACAGGTATCAAATAACGCGGAAGCCAGCGCCGAGGCTGCGCGCCGCGCCCTTGACGCCGCCGAACAGGGCAACCGCGCCGTGCATGACACGCTGGAAGGCATGCAGCGCATCCGTTCTTCTGTGCAGGCCACCGCAAAACGCATCAAGGCTCTGGGTGACCGGTCCCTGGAAATTTCTGAAATCGTCAACGTGATCAATGACATTACCGAGCAGACCAACCTGCTGGCTCTCAATGCCGCCATTGAGGCGGCCCGCGCCGGTGAGGCTGGCCGGGGATTCGCAGTAGTTGCCGATGAAGTTCGTAAGCTGGCTGAACACTCGCGCAACGCGACGAAAGATATTGCCGCATTGATCAAGGCCATCCAGGCGGAAACCAATGATGCCGTGGTGGTGATGGAAGAAGGCACCCGGGAAGTGGAAATTGGGGCCAAGCTGGCCGATCAGGCCGGTAAAGCGCTGGAAGCAATTTCAACTGTGGTGCGCCAGTCAGCCGAACTGGTGCAGGAAATCTCGCTGGCGTCGAAACAGCAGGTGCGCGGCACGGAAGGTGTCGCTAACGCCATGCAGATCATCTCCAACATTACCCGCCAGACTTCACAGGGCGCGCGCCAGACGGCCCGCACCGTGGAGCAACTGGTGCACATGTCAGAACAACTGAACGAGGCGCTCTCGCAATTCCGCATCTCGTCATCATCCCCAGAAGGCAGGCCGGAATTGGTAGCCGCTGCAGGCAAACGGATCTAAAACCCTCTCAACACAGAGGAACAGAGTAAGCAGAGGAGTTCAAGGATAAGGTCGGCAACAGGCACGACCAATAAGCGAGACATGTAACAGGGCATGACTTTTAGTCGTGCCGAAACATCCACAAGAAATTCGGGGCTTTAGCCCCTGCGGGTCAAGGGACATTGTGGTAACGGTTAGCGAACACGAATTAAGCGAAATTCGCGGGTTGATCGAGAAGCGTTCCGGCATCCTGTTTGACGAATCCCGCGAGCGCTTCTTCTCCACGCGGGTGCGCGAGCACGTGGTCGCCAAAAAGCTGGCGCATGGCACTGACCTGCTTCGCCTGATCAAGAACTCCAACGTGGAATTCGATTCGCTGCTGCAACGCCTGCTGACCCAGGAAACCTCCTTCTTCCGCTATCCCGCAGTTTTTGAGGCACTGGAGAAGCGTGTTCTTCCCGAACTGCACATGAAGAAGTTCTGGGAGAATCCGCGTTCGCTGCGTATCTGGAGCGCCGGATGCGCCACCGGCGAAGAGCCTTACAGCGTGGCGATGACGATTGCCGATGCGCTGGAATTTGCCGACGCCTGGAACATTCATATTCTGGCAACCGATGTAAGCCGCGATGCGCTCGATCACGCGGAGCGCGGGGTCTATGAAGCCCGCCAACTCGAAAAGTTGAATCCCAAACAGCGCGAGCTTTATTTCACACGCACGAACAGCCATTACGAAGTGAAGCCCCGCCTGCGCAACATGGTGACCTTTGCTCCCATGAACCTGGCCCAGGTGGTTTATATGGGCAAGTTTGACGTGATCTTCTGCATGAACGTGCTGATTTATTTCTCAGAGCAGCGCCAGGCACAGTTGATCCAGCGTTTTCATGAGTACCTGGAGCCCGGCGGCTACCTGCTCCTGGGCCATGCCGAAACTATCGCCAGGGCTGAAGTTTCTTTTGACATGCATGTGTATCGCGACTCGCGCCTCTACCAGAAGCCGGTGATGGCGCGCCGCGCTGCCGCAGTGGGGCAGGAGAAAGAGTGAACGAGAGCAACGCCGAATTCGTTGAGATATTCCTTCAGGAAGCGTCAGAGCATCTGCAATTCCTGCGGGAGTACTCCGGCATTTTGCAGGATCCGTATCCGCAGCCGGGCGACATCGAGCGTCTCTATATAGCTGCGCACACGCTGGCCGGGACCTCTGCTTCGTATGGCTTCCCGCTGTTCTCTGAGCTTTCCGGCAAGCTGGCCCACATCTTTCAATATGCAATGAACGCCACGATCGCAGCCGATGCCGCTGCCCCGCTGGTCGAATTCATTCTGGAGACCATCGCGGTACTTGAGTCTGATCTGCTGATGATCAGCGCCAAAGCCGCCGAGCCGGCTGAGGATATCAGCATCTTCAAGCAGCGCTATCCGTTCGCTTTTCAATCCCAGCCTGCCGCCGAATTACAAGAGCAGAGAAAAGAATCTTTAGAGGATATATTGGCGCTGGACGAAGACGAAGCTGGAGCAGGCGCCGAAACTGTAACCCGCGCCGCTGCGCCGCCAGCGCCAGAACCGCCGCCGCTTGTCTTGCCTGAAGATGGAGAGGTTCCGGCAGAGATTCTTGAGTTCTTTGTACCGGAGGCGGAAGAGCATCTTCAGGTGGTCACCGACTGCCTGCTTTCACTCGAAACCAATCCCAGCGCTGAGCAGATTCATCGATTGCTGCGCGCCATGCATACCGTGAAGGGATCGGCAGCACAGGTTGGATTGCAGCGTATCTCCCGCGTAGCCCACCGGGCTGAGGATCTGATTGGCCGTCTGCGTGACGGAGCGTTGCGCCCCAGCGCCGAGATCATCGATATCTGCCTGGAATCGGTGGATGCTCTCAAGAAGTTCCTCTACCGGCAATGGCCGGACGAAGCGACCATGCGCTCTGCCGTGCAGGCGTTGTTCACGCGCATTAGCCGCCTGGTACCGGAAGAGGAAGATGCACCTCTATTGGCGAATGCTGCCGGAGCTGCTCCTCAGTCTCAGGCTGAAGAAGCTCCTGTTGCTGAAATCATAGCCGCACCAGTCACCCAGCCGCCTCCGGAAATTCCCGCGGCTGCGGCTGTTGCTCCTGCCCTTGTCGCTGCTCCTGCAGAAATCGAGCCTCCGGCAGAAGAGCGTTCTCCGCTGGTCAAGACGGGCTTGGCCGAAGCAGCCAGGGAAACAGAAGCCAGGAAAGAACCGGCGGCCATGCCGCAGTCCAAGTCCGTGCGCATCGCGCTCGAACGGCTGGACCGCATGATGAATGCCGTAGGCGAACTGGTGATCAACCGCACCCGCATGCTGGGCCGCGTGGCGGAACTTGAGCGCCTGGCCGACGTGCTGAACTTCTCCAAGGCGCGCATGCAGGATAAGGTGGCTGAATTCCAGGAAAAGTACGAGTTCAGCCGCATCACCACCACGCCGACGCCGAAACGTTCCAGTGAAGCTTTCCCGCTGCGCGGAGGCTATTCCAGCTACTCGCATTCCTTCGACCACGCGCTGGCGGAGTTCAGCGAGCTGGAATTGGATCGTTACGATGATTTCAATATCCTCTCGCGCTCACTGACGGAAATTTCTGCCGATATCACTGAGGTGCTTACGCAGCTTGATGGCTTCGTCCGCCGTGTGGACTCCGACATCGACGAGTTCACCAAGCTGGCCCATCGCCTGCAGGATGAAATCACCCAGGCACGCATGGTGCCCATCGGCAATCTTTATACGCGCCTCTCGCGCACCGTGCGCGATGCCGCCAAAGCCGTCAACAAGACTGTTGAACTCACGCTCGCCGGTGCGGAGACGGAACTCGATAACAACATCATCCAGCAGATTTCTGATCCGCTCATTCACCTGGTACGCAATGCCGTGGCTCATGGTATTGAACGCGACGACGAGCGTTACAAGACAGGGAAGAGCGACCACGGCAACATCGCCGTCCGCGCTTATCATCGCGGCAACCACATATATATAGAGGTGGAAGACGACGGGCGCGGTATTGATTTTGAGCGCGTCCGCAAGACCGCCGTGGAGAACGGCTTGGCCAGCGCAGAAACAGCCGCTGAAGTGCCCGATCGTGACCTGCTCGACTTCCTCTTCCATCCGGGCTTTTCAACTGCGCCGCGCATGACCGAACTCGCCGGACGCGGCGTGGGTCTCGACGTGGTGAGATCGAATCTCGCCCAGCTCAACGGCGAAATCGAGGTTGAGACCGATAAAGGTCACGGCACGCGCTTCACTCTGAAAGTTCCGCTCACGCTGATCATCTCGCAGGCCTTGTTTGTGCGCTGCGGCCCGCATATGTTTGCCTTGCCTTTGTCCTTCGTGGAAGAGATTCGCCGCCTGCGCGTGAACGAGATAGAAGAGGTTGGCGGCAAGCTGCTGACTAAGGTACGCGACATGGTTACCGAGATCGTGCGCCTGGATTCGGCGCTGGGCCTCGAAGAAGTTCAGCCGATCAACAACTTCTTCCGCATGGTAATCGTGAATGTTGCCGGGCGGCAGGTTGGCCTCGTAGTGGAAGATGTCATCCGCAAAGACGAAATCGTGATCAAGAGCCTGGGCGAATACCTGCGCAATCTCAAGATGTTTCCCGGCGCCACGATTGCGCCGGATGGCAGCCTGATTCTGCTCATCGATGTGAATCGTCTGGTGGCGGGCGAGGCAATTGAGCGGCGTCCGTTGATGACCAGCGCCAATGCCGCTCGCATCTTTGCGCCGGGTGCTGAGGCGGTGGCCCGCGGCTCGATTCCGGCGGCAGCCATTGAGGCTGTGCCTGATGAGAAAGTCGTGGTGCTCGTGGATGACTCGATCAGCGTGCGCAAGTTCGTGGGCCGCATGCTGGAGAAGGCAGGCTTCCGCGTGAAACTGGCTTCCGATGGCCTGGAGGCGCTGGAGATTGTTACGCAAGTACGCTGCGATCTGGTGGTTACCGACCTGGAGATGCCGCGCACCAATGGATATGAACTGCTGGCTCATCTGCGGCAGGATCCCGAAACCCGTGGCTTGCCGGTAATGGTGGTTACTTCAAGGGCCGGAGCCAAGCATCGCGACCGGGCGATGAAAGAAGGCGCAGCGGCTTTCATGACCAAGCCGGTACAGGAAGACCAGTTCATTACTGCGGTAACGCGGTTAATTGGGCCGGGAACGGATACAGTAGAAACGAAAGTCTCGGCAGCCGTGGGGAGTGTTTAGTAATTAGTAATTAGCAATTAGTACTTAGTAGTTAGTAGTTAGCTGAACAATCGGAAGCCGTAAGGGCTGGGAATAAGGCCATAGATCAGATTTAGAGCGCCGTAGGCGCGACACAGATATTAAAGGATGGATCAAAGCAAGAAAATCCGGGTATTGATCGTGGATGATTCGGCATTCATGCGTAAGGTGCTGCAGAGCATCCTGGCGGCCGATCCGCAGCTTGAGGTGTGCGGTGAAGCTCGCGACGGACGCGATGCCGTGACTCAGTCTGAGGTTTTGAAGCCTGACGTAATCACCATGGACATCAACATGCCTCACATGGATGGCCTGCAGGCTACCGAGATCATCATGTCCGGCAATCCACGCCCGATTGTGGTTGTCAGCTCCGAATCGCGCGAAGGAGCAGAGGTCACGCTCAAGGCGCTGGAACTTGGAGCCATCGATTTCGTGGCCAAACCTTCCGGCGGCATTGATCTCGACATGAATTCGGTGAAGGAAGAGCTTTGCCGCAAGCTGAAGGTCGCCTCCAAGGTCCGCGTGGTGCGCAATGCCACCCGCTCAAGACTTCAGCAGGAAATAGCTACATCCGCGCCGCGCACCGAACCGGCAAGAACATTCGAGCAGAGCCTGAAGAATGGGAGCATCAATGGCGCCGGAGCGGCCGCAGCCCCCGCCCTTGCACGGGGCAGCAGCAAATTCCCAATCGTAGTGGTGGCCTCTTCAACCGGCGGCCCGGCCACCCTGATGAAATTCATTCCTTATTTCCCTAAAGATTTCCCCGGAGCCGTCGTCCTGGTACAACACATGCCCGGCAGCTTCACCGCACAATTCAGCCAGCAGCTTGCAGAAGTTTCGCAGATGAAGGTGAAGGAAGCCGAATCGGGAGAGATCATCGTGGCCGGCCAGCTTTATATCTGTCCTGGTTCGCATCACATGCGCGTCTCGCCCACCGGCAGGGTTTCTCTGGATGATGGGCCGCGCATCGGCGGCTATCGTCCCTGCGCTGACCTCACGCTGGAAAGCGCGGCCGAGTATGCAGGCCCCATGGCCATTGGCGTGATTCTCACCGGCATGGGCAATGATGGATCGAAGGGCGTGCAGACGATCAGAAACGTTGGCGGGCACGTAATTGCCCAGGCTGAGTCGAGCGCCGTGATCTTCGGTATGCCGCAGGAGGCCATCAAGACCGGAGCGGTAGACCAGGTGCTGCCCATGGAAGTCATCTACAACGCCATTGAAAAGCGCGTGCTTTACATCTTTGGTGCGGCCAGGGTGGGTGCGCTGTGAGGGCCAATCGCCTGCCTCCGCCGAAAGGTGCGCGTGAGGATGTGATCCTTTTCACGGTGGGCGTCTTCAAGTTTGCCATTGCCGCGAATGCGGTGAGCGAAATCAGGAACGTAGAAGGCCTGCAGCGCTTCAGTTCCGGCGCAGGCAAGGTGGAATTCACGCTGGAGCGTAATGGGGCCACTTACTTTGTCGTAAACGCAGCCCGGCATCTGCTCCTGGAGCCGGAGAAGCCCACGCGGCTGCTGATCCTGCGCCATAGCCCGGCAGCGGTGCTGGTGGATAGCACTGACCGCATGACGCAGCTTTCCGTGCTGCATGCGCTGCCCCTGGCGTTTCACAGTGATGAGCGGCGATGGTATCGCGGACTGGCAGTCTTGAATGGCGAAGTGATTCCGGTGGTGAACCATGACGCCTTCCTGAGCAAATCGGAAACAGTTGTGCTGCGTGTAAAAGCGGAGCAACTCAGAGGTGCGGCGGCGGCAGTATGAGCGGCGGTGGTGAAAATTCGTTTGTGTTGTTTCCGCTCGGCAGCCGGAAGTTTGCCCTCCCTGCGGAAAAAGTCACAGAGCTGGCCAAGCCTGATCGCCTGCAGACCTTTCCCCATTGCACGCGACTGCTGACTGGCGTGCTCACGCGCCGGGGAAGAATCGTCCCGGTATGTGACGTGGCCCAGGTGCTGGTGGGGCCGGATACTCCACCCCGGAAGTTTTATCTGATTGCTAACCGCAAATTCGAGTCGCGCCAGGAGTGGACTGCCATTCCTGTATCCGGTGAATGCGAACTGGCCAGCGGTGAGCCTGTGGCGCCCGGCGGCCGGCAGCCTGAATACATAAGTGGATTGCTCTCATTGAACGATGAGATGATCCAAGTGCTGGATCTCGAACGATTGATGGCCATGGAGGCGGGCGCATGAATTCTGTCTCCACCGGCAAGATCCTGCTGATCGATGCCAACGTCTTCTTTGCCAAGCGCGTGACCGACGCGCTCAAGCAGGAAGGCTTTGAGGTCTCGCACAGCACGCAATCGGGCTACGCGCTCACCACGCTTGAATATGACACGCCCTCGGTCATCCTGTGCTCCACCAGCCTGCGCGAGATGAATGCGCACGATCTTCCGCCCATTGTTCATGCCGATCCCAAGACTGCGCATATCCCGGTGATTGCCATGGGCGAGGGCAGCGAAAATTCCATGATGGAAGCATTTCGCGCTGGTTGTGCCGATTACATAGATAAGAGGTTGGGACCAGAATTGATTGCCGGGCACGTCAAAAGCTTTCTCCGCAGCAATTCTGAAGGATTCCAGCCAGTGCAGATGCTCGGCTCGTCTGATACGGCGCTGAGCGGTAACCTGTCTCACCTTGACCTGCCCGGAGTGGTGCAGATGCTGACCCACTCACGGCAGTCCGGATCGCTGTACGTGAATGCGGGTGTGACAGATGGAATCGTGTTCTTTGAAAATGGCGCCGTGACTCATGCTGAGTGCGGCGACCTGATTGGTGACGATGCCGTGGTGCAGATCGTGAAATCCAGTAACGGCGTTGAGAGTGGCGGCTATAAGTTTGTGCCGGGAGAGACCGCCTTCACCCGGACTGTCCTGCGCTCGGCGACGGAGTTGATGCTGGAGGCGCTGCGGGAACTCGATGAGGACGCATATAACAACCCCGAGGGAGGCCCTTTTTTATGAGCACCGTCCCCACAGTGTATTTCATTGATGACAGCGCTACCATGCGCGAGGTCATTAAGATCGCCTTCCGGCGTGAGAATATCAACGTGGTGGCTCATCACGATGCAGCCGCTGCGCTGGACGAAATTGAGCAGGCCAGGCCCGATGTCGTGATCACCGATGTGATCATGCCGGGCAAGGATGGATACGATGTCTGCCAGCACATCAAGAGTCATCCTGCATTGCAGAAGACCCCGGTCATTCTTATGTCTGGTGTGGTGAATCGCGCAGTCGCCGAGCGGGCTTTTGCCGTGAAAGCGGATGAGCTGCTGCGCAAACCTTTCCAGCCGCAGGACTTGATTACCCGCGTGAAGCATCTGCTTAAGCCCAACGGAAACGGCAATGCCGCGCCCGCGCCTGCCGCCAATGCTGCCGCAGCACTGAGCAGTATCTTTTCTAACGCGACCCAGCCCCGGCCTGTGGCTGCTGCGCCGCTCCCGCAGTCCACTCCCGGACCGCGTGTGGTTCCGGCGATCGCTGCCACTGCGCCCGCGATTGTTCCTGCCATGGCTGCGCCTGCACCAACTCCTGCGCCCGTGCCCCTGGCTGCACCTGTTGCCGTTGCGCCTGCGCCTGCTCCGGCGCCTGCGATAGTCAGCAAGCCTGCAATGAACGGCGATCACGGCAAGATAAAAATCGAAATCCTGCGCCTGGAAGGGCTGGTGAAGAAGCTGCAATCGGAACTGCTAGCCGAACGCGAATACTCGCGTGCCCTGGAAGAGCACGTCAAGACATTGCAGGAATCAGAATAGCTTTCTTAGCCGGAGAGAACGCCAGGGAAAATGGGTAAGTGGGTAATTTGGTAAATGAGTAAATTGTCTTGAATCAAAGTCTTTTATTCTCTCTTGTTTTCTCTGCGTTCTCTGCGCGCTCTGCGGTGAAATTCATGCTTTCGGCGTAAACTGCGCCAGGTCGTACACTCCAAACTGCTTCTCCAGTTCCGTTACCTGATCCACCGCCATATCGAATCCATCTCCGCCGAAGGTCTTGCGTTCGATCTGGTCAAACTGTTCGCCCAGCGCATCGTATTCGTGTTTGCTTACGATGCTATGGAGGGTCGGGAACAATACGGTATCCTCGCGGGCTTCATGCGGACGATACATGCGGAGGAATGAAGCGAGATCGGGACGAATGGCCTGCATGTCTCCCTTGTTTGCATTGGCAATGATGCGGCCGGTCAGGGTGCGTCCGGCGGCATGCTGGGTGCGCAGAGTCTTGACCAAGTCAACCAGCTTGCCGGCTTTTTCAAAGCGCGGGAAAAGATGATCTTCTTCAAGCTTCTCGTGATACTCCTCGATGAATTTTTTGATGAGCCCGGCAGACTTGGTAATGATCGCAGGATCGAACTTGGCGTCTTTATCGTTGGCCTGAATGCGGCGAATGGCCTCGTCATAGATCAGCAGAATGCGGTTGAGCACTCCGTGTTCGCGCATGAGATCTTCATTGGTGGAAACGTCGTCCTCTTCTTCCTGTTTCTTTTTGGCTTTCTGCTCAGCCACTGACACCAGCGGCAATGCCAGTCCTGAAACCAAAATGGAAGAGGACTGCATAATAAAAGTGCGTCGCTTCATTGAAATCTCCTGAGGCAGCCATATTAAGCATTAACCGCCACGGACGCAAAGGGCGCGAAGGAACCAAGACAAAAATCAAAGATGTCGATTCAACCCATTTACTCATTTACTCATTTACTCATTTATCCACTTTCGTTTCCTTTGCGTCCTTAGCGTCCTTTGCGGTAAATTCTGGATCAATGCTTCAGCAGGGCCAAATCGCTCCTCCATCCGGCATTGCGCAGAACGGCAAGCCGGCACTGCTGGTCTTCTTTGAAACAGATTGTCCTACCTGCCAACTGGCGCTTCCATATTTGAATTCGCTGGCGCAAAGCGCTGTTCAAATTCTTGGCATCTCGCAAGATGACGAAGAGAGCACGCGCGCATTCATGAGGCAATTGCACATCTGCTTTCCGGTTGAAGTCGATCATGGGCTGAAGCTCTCCCGCTCCTGCGATCCGCAGTCTGTTCCCACAATCTTTCTGCTCGATTCATCAGGACGTTTCGTTCGTAGCATCGTGGGCTTCGATAAGGCAGGATTGAACGATCTGGCTGCTGAACTGGGCCAGCCGCCCATAGCTCCGGAGCATGATGGCAATCCAGCATGGAAACCGGGATGCAGTTCCCGCCATCTGGAGCCGGAAAGCACTTCAGCCAATGGCACAGGCAGCCCCCATTTCTTGCGCAAAACCGCAGAGCCGGCCACGCGCATCACCCTGGATGACAAAGAAGACCCATTCGCTTATTGCATGCGCCATTTTGGCGATGCGCTTCCGGTGGCGCCACCCACGGTCGAGCGCGTGCAGGCCATGCTGGCGGCCTGCAACTTGCCTGCGCAGGAGATCATTGCCCGCATTCCGCCCTTTTATGGCGAAGCCACAGTCGAAAAGATAGCAGCCAATGCGGTGATGGCCGGTTGTGAGCCGCCGATGATGCGTGTGCTGCTGCCGCTGGTGCGCGCCGTCTGTGATGAGCGCTTCAATATTCATGGCGTGCAGGCGACCACCCATTTTGCCGCGCCGCTGATCATGATCAACGGCCCGGTGCGTCAGGAGCTTGGCTTCTGGTCACGGCAGAATGTTTTCAGCAACGTGGCCCAGGCCAACAGCACTCTGGGACGCGCCCTGCAATTGATCCTGCTCAATATTGGCGGCGGACGCCCTGACGGCATTGATATGTCCACGCTGGGGAACTCCGGCAAGTTTTCCTATTGCATCGCTGAGAATGAAGAAGAGAATCCATGGGAGCCTTTTCATGTGACCCGCGGATTGGCCCGCGAGCAGAGCGCTCTGTCATTGTTCGCCGCCGAACCGCCGCGTGGAGTGGCGGAGCACAACGCGCCATCCGGCAAAGCCATTCTTAAGGCGATCACTCGTGCTCTGGCCACCGTCTGGACCTACAGGATGTGTTCTCTGTTTGAAGCCATTGTGGTTTTGTGTCCGGAGCACGTAAAAACCCTGCACCGTGACGGCTTCAGCAAGCAGCAGGTGCGGGAATTCCTGTTTGAGAATACCGGCATCCCGGTACGACATTTTCAGGATGAACCCGGTGAGGGCACACAACTCACGGCCATGTACCGCGAGATTACCATCGATGGTGAGCGCTGCTACCAGAAGTTCCGCTCGCCCGGATCGCTGCACATCATTGTTGCCGGAGGCACAGCAGGCAAGTTTTCCGCCGTGATTGGAAGCTGGGCCACCGGTGAACTGGGCAGCCAGATGGTCACGTATCCAATACCAGATTCCGGAGGGTGATATATCTATTACCTGATTGAGGGTAGTGTCCTATGAGTGTGTTGCCAGGCCGCACATTCCCGGCGCGGGTTTGGCAGCTCTGCGCTTCCACGAATGGGACTACCTGATTTGAGGGTGTGCCAGCGAAGCTGGCGACATTCTTGTAGCCCACAGCGCAAGTTGTGGGTGAGCAGGCGAGAAAAATCATAGAGCCCGCAACGCGGGCGAAATATTTGTGGAGGAGCCATGCCGCTCACGCTGATTAATCCGATGAATGAAACCGTAATCAGGGCCGCTGCGCCTCCAGCGCGTTTGCAGACCCTGGCGGGCAAAAAGATTGGCCTGCTCGACATCAGCAAACCGGGCGGCAGCCTCTTCCTGGATCGCCTTGAAAAAATCCTCCTGGAGCAGTTTCAGGTAAGCGAAGTTTCCCGCACGCGCAAGCCTACCTTTACCAAAAATCGCTCGCGTGCAGGCCAGCGCCCTGGGGCGTCCCGGCTACGATGCCGTGTATGTGCCGCATCCCATTCAGGACCAGACACCCGAACAGATCTCCGCGCGTGCTGACAATGTTGTGGCAGAGATTGTGCGGCGGTTGACAGCCACCTGATAAATGCAACCGCAAAGGACGCAAAGGACGCGAAGGTAACGAGAGTGGGTAAATGAGTAAATTGGTAAATGGGTAAATGTACGTAAACCAAGCGCTCTCTTTTGCTACCTTAGCGCCCTTTGCGTCCTCTGCGGTAAAGGTTTGGTTGTGGCTCGCCACGCTGTGGTAAATCCCAACAACAATGCTGACTGTTCAATGCTTTTGCCCGGCCGAAAGTGTTAGACTGCCATTGAGGATCTCTGGCGCGAGTTTCTGCAGGTGCGTATGACGGATTTGGGCCAAGCTGTTGCAGTGATTACCGGAGCAGGTTCCGGAATAGGGCGGGCGCTCGCCCAGGAACTGGCATTACACGGCGCCAAGCTGGCGCTGGCCGATGTGGACGGTACCGCACTCGAAGAGACGCGCAAGACTCTGGAGAAAACACAGGTTGAAACATACGTAGTGGATGTGTCCGATCCGGCGTCGGTTGAGAGTTTCGTGCGCCACGTGGAAAAAGATTTCGGACGCGTCTCGCTGCTCATCAACAATGCCGGGGTCGCGCTGTACGGCACCTTCGCCGAAATTTCCATCGCTGAAATGGACTGGCTTATGCGCATCAACTTCTGGGGCGTGGTGCATGGCTGCAAATTTTTTATTCCTCTACTGCAGCGCGAGCCGGAAGCCCACATTGTCAACGTCTCCAGCGTCTTTGGCTTGATTGCGCCTGCAGGACAGACCGCCTACGCCGCCAGCAAGTTTGCCGTGCGCGGCTTTACCCAGGCGTTGCGCCAGGAATTAATCGACGCAAACTCAAACATCAGCGTGACCTGTGTGCATCCCGGTGGTATCCGCACCAGCATTGCCGATAACGCCCGCGCCGGAGCCGCCACTCGTGTGGACGATCAGATGGAGGCCCGGGAGCGTTTCAACAAAGTGGTCCGCACCACGCCTGAAGCCGCAGCCCGCACGATTGTGAATGGCATCATGCGCAACCAGGCGCGGGTCCTCATCGGACCCGATGCCTACCAGATCGATCTCTTCCAACGGCTCATGCCGGTGCGTTGCGGCTCCGTCCTCGCCAAAGTCATGGAGAAGCGCGCTCCCAGGAAAAAGAAAGCTCCGTCGGTGATTGGGGCTGCGACCAAAGGCGAAAGCGCCGGCAGCTAAGGAAATGGGTAATTTGGTTTCCTCCCTTCTTGTTACCTTTGCGTCCTCTGCGTCCTCTGCGGTAAAAGGTTTTGGTTGTGGCTCGCCACGCTGTAGTAAATCCTGCATCTGCTCGCATCGGTTCACGAAAATGTGCCAGGACTGAGTGCGTAGTTCGGCAGCCTTTTTCAGCAACTCTGCGTCCAACTATTAAGCCAAAACCGCCCAGGTACTGCCGGAGCACGAATTGCATAACCCTGCCAGACAGCGAAAATCAATTGCCGTTCTTTTGATCGCCATCCTCCTCTTTACTGCGTCGCCTTCCATGGCTTACTCCGTGCTGACGCACGAGCAGGTCGTTGATTTCCTGTGGGACTCGAACATCAAGAGAATCCTGTTGCAGCGCTATCCGCAGGCGACTGCTGAAGAGTTACGCAAGGCCCATGCTTATGCTTACGGCGGCTGCCTGATTCAGGATATGGGCTACTATCCTTTCGGCAACAAGTTCTTCAGCGATCTTGTGCATTACGTCCGCAGCGGAGATTTCGTCATCGAACTGATGAGCGATGCGCATGGCATCAATGAACTGGCATTTGCCCTGGGGGCTCTGGCGCATTATGCGTCTGACAATGTTGGGCACCCGGTCGTAAATACCGCCGTCGCTCTGGGATTCCCCAAACTGCGCGCCAAATTCGGCGACCAGGTTACCTATGTCGAGAGCCACAGCGCGCATATCCAGACGGAGTTTGGTTTTGATGTTCTGCAGGTGGCCAAACAGCGTTACACCTCGCAGGCTTATCACGATTTCATCGGCTTTGAAGTCGCCCAGCCTCTGCTGGAACGCGCCTTCCTGAAGACCTACGGTCTGGAATTGAAGCAGATTCTTCCGGATGAAGAGCACGCCATTGGAACTTACCGCCGCGCGGTTGCAAATTGGGTTCCGAAGCTGACACAAGTCGCCCTGATCACCGAAAAAAAAGAGCTGGAAGCGCTGCCCAATTTTTCTCCGAAAAACTTTCGCTACCTGCTCTCGCGCACTGAGTACGAAAAAGAATGGGGAAAGAACTATCAGAAGCCGGGAGCGGGAGCGCGGGTGCTGGCGTTGCTCGTGAAACTGCTGCCCAAAGTGGGCCCGCTGCGCGCGCTTGATCCCAAGCCACCGACTCCGGAAACGGAGAAGATGTACATCCAGAGCGTGGAAGATACTGTCAATGCCTATCGCGAACTATTGGTGATGGTGGCCAACAAGAGTTTGCAGCTTGCCAACCGCGATTTTGATACAGGCAAGCCTACAGCACCCGGAGAATACGAACTTGCCGACAAAACCTATGCCGATCTTCTGAAGAAGCTGTCCAAAGACAATTTTGCCCGGATGTCTCCGGCACTGAGGAGTAATATTCTGGCCTTCTACAGTGACCCCGGCAGGCCCGTCGAAACCCGCAAACACAAGGATGAGTGGAGAGACACGGTCAAAAGCCTGGCGCTGCTGAAGAGTGCGTTTTAACCGCAGCGTGGCGAGCCACAACCAAGGCAAAACCTTTGCAACACAGAGGAAAGGAGTAAGCAGAGGAAACGGAAGTCAAAATCCACCACGGAGGCACGGGAGACACTGAGACACGGAGAAAAGCCAAAAAGAGATTTTGAATCTTAGTGCGACACATATTGTCCTGTTGGCTAGGAATAAACCGGCTTCAGCAGAACTGAGGAAAAAATGAGACCGCAGAGAAATGCCAAATTCTTTTCAGGCTATGAAGAATTCGAAAGATAGCAATGCAGAGGGCGCAGAGAACGAAGAGGGGAATGGGTACATGAGTCATTTGGTAAATGGATAATTGAACATCAGTGCCATCAGTGATTATCAGCGGCAAAAAAGACTCGTCTTGTTTCGTTGTTCTCCGAGATAGATTCTATCTCGTTATAACTTCATCAAAGAGCGCATAGAGGCGGTCGAATTCAGCTTTAAGTCTGGCATTGGGAGAGGTCAGGCCATCCACCACCTGTCTGGCCCAATCGAAATACTGGCGCTTGCGTTCGAAGCTCCAATCTGCCGGAGGACGCTCAAGGATAGACCGCAGATTGGAGATCTTGTCGGCCAGCTTCAAGATCTGGGCGCGCACAGATTTCTTGGGAGCGTTCTGCACCTGCAAAGCCTTGCGCTTCTCTTTAGGCAGGCTCTTGTCGTCGGTCACTTCCAGCACTAAGCTGGTGACATCGGCACCAAACCGGCGCTCCAGCTCTTCTGCCGTTACGCCGGTGTCCTCAATGGTGTCATGCAGCAAGCCTGCCATGACGAGGTTTGCGTCCAGGATGGGGCTGCTCGAGGCAATCAACTCCGCGACTTCAATCAGGTGATTGATGTAAGGTTCGCCGGCCAAACCTTTACGCCTCTGGCTGGAATGTTTTTCGGCGGCAAACTGGGCTGCCGCCAGGATATGCTGCAACGCTGTGGCGCAGGTCAGATCGTCATTCGCATCAGTCATTCAGTTTTCTCAAGTTGGGGTTCTTTCAGCGAAGTACCAACTTCTCATCGGGCAAAGCTCGCAAAGAGATATTTTAGAACAGTGGGCTGATAGATCGGGAAAAGCGGGTCATCGGGCCGACTGGTCGTAAGAACCCAGCGCCAATTCTTCCCAACAACCGCCTTGATTTTCTCAGCGTTTTTCCTCTGTGCCCTTTGTGAAACCTCCGTGTCCTTTGTGGTCAGATTTTGCCTTACGTTGGCTCACTTGACGTATTTTTTCGGCAAAGCATGCGTCTGGTCTTCGGCTTCCCAGTAAACATTCACCACCCACCAGCGGGCGCCATCATGAAATAGCTGGATGCTGTTGATGCCCCGGGCAAAGGGTTTCTCGCTTTGGGCGTGCCGGGATTCATAAGTGCTCCAGACGTGAGCGATGTGATCCCAGATTTCAGTGCGATTGGCCACAGAACGTTCAAAGAAGCCTTCCTTTTCGAAGATCGCCTGCGCCCTCTGGATGTATTCGTCTGCGCTGAGCATCCTGGCGGTGATTTTGCCATCCTGCTCGCGGCGTGTGGGAATGAGGTGAGCACCGGGATAAAAGAGCGAGCGAAAACGATTCCAATCGCGCGTGCCGGCCGGGCCGGAAATCACGTCATAGAGCGCCGCGACAAGATGTTCCACGCTGTCTACATCACTGGCCTTTGCCTGCGGAGAGCTGCCGGGCGGCAGTGGGGTAGTTGGTGCCGGAATAGGAGGTTGGTTCTGGCACAACAGCGAAGTCGTGCAAAGAGCCACAATCAGGAGAACACGCAATATGAATTGAGTCATGGCAGAAATTTAATGCAATGGATCGGGGAATGGCAAATCCCCGCAGAGCTACTAGCAGCTAAAGATAATTGCCGGTTGCCGGGGCTGTTCCTTTCGTTTACCCTTTCTGCCATCTAAAGGAGAAGAGTGTTCTACGTCGGTGAGACTGTCCGCCTGGTGCGTGAGCTTCCGGAAATTCCCCTGCCTCTTCATACTGAAGGTGTTGTAACCAGCATCAATCGCAGCGACGATGGCTATCCGCTGAGCGCCGAAATCAATTTCTATGCGAACTCTAAAGCGCAGACGCATAGCATCCCGTTGGATGCAGTCGAGTTAGTAATCTCGTCTACCGGAGGCTGCACCGGGGTTTTCTGGGAACTGGGCAAGCCAAGTGAACAGCTCATCGACAGCGCCATGAATGCCATGCTTGATCATGGCTTTGAAATGCGCCAGGGTCCGAATGTGAGGCAACGGCGCTACAACCGTGAAGACCGTTTCTGGGAGGATCAGGACCGTTTCAGCGATCCCAGCGGCGCGCAGGTTGTGACGGCTGCGCCTTCATGGGATGGATGCATTGTCGCCTTCTCCGGCAGAGAACGCTATCATCTCGAATTCCGGCTGGGCGGCAGGCGGAATCCTCACGTCCTGCTGCATGAGCGGTTTGAAACCTACTATGAACAGCAGCAGACCACCCATGCTGCCATGAGGCTCCTGCGCCTTGTATATGCGCTGTTGAGCGCGTTGGAGGCGGGTTCGTGCGCCATATCGGTCGCCGACCACTGGATTCGGGATGAAAGCTGGAACTCGCTGCTGCAGCCGCCCTTTTATCCCGACCTGTTCATTGTGGCGGAGTCGAGCTTGCCTAAACCATTGCCTGCGGGGTTTCGCGCGCAGAAGTTGGTCGGCGGCAATGCCATTCTCACCAGCTTGCCGGTAAAATTCTCACCCATGGACGATGCGGTGCAGCGCAGCGAACATGAGCTGAAGCTGCACGGGCTCAGGCGATGCAAAGCGCTGGGTGAAAAAGCCTATGACCAGATGTATGACGCTCATTCGTCCAGCGATGCCAGCTGGCTTTACAGCGACGCAAAAGAGGCATTTTATGACGCGATCCGGCTGGCCAATGAGTTGGGACTTACGGAAGAATCCGCCGCCCTGGAGAAACGGCTGCAGCATATCAAAGCGGTGTTCAGGAGCCAGTTCAGTTAAGCAACTAACAGCTGGCAAATAGCAACTGGCTTTTGGCTCTTAGCTCTTGGCTTTTAGCTTGGGGTTTATCAGCGTCAATCAGTCCGACCAGCGTCATCAGCGTTAAGGGTTTTGCTAATTGCTAATTGCTAATTGCTAGCTGCTCGGAAGCAGATACATGTTGGGCTGCTGGCGCGAAAATCCCTGCTCCTGGGCCCAGAGGTCGAGCGGCAGGGTGGCGAGGTCATCGACTGCTGGGATGGCGTGTCCATCCTTGCTGAGATCGATGCACTTGATGTAGGTCTTGCAGGTTTCGCAGGCTTCTACGCGGGCCTGCGTAAATTCTTCGGCGCTGAATACCGGCAGCTTCTCTTTATTCTGCTCCGCACAGTTGGGGCAAAGCACCCTGCGGAACTCCCACTCCGTGGAGCACAGCGAGCATAGCAGGGACCGCCGGGCGCCATTGTTATATTCGCGCAGCACAGCCAGTTCCGGCGCATTGCCGCAGGCCGGACATATCGGAGAGGTATTTTCCGAATGAATCTGCATCTGGCTGGTCACATGTTGGGCGTACGGCTGAAGCAGGATATAGGTGAGCAGCGCCTCTGAGGGTGATTCCGGTTCTGGTTGCTGCTCCCAGTATTGCAACAGCAACTCGCTCCAGCGCGTGGCGTTCTTTCCGATTTTCTCCAGCGCCTCTTTTAAGGGAGCTGAGCCAAGATTGTTGACCAGCTTGTGAAGGTCGGGCACAAACCCCAGCAGGGAAGAAATATCAGGATGATCGGTGCCGTGCAGGCCGTCGCTGATGGCCCGCTGCAGCTTGGCTACCCGCATGTAAACAGTCAGGATTTCCTTGGTGGTAGGGAAATCAGTCGATAGCTTTTGGGCGCGCGAAATTTTTTCGTCCCAGGAAAATTTCATGGAGGCAGATTTGTTCAAAGCTGTTCCGGAAATCACCATTGCCTTTATTCGAATTCGTAATTATCGCATGAGGGCCATCCTGGGCCACCTTTATTTTCAATGAGGAAAAAAGCGGAACCCATAGGCGTAGAAGAATGTTTCAGCGAGTCAAAAGCTAAATACCAGGAACTAAATACTGGTATATGGTGGGCGCTCACAGGCTCGAACTGTGGACCTCCTGCTTGTAAGGCAGGCGCTCTAACCAACTGAGCTAAGCGCCCATGGGGGATAACATCAAAATCTTAACACAAGGATTCATCGGCCCGTCTCCTTTGCGCCTTTAGCGTCCTTTGCACCAGCTACCTTGATGAGACTTTGGCGTATCTGCGCATCGCTTTAGAACGCGGATAAATGCTTCGGGTGCCCGGTGTCCTTCTGGAAAGGTGTTCGCGAAATGCTGCCGCTGCTCGCTTTCGTTGTCCTTGCCGTGCAAGAATCGTGCCAATGCGGTAGAAACAATCGGCAATGAGTGATCGCGCTGCCTGTATACCTTCGCCGCAAGGGCCATGGGCCAGAGTTTCTTCACCCCAAGTAGTGAGCCAGCGGAAGATCGACAATGCTTCCTTTTCTCGCCCGAGCATATCCAGCGTTCCCGCGTAATCCCAAACCGCCAATGGGCAATAAGGCGCAATCTGTAGCGCTTTCAATGAATAGTGCAAAGCCCGCTTGTACTGCCTCTGCTCGTAATAAGTCAGCCCAAGTCGAGTGAGTAGCCAATGGTCATTGGGTTCATGGTGCAGCCATCGACGTATAAGCAGACGAGCCTTCTCCCAATCGTTACACTTGATTGCCTGTTCTATGTGCCTTGCGGCTAGACGTTCCTGAAGGCTGGTCATGGGCAAAATTTTACACTGAAGTGGTTAGCTTTTTGCTTTGGATTCATCGCGCAGCGCTGTGTTCAGGACCACACAAGGGGCGAGCATCGCTGGTTCGACGACAGAATTAGGCCCCCAATTCCCTCCACTTTCCTCTTGACACCAGTAGAGCTATTACTATAATCAACGCTGCTTCGCTCAGGCGAATGCGCACGTTCGTTCTTTGAAAACTGAATAGAACTGGAGGAGATGCCGCGCCGCCTTCATTTCAGGAGCACCCGCTGGCGTAGTGTTGTAGTGTGTCTGCGCTGTTGTGGAAAATCTCGCCCAAGTCGTGGAGCGAATTTGTCTATTGCGGTGCCAAGGAGAGTTGCAAAATTGGGCCTGACGCCCTGACAGCACAGAAATTCAGCAATAAATCTTGTGTTTTCTTGAAGATTCCGCGTCAGGGCTTTGTCAGGTCTGTCAGGGCTCTAAAGCCAAAGGCCCCTTGCGGGGCCTTTGGTTGGGACTGTCTTCCGGGTTACACGGATTACAGAGGACGCTTGCCATTCATGTAGGCATTGAGACGCATGAACCAGCCGCCTTCCATGTTGTAGAACGTCCAGGGGAAGCCTTGGTTCACGTACATGTTCTCAATGTTGGTGATATAGGTGTTCACGCGCGCGTTATCGCCCATTACGGCCGCGGCGCCGGCGATCATCACCCAAGGAAATGGATCCTGGGAGCTGAAGGAGAGGTTCTGCCATCCCGGCCACGCTGCCACGAAGGTGTTATAAGTGGCGACGGCGCGGGCATCGGTGGGAGGAATTACACCCTGCATCACCGGGAACATCTGGGCGCTGGCATCGGCGTACCAGGTTGTCATAATGGGCGCGATCAGGCGGCCGATTCCATCTTTGTAGACCGCCCACTTGCCGCCGCCCAGATACATGCCGTTGATGCCCTGCAGCATGAGGTCAGCCTTGGCATTGTAGAACTGCGCCTTGGCAGAGTCGTTGAAGGCGTTCTGGAAGACCAGCGCGAGATCGCGCAGGCCGCGATAGGCTTCGCAGTTGTCCATCAGGTATTTGATCTGATAGTCAGGCTTGGCCCAGGTCAGGCCGTCCGGCTGCTGGGTCTGGACGAGCACCTGGCCGATGGCGTCCAACTGGTAAGAGAGGGTGCGCACATACGACTGGGCGTTGGCGTCGCCGGTATTGAAGTAAGCCCAGGAGAGCGAGAGGAAGGTGGCCGCGTAGGAATCGGTGGAGTCGGCATCGATGTGCGAGACTTCTGCGCCGTTGTTGTAGTCGTAATCGTAGGTGGTGCCGTAGAGACCCCACTTGTCAGGCCAATTGAGGTGGTTGATGTACCACTGCATCCAGCCCTGGACCATGCCGTAGCTACTCGCATTCTTGGTCAGGCCGATGGCCGCCAGATTGCTGTAATAAGGATTGATAGCCTGAGTGCCGTACAAAAGAGCGCCATCCGGAGCCACAGTGGTGGCCATCCATTTAGCGGTGGCGGTCAGGTCGTTCGTGTAGCGGCTTGAGGTCGTAGGCGTCGGGGTTGGAGTGGTTGATGATCCCACGTTAATTGTCAGGGTGTTCTTATAAACGGCGCCAGTATTATCCCAAGCCTGGACGTTGACATTGTGTCCGCCAGTCGCCAGAGCAAGGGCGGTGTTCAGGCTGGAAGCATTGACAGTGTATGCGCTGGCTCCATCCACATAGATGCGCATGGCAGAGATGGTGCTTCCGGAGGGGGGAGTTGCCGAAGCCACAAAGTTGACCGGGGAGCCTACGGTTGCGCCGTTCGCGGGGGAGGAGACGGTGATGCCGCTGGCGCTGGGTGTCGGCGCAGGTGTCGAGCTGCCCACAGTGACGTTCAGGGTATTGCTGAAGACTGTACCGGCGGCATTCCATGCCTTCACGATGGCGGTGTGAGCGCCGCCAGCAAGAGCAATTGAGGTATTGATAGAGGTGCTGTTGGTGCTGAAGTTGGTGTTGTTGAAGGTGTACATGCTCTGACCGTCAACATAGATCTTGATCGCGGTGACCGGACGGCTGCCTCCATTGGCGGTGGCAGTAAATTGAACCGGTGAGCCTACGGTAGCGTCGGGCGCAGGGGAAGATACGGACATAGTCTGCGCAAGGCCAATGGTTGAGAACGCTACTAAGCTGATAAAGAGCCTGAGGATAATTTTCAAGCTGATACTCCTGAATTGGTTTCGTGTTTCAACAGGAGCAAAGTTAAGGACGCATCTACTCTGGTGGCATCAGGAGAGTCCCTAGATCAGTGCTTAAAAGGGCCTAGTTCCAGAGCGCCGAAAACACCCTAGAGCGGTTACGCGCGAATACCTATGCCAGGATCGGAGGTTGATCTTAAGGAAAGGGAATTGTTGTGGGAAAGGCCTTAGAAAAGCAGTCAGAACTCTGGTTTACCTTGAGAGCTACGCGAACAGAAGCATTCTCAGATTACCGCAAAGGACGCAAAGGAAGAAAGAAGAGAGGAAAATAAAGAGCCTGGTTCAAAACACATTTACCAAATTACCCAATCAGTTCAGTGGGGCTTCTTTACGCCACCAGCTTGCCCTGTGATTTCCAGCTCATGCCCCATGAGTAAAGGCTCACGAAGACCAGCACGTCCAGGAAGGGTCCGAAAGCGAAATACAGAACGGGCATGAACAGGATCGACCTTTGCAGCATGTAGACATGCAGCATGTACTGAAAAGGGAAGAACACGATCAGATATCCCATGCTCATCGCCGTGAGGGTGAGTTTCTTGAAGAAACTGAAATCGAACAAATAATAGGTAAAACCCAGGATCAGGGGGATGAGCCCAATCAGGATGGTCCCGAAGTAGAGCATGCTGACGGTATAGCTGGGCAGGTCGTGAGGAAAGCGCGCCGCAAAGAAGACAAAATAGACGAGCGCTGTTCCCTGAATCAGCACCAGGAAGCGCAGCAGGTACATCCAGGGCGTGTATTCCTCAGAGATGAAGTAGGTCACGGCGAAGACTGCCAGAGTCGCCACGCCGGTAATCCACCATGTGTGGGGATCAACCGGGCCTCCGCCTGCGGCCACGTAAGGCAAATTGAAACGGGCGTGGTCCGTCCATTGCTGCGGTGACATAACTACCTTGCCTTCGAGGTGCAGCGCCTTTGTCCAATAGGTAAAAACCTGTCCCCAGAACCTGCCCACCGGCGCCAGCAGATAAAACCAGGCATAGGTGAAGGAGACCACCAGCGCCGTGGCGATAAAGACCTCTTTGAACCCAACCCGCAGATAGGCGAAGGCCCGATGCGGCCTGATCAAGCCACCGCGCCAGCCCCGATTTTTCAGGGCTTCCAGTGCACGCGGGAGTGGTCTGGCCATTACTTTGGCCGGCCTTGCAGATGTTGTGCGCGAGCCCGGTGACCTAAAAATCCAGGAAGAGGCCAAGCGTTCCTCCATTGCGGTGGAAAGAGGGATTGGTTTCATGATCGAAAGCGGCGTTGAAGCCCCAGTTCACCCCTACCCATTGCCGCCAGTTGGCGGAGTAGTTATGGATCATATAGTTGAAGAGGGTAGTCTGGGGGGCGATCAGTTCATAACCTTCACGCCCGATCTCGGCACGCACGGTAAAGAAATGTTCTTTGTCATGGCCTTGGGTCACGGCCACATATTGGGAGCGAGCCAGGATGCCGCCGGGATTGGCATGAGTAAAGGTAACGCCTCCCTGAAGAACAAACGGACGCTCAAAGTAATACGTCCCGCCAATCTGTGCTCTGGCCGCGGAGTTTACGGTCTTGCTCTTGTCATATCCTCCGCCCAGGGTAAGTACCAATTGTTTGCGCGGCAGCAGCTTGCGATTGACAAAGCCGTCAGCACGCAGACGAGGCAGGAAGAAGCCGCTTACGCTGCTGCTGCCAAAATGGACGTCTGTATACCAGTTGGGACTAAAGGTGCGCGTCCAGCCCCCGGCGAACCACCAGCCGGTATCGCCATAACGGTCTTCGCGCATCATTTCGCCGTCAAAAGCATTGTTGCCGCCCGACATCAGGCCGCGCAGATAAGCATCGCCCCAGTTCGGCTGGTTGTTGCTCACGCCGCTGTAACTGCCACCCATTTCGACGAAGCCTGGCCCATTCATTCCCAGGGCAATGCCGCCGATGCCGGGAATGCCGGCTCCCTGGGGCACAGTGTTGGGTTTATCCTGCGCCGTTGCTGCCATGCATATGAAAACTAAAAAAAGTAACGATATCTTTTTCATACCTGCATCCTTGTTACATTCCATCGAGTTCCACGGCCAGATGCTTGCAATCTTTGGCAGTGACCAGCCACAGATCATCCCTGTTCTGAATGGTGGCGCTGCCCTGCACTACTTGCAGGTTGCGATACTGCGACTTGGGAAAAATCCAGGTCTGGTGCTCCAGAGTCTTTGGATGACTGGCTTGCAGCATGAGTTTGTTCTCGACGCGGCCAAGGGTCCAGTTCACCTCGGTGCGCGAATTCAGGAAGTCCGCCAGTCCGGTCATGGTGTACCAGCGGAAGCGGCCCTGGGCGGCAAGTTCACGGGCGTGCTGCATCCAGTTTTGCAGCGCTCCAACGTAGCGGGTCGCGCCCAGAGGATGGGAATACACCAGCCGCGCCACGTGATCGCGCGCGGTGTAATCGGTAATGCCGACCAGCCAAGATTGCACCAGGGGCTGGGGCACGCTGTCGAAATTCATCTCTTCCAGGCTGGCCTCGGTGCCGAGATGAAGAATAGGGAAGCCCCAGATATTCGCGTCAGAACCGGTATCGCGATAAACCCGCGTAGGCCCCATGCCGGTATCGCCGGAGAAGTAATAGCCGACGAAACCATGCTGTTGCAGCCACTTGGTCACCCATTCTGGATGATTGCCCAAGGGAGCCGAGTATTCCCGTATTTGCTGGCTGCCAACTACCTGTTGCAGCGCCTCGTCATTTTTGACGATGTATTGGGCGAAATCCTTTTCGTTATCGTCGTTGAGGTGCTCGCCGAAATAGTTGTGAATCCATCCGCCGTGGCTGCCAATGGCATAGCCGTGCTGCTCGAAAGTTTTGATCCACTGCCTGGCTTCGGGATTATGCTCCACATCCAGACCCTTGTGGTCGTTGAAGGCATCCACGTCCGGGCCGGCCGTGAAGTGCGCGGAAAATGGTCCCTGGTCAAAGATGCCGGCCTTGCTCAGTACCGACATAGGCTTGAGTGCCGAGGCGGCATCGATGTGCCAGTTGAGTATCAGTCCGCCAGTACCGTCAGGCACTGAGGCCAGATAGGGCAAGTGCAGGATCTCGCTGGCGAAGTAATGCAGGAATGAATGCAGGAACAGGCCATCGGTACGGCTCTCCAGATAGCCCAGCGGAAGATTGACGAAGAGCACCTCGCCGAGTTCGTGTTTTCTGCGTCCGGCGACCAGGCCGTATTTGGATTCCAGCAGCACTTGGCCGTCAAACGGGCCGTCCGTACGGAATGCCGGATACTTCAGATCGTTATATAAATAACGAGAAATGGTGAACTTGCGCGTGGTGTTCTTTGCCGGAACATCATTCCATGAAACCTGCTGCAGCCAGCCGGGTGTCTCGCTGGCAGTAGCCAGGGGAATGTATTTTCCCGGAGGAATATCGAGCGCCTCCATGGTTTCCTGATCGCCCCAGATCTGGTCCAGCTCCATGGTGTTCTTTTTATACTTGTCATACTGCGCGTAGCTCACGCCTACCAGATCGGAAAGACGCGACTGGTATCTGCTGAAAAAGCCGTTGAGGTCGAGCGTGCAGGCGTCATAGACCAGCATGAGCTTGCCGCCGTGATGCACGTAATCATGCAGCGCGCTGATCAGCGGCTCGTTGGCATTGCGGTGAACCTGATCCGGAACGATCAACCCCGCAGCATGGAACTGCACCATGGGATCGAGCAGGCTGGAATCGCGAACGGTTTGCAGGTGGATGCCCTCTTCTTCCGCCGCATCGATCCACTCCCGGATCAATGGATCATTTTCATTGGCGGAATCGGGAATGAGCAGGAGCAGGGTGTCCATGCTGGTGATGGGTTTGGTGCTGCCGCGGTGCATGTAAGCGGCGGTGCCCAGCAACAGCAGGAGCGCGATCCCGAGAATCAGCCCGTGTCTGGCCAGTTTCTTCATAGCTGCCCCATGGCGTGCCAGCACGCTGCTCCGTTGGAAGCTGTGGTCGGAGTCTGCAAGCTGTGTTCAAGTCCCTGAAAAACGGCCTCCTCCAGAACATTCCAGTTTTTTCCGTAGCGCAGTGATTGCGAATGCGAAAGCCAGCACAGGGCGGTGCTCTCGTCGCCCAGTTTCAGGGCCGCCAGGGCTACCAGTCCCCACGGGTGCGGGTCATATTTGTTTTCAATCCACGCAGGAGCGAATTTGCTGCGCCAGTTGTTCCATGCGGAATGCGGATCCTGATCGGGCGTGGGCATCTCTTCCATCCACGGGAAAACCTGCGCCACTACATCGGGATAAAACGCCGGATTGCTTTTCTGCATTGAAGGACGATAGCGCTGGTTGTGATCGTCCCAGAAAACATGCCGAATGGCGTCAGCGAGTTTGTCTGCCTGAGCTTTGGTCGCGCTGGAGGCGTTCTGATCTCCAAAGCGCGCCTGTGCCTTGGCAATGTCGCGGAGCGCGGAGTAGACCTCCACGTTATCCATGAACAGGGCCACGTGATTTCTGGTGGAGACGTGGTAGATGCCGAGACGCCCATTTCTTAGCTTGGACAACTGCTTCGCGGCCTTACTCACGCTTTGCTGCCATTCCGCCGGAATGCCGCTGTCAGGCGCGAGCCGGTACAGCAGTTGCAGCCACAAGGCGAGCAGGGAATCGTCAGCATCGGCAGCCCGGCAAGCATGAAATTCCTCTCCGCCTTTGCGGCAGTAGCGCTCAAAGCGGCCATCACTCTTCTGGCGCGGCATCAGCCATTGGATCCAGGCTACGCCGGCATCGCGAATATCCAGGCCGGCGTCCTGGGCGACGATCAGCGCCTTGGTGGCGAAATAGGGCTCCACGTCGACAGCATTGGTATCGAGCACCACTGCGCCATCAGCAAGCTGGTATTTCTCAGGAGTGAATTCTCCGCTGGAGCTTTGGGCAGCGGCTCTGGATGTGTAGAGAAGCGCCAGGGAAAGCAGAATTATGCGAAACATTACTCCTCCACTCTGCCTTCAACTCTGGCCCACAATGTTCCATGGGTAACGCAGTCGCAGCCTATAAGGATCCGTGGCGCGCTGATGGTGGTTGGGGAACTGGGCGAACCGATGCGGGAACCCGGCTCGATGATGATCTCGCTCTCGGCCAGCACTGGCCCTTTAATAATGGAGTTGGGCCCGATGCGGATACTGCCGGTGCTGATGAGGCTGCCATCGATGCGGGTGTTCGCGCCCAGCAGCACGTCTCCGTTGCCCTTGGCGCTGCCGAAGATGCGCGTACCCTGGTCAATGCGAATGGAACCTGTAGCGATAATGTTTCCCAGGAAGATTTCTCCTGCTCCCAGGTGAAGATTTCCATGAACGCGCGAGCGGGGTAGCGGCCGCGCAGCCTTGGCCGGTTTTTCGGGAGCGATGATTTCCGCCGTGAATGTTGGCTGTGCCTGGCTGGCAGTGACGATCAGTGGAGCGAACACCCGTTGAAAGCTGCATCCTGCGGAAAAATGCACTGCCTTTTCTGAAGAGCAGCGGGTGTGCAGATGGCTGGCGCGCTGCACAATGAGCTGTCCTTCAGCATGCAGCCAGCGCAGCACGTGGGTGCCTTCGGCCAGATAAATGTCACTTTCTCCCAGCAGGCCGCGAAAGACGTTGTTGCGTCCGCCGTAGAGCACGTCTGCGGCATAGACGTCCTGCATGAAGGTGAGTTGTTCAAGCAGGGAAATCTCTTTCCCAAACACTACCATGGTTTCCACGCGCTGCTCACTCAATGGATATAAGCCACCTTCACCGACAATCAACGTGTAGCACCCGTTGGGCAGGCGTGCTTCCATGATGGAATTACTCTGGGTGGCAGCCGCGATTGGCGCACGCAATGGATCCATGTAGCGACGGAAGCTGCGCGCAAAGTTGCGAATATCGCCATCATCTTTGCGCGTTGGCAGCGGGCCCGCGTCTTTGCGGCGCAGAATCTCAAGTACTGCCGGAGCAAGCGGGAGAGCCAGCATGCCGCCGGTGGCGGCAGTCAAGGCCAGGGGTGCCCAGACTGAAATCATGCCGCAGGCCTCCCCACAGCAACCGGGCCGATGCGGGAGCGCTCGGTTTTGTGCCAGACCATTTCCTTACCCATGAGCGGCTCGATGATCTGCTGCCATGCGGCGCGTGAAACGCTGATCAGACTCACTGCGAATCCCAGGAAGGTGAAGGGCAGCAGCCGGATGCGCAGCCGCGATCCATCGAGACGCGTGGCCGCAGCGATTTCGAAGAACGCGGCGAAGTTACCCAGTGTGGTGAAGGCCGCCAGACCCAGCACCGCTACACCGCCGCCGATGGGCGCTCCGGTGTAGAAGAGCAACAGCGCCAATACCCATCCGAGCAAGAGTACTGGCGCCATTGCGTACACGCCTAAGAGAAGGAGGCCGTCCAGCCTCTCCCACCAGCTCACATCATGGCGGCGTGTCAAACTCGCGGCGTAATGCACCATGGCCTGGTTGTGGCCCTTGGCCCAGCGCATAATCTGGCGTACGCGCACCGGCCAGCGCTCGGGGACTTCTTCGTAGCACTCGGCCCGGTTCTCATAAACTGTCTTCCAGCCGGCCATCAGCAGACGGAAGGTCAGGTCCGTATCCTCGGCTAGGGTGTTTTCGTTCCATCCGCCAATCTCATGGAGGGCGCACTTGCGGATGCCGGCCACCGTACCGCCATACTGCGGCACGAAGTGCAGGTTCATGCGCGCCTGCTGGTCTACCTGGTAGCCGCCGGAGCGTTCCAGATCAAGCAGCCGGGTCAAAAGCTTCTTGCCCACGTTGAGCGGCACCACCCGGCCCATCACGCTGCCCACCTCAGGATCGAAGAAGGGAGCGACCAATTGCCGGATGAGCGCCTTGCCGGGGATGTAGTCGGCGTCGAAGACCAGCATGATTTCGGTCTTCACGTAAGCCATGGCATCTTTCAGGGCTGCGGCTTTGCCGGGCTTGCCGCCGGTGCGATGGAAGGGAATGATGCGGTCAGGGTATTTCTCTACAAAGCTGTCGATGATCTCCTTCGTCCGGTCTTTGGAACGATCATTGACCGGAACGATAGTGAGCCTTTCTTTGGGATAATCGACTTCGAGCAGTGCGCGAATGATATCGGCGACCACCGCTTCTTCATTGTGCGCGGCGATCAGGACAGTGACTGCGGGCCAGTCGGCCGTATCGATGTCAATGTACGGATGCCGCTGTTTCCCCATGATCCGGTTCAGCGTGAAACAGTAGTGCCGTACCGTGTAGATGCAAATAAGTAGTATGACAATGCCAAATAGTTGGAGTAGCATGCGCCCTCGCGAATCCAGTCGACCGGATCAACGAATTAAGAACTTCTGTTCGGTTGGGCATTGCCTCTCCTGCAAACCAAGAGACTGGGGCCCCAAAACCTTTTACCCTTCCCGTGTATTTCCCTAATGACTAATACCATTCTGGTAATCACACGGGCTGATAACAAAGTACAACTTAAGTTAAAACTTCAATCTGTTCAGCCGCGCGCGCCGCTCCGTGGAACTGTTTCCAGTCTTCGAGCACCGGACGTTCACCATGAAACCAGCGCACCAGGCCATCTACTATCCTTTCTGATGCACGTCCATCGCCATAGGGATTGTCGCCTTCTGACATTGCCCGGTAGGCCAGGGGATCGCTCAGCAACTCTGCTGCTTCGCTCACAATCGCTTCGCGCGATGTCCCGATGATGCGCGCGAGACCCATCAGCGAGGCTTCAGGGCGCTCAGTCACCTTTCTCAATACCAATACCGGCTTGTGGAAGGTGGGCGCTTCTTCCTGCACGCCGCCGGAATCGGTCAGCACCAGGTAGCAACGCCGCAGCAGGGAGAGAAAGCCGAAATAATCCATGGGCGGAATCAGGTGGACGCGCTCCATGTTATTGAGCTTGCTCATGACCGTGTCACGGACATTGGGGTTCATGTGAACGGGATAGATCACCCTGACATCCGCAAAGCTCTGTACCAGGTCGGCGATTGCGCCGCAGATATTCTCCAGTTCCGCGCCCCATGACTCGCGACGATGCGAGGTGATAAGGATGATGCGGCTGCCATCATCGGGAATTCCTTCCGGCAGAGGATGGTCGATGGCTTTCATCTCCATGAGCGTTTTCACCGCGTCAACAACGGTGTTTCCCGTTACCGCGATCTTTTCCTGGCCAATGCCTTCCGCCAGCAAATTATCGCGGGCAATCGCCGTAGGAGCAAAATGCAGCCTGGTGACAACGCCTGCAAGACGACGATTTACTTCTTCCGGATATGGGTTGTAAATGTCGCGGCTGCGCAGCCCGGCTTCCACGTGGGCTACGGGAATCTTGCGATAAAAAGCTGCGAGTGCCGCCGCAAAGGCGGTGGTGGTATCGCCCTGGATCATCAGGCAGTCGAGTTGAGTCGACTCGAGCGCGGCATCGGTGGCTTGCAGCACGCGGCAGGTAATTCCATTCAAACTCTGGTTATGGGTCATCAGGTTCAGATCCATATCAGGAGTGATGCCGAAGACCTGAAGGACCTGGTCCAGCATCTGGCGATGCTGCGAAGTGGAAATCAGAACGGGTTGAATTTCATCCGAACGTTTTTGCAGTTCGTAGATCACCGGCGCCATCTTGATGGCTTCCGGACGTGTCCCAAACACTAAACCAACAACTGGCCGTTTCCTCATATGGTGGTCAGAATGGCTCCCGTTCATAAGAAGATTCAGGCGGCGTTCTGGTTGGCTGTCTAAGCAACAAACGTTTGTGAAAATGTTTTTAAACTTCGTGATTTACGGGCAACACGGCTATTAACTAAGCCATCAACAGGAGCATGCAAATGTGAGCTTCTGCGTCAGGAGTTCTTGATTGTCAGGCCCAGTGAATCTATTTCAGAACCAGGTACTGGAACATCTGCCGGTGGCTTTTTGCTCTTGTGATACCGAAGGGAACGTCACAGAGTTCAATCGTCACGCCACTGATCTTTGGGGAAGCAAGCCGGCAGCAAGCGCCCGCTTCCATGGCGCTGCGCGGCTATTCGATGCCAGGGGAAAATTGCTGCCCCAGGACCAATCGCCCATTGCCTGCGCGCTGCGCACCCGCAAGCCGCAGCGGAACATGGAATTGATAGTCGAGCGGCCGGATGGCCGGCGCATCACTGTATTGAGCAATGCCGCGCCACTGCTTGACGCGGATAGCAAGCTGCTCGGCGCGCTGGAGGTTTTCCACGACATCACTGAACGGCGTTACGTGGAAGAGGCGCGCAGGGTGGCCGACCGGCTGGCCGCTTCGGCACGCGTAGCCAACCAGGTGGCGCAGCAGATAAAGAAACCGCTGGTGTCGCTTACCAGTCTGCTCGATATCTTGCGCAAAGAGACCAACCTCAGCGCGGAGGCGCGCTCTTATACAGAACTCATTGAACAGGAGCTCTCTCGATTTGATCGCCTCGCACAGGAGATGGTCCACCTTTCCATAGCTGCGTAACTGGGACGAACACAGGGAAATGGATATGCGGAGCATGGCCGGGCATAGCGGAAGTGAGGAGATGCTTACCGGAATTGTGAACGGAATCAGCCGTTTGCAAAATAGCGGCAGCATCACGCGTTACAAAAACACGCGAGTCAACATCATAGGAGTAGCAGCTCACCATCTGCTGGCAGCAGTGACTGTGGAGTAATAGGCGGATTCATCATGTTGAAACGGGCCAATACGTGGGACTTGCAACCGGAACTCGTAAGGAGATCCATGAACAGCGGTTCGCAGAATAATGGAGAACCGCCAGCGCCGCGAAAAAACAATGCGGTCCCTTCCTTTCAGTACGAATTGTCTCCACGCCGCTGGGACAGGCTGGGTACCAGCGTTGTCGTGCACGTGGTGGCGCTGATCCTGATAGTTCGCGTAGCCACCTTGATCCCGGTACCCAAAGAGAAACCGGTGATCACGCAGGTGACGCCGCTGATCATGCCCAGGCTTTCGCATCCGCCGAAGATTTTGCCGCCGCCTCCGCAGGTGCTGGCCAAACTGCAACCGTTGCCGAAGCCGAAAATTGAGCTTCCAACTCCAACACCTGTGCCGGAGCCTCCGAAGATTGAGCCACCCAAGATGGAAATAAAACCGCAGCCCACACCGCCTGCTCCGGTGGAAGTTGCCAAAGCTTTCCCTGCGCCTGATATACCAAAACCCGCGCCGCCGAAAAAAGAAGTTGTGGTGAACACCTTTGATTCCGGCAGCTCTGCTCCGCCTACGGTGAAGGAGCCGGCGCGCAAGGTGCAGACCGGAGGCTTTGGCGATCCGAATGGTACACCTGCCACTTCAGATAAGAAGTCTCCCGTGCAGATGGCGAGCCTGGGGTCGTTTGATATGCCCGGCGGTCCCGGCAACGGCAATGGCACAGCAGGGAAGCACGGGATAGAGGGTAACGTGAAGTCTGCCGGTTTTGGCGATGGGTCGGCGGGTGTTGGCAGTGGCGATCATGGACGCAAAACCGTAACCACCGGAAGTTTTAGTGACAATACGGCGGTCGCACCCAGCGGGCCGAAGGCCCAGGCTATGGCCAAGCCGGATGTTACGCCGGTGGAGATCACCTACAAGCCGCGTCCGGTCTACACCGAAGAAGCGCGCAAGATGCATGTACAGGGTGAAGTTTTGCTGGAAGTTATGTTCACCGCGTCTGGTGAGCCGAAGATACAACGAGTGGTGAGAGGCCTGGGACACGGGCTGGACGAGGCGGCGGAAAAGGCAGCAGCGCAGATTCGCTTCAAACCGGCCAAACGCGATGGCCAGCCCTACGACTCTGTGGCTCTGGTTCATATCAATTTTGAGTTGGCTGAATAGGGTTCTACCCTCGGAGGAATTATGCGTTTCGTTACTAGACTTTCCATCCTTTTCCTGGTTTTGGCTCTGGGAAGTTCTGCATTTGCGGGATCGAAGAAATCTAATCTGCAGAAAGACCAACAGCAGCAGGCCCAGGTTGATCCCAATGCGGACAAGATTTTCTACCAGGAAGCCAAGCTGGTGGAGAACATGCACAAGTTCACTCCACTGGTGGAGACCTATATCCAGAACATGAAGCCCGATGATGAGTTGGGCAGCGTTCCGGCGAGTGACAAGTATTTTCTTGGCCGCCTGGTGCTGAATGAAAAAGGAATCAGTGATGTCAAATTCACTGACAGGCAGAAGCCCGGATTTTTCAGCCGCGTGCTCGACCGGCTGAACAGCTTCTATAAAATGACCTATGTCCCCCAGGGTTTCATGCAGCTCATCTTCCTGAATGACCGCTTTGACAAGGACAACTATGACCTGAAATACCTCAGGCAGCAGTTCCTCGGCGAAGTGCGCACCATGGTCTATGACGTTGTGCCCAAGCCCAAAGTGAAAGGCCCTCATTTCGTCGGCCGCATCTGGGTTGAAGACCAGGACTTCAACATTGTGCGCATCAATGGAACCTATGAGCCACGGCCGCGCATGGGCTTCTACTTCCACTTCGATAGCTGGCGGCTCAACATGCAGCCCGGCCTGTGGCTTCCGGCCTATGTGTACACGGAAGAGTCAGACGCCAAGTATGCCTTCACGCGCAGGTTGAGCATGAAAGGCCAGACCCGTCTTTGGGCCTACGACTTGAAGCATTCCGGACAACAGAGCGAATACACCAGCATGAAAGTGGATGCCAAGGATGTTTCCGACAGCGGCGGCATGGGTTCGAACGAGTTTGTCCCGGTGCATAGTGAACATATGTGGGAGCGCGAAGCGGAAGATAACGTGCTCGACCGTATGGAGCGCGCCGGTGTGCTGGCTCCCGAGGGCGATGTTTCCAAGATTCTCCAGACTGTTGTGAATAACCTTGAAGTCACCAACAAATTGACTATCGAGCCGGAAGTGCGCTGCCGCGTGCTGCTGACCACCCCGCTCGAATCGTTCACCATCGGCCACACGATTGTGGTGAGCCGCGGCTTGCTGGATACGCTTCCCGACGAGGCCTCGCTGGCCATGGTGCTCTCGCATGAGTTGGGGCACATCGTTCTCGGACATCGTCTCGATACGAAGTATGCCTTCAGCGACCGGACTATCTTCTCTGATGAAGAAATCTTCCAGAAGATCGCTGTACTGCATCGCTCGGGAGATGAGGAAGCTGCTGACCAGAAGGGCATGGAGTTGATGCAGAACTCTCCCTATAAAGACAAGGCGGCCAGCGCAGGTCTCTATCTGAAGGAACTGGAGGAGCGCTCCGGCCATCTCTCAGCGCTGATCTATCCCCACCTTGGCAACCGCATGGCCAAAGGCAGCGATGTGCTGAAGATGGAAGCGTTGGTGCAGACGGCTCCGGATCTGGAGACTACTGACATCAAGCAGCTTCCAGCCTTGCCGCTGGGCAGCCGCATCAAGCTCGATCCGTGGGACGATCATGTGGAGATGCAGAAGAGCAAGCCGGTAGCTCTGCTCTCTGCGCGGGACAAGATGTCATTCGAGGTCACGCCTATGTATCCCAACCTGGTGCGCTATAAGGTGCCCGGCAGCGAGGTAGCGGCCACAGCAGCGGAGCGAAAATAGAAAATATGAAGGTAGGGAAAGCTGCCTCTCACTTCTAACATCTAATCTTCACCGGATCATATGATATGAAATACTGGTTTGGACTCTTTGGTTTATTGGGCTTTGCATGTTATGTCGGGATATGGCGGAAATCGCCGGCGCAGGGCTTAGGACTGCGTGCTTCAACAGAACCATTCGACGCCTTTGAGATGGGTCACTCCATCTCAAAGGGAGCTGGATCATCTCCTACGGAAGAGCAATTTCTTTCTTGGGAAGTTGCAGAACTCGATAGTGAAGAGCCGGATTGGTACGAACCTAATTTGATTGCGGGGGCCAGGCGGTTATTAGCCGAAGGAAGAGAGTTTGGGAAGGTCGCATCAGTATATGGTGAACGGGTCACTAAAGAAGCCGAGCGACGACTTAAGGCAGCATAGTTCATCCATTCGGCAATGGAGGCTGAATTAGACTCACTGGCGCTGCAGCCACTTTGCATTCCGAATAGAGAACGCTCAGTTGTATTTCATAGAAGTTCATAATTGACAACTTTCTCTATTTAAAGCAGAATTCCTGCTTCCATATTAAATTTTCAAGAAGTGATCTACTTGGATGTATGGATACTGCGATTGGCAAAAACAGATTCCGTACGCACCTCAAACTATGGCTACCCGATGCGAAGAGTCCTTGGGGGCGTCAGTTGAAGCCTGTGCTAAGTACTTTTGGGAAAATAAGAATTGTTATGCTGGAAGGGTTTACATTTGCTGACTATTATGGTCTGCATACTCTCAGAAGGACAAGAGCAAACGAGCAGGTGGGCCTTTGGAAATCAGCCTTTAAACCGCTGCAGGCGCAGCCAAGCGTATTTGACACACTGACCGAGACATTAGTTGGTCCTTGTGCGCTCCGGGTTTTCATCGAAGCAAAACAAAAAATACATTACTCCATTGTCATTAACCATGGCCAGACGCCAGTTGCATTTTGCCGGCGCGAAATACGGAGTGCTACCAATGAAGTATTTCATCATTTCCTGAATGTGATTCCTGAATATCAGTCGAGTGGGATCGGCAGCCGGCTTTTGTGTAATGCGGTTTCCTGGTACAAGATGCTGAATTGGCCAAAAATTCATAAGATTTATATCACTGCTGGGTTGTCAGCAGGTGGCAGTGTATGGCCTAAATTTGGGTTTCGGCCTATTGATGGAAAGCAATGGAGTAAGACACACAAGAGAATTCGGTTAAATATGGAGCGAATACCCTCCGAAGTGAGAAAGCAATTTCAGCAACAGACAGGACTGGACATTACGGAATACATAGACGATATTCTCGCTAGTACTGACCCATGTAAAATTTGGGACATCTCTGATCTTGACTATGCTGAAAATACTCGCAGCATAAGGATTCCCAAATCTCATACTGCTCACGGATATGCGCTTGGAACGTTCTTATTGCGACAAACTCGTTGGAAAGGCGTTCTTGATCTTACGGATTCTATTGCCGTTGACGCTTTCAAGACTTTCTTCGAAGGGAAAGAGAAAAGGTCAGGAATATCATACGGCTGCAAGAATATTTAAATGCTGCGTAAAGAGCCCAGGGCAATCGCATTTGGAATTTCAGAGCCAGTGGAGTCATCCGTCCTGCGCCATAGGCATGGAACAGCCATGGATCAGCAGCGCGACAAAGACATTTGGCACGATAGAGATTACTCGATTGGTTCATCTTGACGGCGTTTCGGGAGGATTGGCAATCAAAATCAATTGTATTTAGGTCGAAGAGTGGTTCTCCCCGCCAACTCTGTTTTCAAATGCGATTGCCCTGGTAAAGAGCCCGAAAAATGATAAATCCCTCCCCATTTGTGTTATGATTTTAGGAATATCGATGCCTCAAAAAGCCAGTGCGAAAACTGTAATACGCCGTCCTGACTCCTCGGATACGCAAAAGAACAATATCCATCTTCGGAGTGAGGAAGACTGCTTGCGCGTTGAATTAGAAGAGTTAGACAATAAAGATCCTCAGTGGTATCAGCCAAATCTAATTCGCCGTGCCAGACAACTGCTTGAAGCCGGCAAGAAGCGAGAAGCTGTGATGGCGATTTACGGTGAAAAAGTCACTGAAGAGGCACAAAAACAAAATCAGAAAAAGCCATCCGCTGAAAGCGCCCGCACTGCATCAGCAAGCAGCAAAGCCTCCGGATAATTCATACCCAGATAATTCATACCCAGATAATTCATACCCAAATGCTTGGAACTCTTGCTACGCACACGAAATCTTGTGCGCTGCCATCACCTTCTTGATATATCCAGAAACCTCATCGCTAAACGGCCTGGTAAAGTTTTTCGGCCAGTTGGCCTGATCGGCGTAGAGCTTATTCAGTCCCTGCTGGATTTCAGGATTGCGACCGGTAAATCCGCGCAGCAGTTCGGTCCAGCGTTCAGCCAGTGAACGTGCCTGCGCGCTTGCGGGATCGAGCTTGCCGGCCATCGCGGCTTCTACTTCACCCAAGAGCGCCTTCCAGTCCTGCTCGACTTTGGCTAGCATCTCCGGGGTAAACATGCGGCCGCGCTCGGCAATTTTGGCCTGCGCTTCTTCGCTGTAATACTTCTTTGTCCATTCCATGCTGTTCTGCCTTTCCATGACCTCAATGATGTTTTTCAAGGTTGCCAGATTGGGCGCTATGCAGGACTGAAGCGAGCTTTCCGCCTCCTGAATTGCCTGGATGGCTGCGTCAACTTGCGCCCGTTTCTCCAGCAGAAGCCGGTGCTGCAAACGCAGCGTTGATTTCAGGTCCAGATTGCCGTCATCGAGCAGGACCTTGATTTGTTTGAGAGGCAACCCGATGAACTTGAGCGTCACGATCTGCTGCAGGCGGGCAAAATCGCGCTCGCCGTACAGCCGGTAACCCCCTTCAGTGCGGTGTGCAGGGCAGAGCAACCCCAGCCGGTCATAATGATGCAGTGTGCGCACCGTTACCCCGGCTTTCTCCGCAAATTCGCTCACTCGGTACATTGGATCCCTCTTTCCTAATGTGCAGCATGACGTAAGGTCAGGGACAAGCTTTTTTTGAATGCCAAGCTGCTAGCTACTACGTGCTAGCTTTTGGCTCTTAGCCCTTAGCCTTTGGCCATTAGCTTCAATGTTGAGCCAATAGCTAAGAGCTGATTTTTTCAGAGCTCCTGCTGCCAACTCCGGCAATGCTGCTTTCATCTGACACTCTCAAAGGGGTAGTAACTAAGGGGTAATTATGGTAAGAGCTCGGGTTCAGCAAGGGTGCAGTGTAGTGACAACAACAGTTTTGGCGCTGCTCATGGCCGGGTGCGCGATGGGCGGTACCGACACTGGAACAAATAACAACAATAATAATAACAACAATAACAACCCGCCGCGCGATATCACCGCAGTCAACCACATCATCTTTATGGCGCAGGAGAATCGTTCGTTCGATACCTACTTCGGTCATCTGAACGATTACCGCGCAACGCAGGGCCTTTCACAGGATGTGGATGGCATGCCCGCAAACGCCTCGAATCCTGCGGACGATGGCAGCACGATTCAGGCATTCCATCTGAGCAGCACCTGCATTGAGAACACCAGCGCCGCCTGGGCTACCAGCCACATTAATTTCAACCGTTTTAACCAGGAATCTGACACGCCCACCATGGACGGCTTCGTGGTTGAAGCTGCGGCGGCTGCAAAATTTGAGGGGGGCAATGATGTGATCGGCAAGCGCGCCATGGGGTTTTATACTGCAGATGATCTGATCTCGCATTATTTCCTGGCATCGCAGTTTGCTGTTTCCGATCGCTGGTTTGCCCCTGCGCCGGTGGAAACCGAGCCCAATCGCATGTATCTGGTGGCGGCCACTTCCGCAGGCCATGTTCACGCGCCCACCTCACCTGTGAACGCGCCCACAATTTTTGATCGGCTCCAGCAAGCGGGTATCACGTGGAAAATTTATATCTCGGATCCCACTTTGGATACGGAGATGGGCTTCTTCTCCGGCTTCGTCCAGAAGTTTCAGGACCATTTCTCCACCATTACGCAATATAAGGCCGATCTTCAGAATGGCACCCTGCCCCAGGTGGCCTATATCGATCCCGGTTTCCGCATCGGCGCCGATGAGCATCCTGGCAAAGGCAACAATATCCAGACCGGCGCGGCTTTCAGCACAGCGTTAATTACAGCCCTGTTGCAGAGCCCGGTATGGAAGGATTCAGTCTTTATTATGGTGTTTGATGAGCACGGCGGTTTATATGATCACGTGCCGTCACCCACGAACGTGCCCAGCCCCGACGGGATCACGCCTCAGGATTTCTTCACCGGCAATCCGCCTGATCCGCAGGGCAACTTCACCCGCTATGGGTTCCGGATTCCCAATGTTGTGATCTCACCCTTCACTAAGAAACATTACGTTTCTCACACGGTCACGGACTCAACCGCGATTCTCAGGTTCATTGAAAAGCGCTTTAACCTGCAACCGCTGAATGTCCGTGACGCATTGGCCATGGATATGACCGAATTTTTTGACTTCACTAACGCTCCGTGGGCCACGCCTCCCACTGTGCCTGACCAGCCTGTGCAGGCCGGCAGATGCACTGACACATTGCCGTAAGAGGAAGCAAAAACGGCAGGCGGCGGGGAAGGACGGCCCCGCCGCTTTTTTCTTGCCCAGGATTCTCAAACAGCTTTCCTCCGTGCCCTTTGTGAAACCTTTGTGCCCTTTGTGGTTAGCTTTTGGTTGTGGCTTCGCTACGCTGCGGTGAATCTAATAAGAATTTCCATAAACAGAATTTATTTTCACGAAAATTTAATCCAGCAACTCTGGATTTACTTTCTACTACCGTCTATAGTTTTCGCGAGTCAGCAGTACTAACGCCACGGTCTGGGAGCCCCACTCATGCTGCGTGTACGCCGTCTGCTGTTGCTGGTAGTTTCTGCCGCTCTTTCCATCTCTTCTTCCATCCCGCTGTATGCGCAATGCGGTGTGGAGCGCTGGTCAGTCAAGACCGGCACCGATGCTGACGTAGGCCTGGTGAACCTGAACTCCTCCACGGCGACCACCATCGCCAACATGCGCGCCTTTACTGCGCCCAATCCTATTCCGGCGAATAACCGCGTCTCGCCCGCCGAGACCACGGTCTGGGTAATCAACGCCACCATGACCATGTTCAAGCTGGAAAGTGATTCTGACTATCACATCGTGATACAGGATGCCGCCGGCAATACCATGATCACGGAGATCCCCCTGCCCTCCTGCGTAGGCGCAGGCAGCCCGTTTCTTTCCGGCATTCAGAACGCGCGCGCCAAGTTCGACGCTCAGTTCAACGTCACTACCACTTTTCAGACGGTAAGCGTCCCCGTACAGATCGTGGGTGTAGGCATGTTTGATTTCCTCCATGGACAAACGGGAGTCGCGCCCAATGGAATCGAACTGCATCCGGTGCTCGACATCATCTTTAATCCGGGCACGCAGACGCCGGATTTCGTATTGAGCACTTCGCCGGGAAGTCTCTCGGTGAACCAGGGCGGTACCGCCAGCACCACGGTTTCCAGTGCGACCGCCGGCGGCTTCAATTCTGCGGTATCACTCTCTGTTTCAGGACTACCCACCGGCGTCACCGCCAGCTTCAGCCCCACCTCGATTGTTGCTCCCGGCAGCGGCAGCTCGACCCTTACTTTCACGGCCGGCAGCACCACGACGACAGGTACCTTCAATGTGACCGTTACGGCCAGTGGAGGCGGCATCACCCATACGGCTCCGGTTACTCTTACCGTAGCCGCATCCGGTGGAACGGGAGGCACTACAACGCAGTTGTTGGGCAATCCAGGGTTTGAAAACGGCTCCAGCAGCCCCTCTCCATGGACTGTCACCACCACCCAGACTACCAACCGGATCATCAACCAAAGCAGTACTGAGCCTCCTCACTCCGGCACATGGGACGCATGGCTTGATGGACATGGCGCCACGACCACCGATACCGTGGTGCAGCAGGTCACCATTCCATCCACTGCCACTGCTGCCACGCTGACCTTCTGGCTGCACATTGATTCCGCCGAAACCAGCACCACCACGGCTTTTGACACGCTGGCCGTACAGGTGCTCAACTCCTCCGGAACGGTGCTTTCGACACTCAAGACCTTCTCTAATCTCAACAAGAACACCGGCTACGCCCAACAGAGTTTTGATCTCACTTCCTTTAAAGGACAGACGATCAAGATCAACTTTGTGGGCAAGGAAGATTCCACGCTGCAAACCTCTTTCGTGCTGGATGATTTTGCGCTGAATGTCACCACTCCATCGACTACGGACACCACACCGCCGGCAGCTTCGGTCACTTCGCCCGCCAATGGAGCTACGGTTTCCGGAACAGTGGTGGTGAACGCCTCGGCCTCTGATAATGTAGGCGTTACTCAGATGCAACTCTTCATTGACCGCACCCAGGTAGCGGCGAATACCAGTTCAACATCGCTATCATTCAGTTGGTCTACCGTAACCGTAGCCAATGGATCGCATACCATTGTTGCCAAGGCCTTCGATGCTACGGGTAACGTGGGAACGTCCGCGACTGTGACTGTGACCGTAAGCAACACCACCGGCACAACCACTGAGTTGATTGGCAATGGAGGCTTTGAGAATGGCTCTGCCAGCCCTGCTCCGTGGACTGTCACGTCAGGGGTGATCAATAATTCCACCAGCGAACCGCCGCATACCGGAATATGGGACGCATGGATGGATGGCTATGGCACGGCCCATACAGACAGCATCCTGCAGACGGTCACCATTCCGGCGAGTGCCACCACGGCCACGCTGAGCTTCTGGCTGCATATTGATTCTGCTGAAACCAGCACCACCACCGCCTTCGACAAACTCACCGTTCAGGTGCGTAACTCGTCCGGCACGGTGCTCTCCACGCTGGCCACGTTCTCGAACCTGAACAAGGCCACTGGATACCAGCAGCACACCTTCGATCTGACCTCCTTCAAAGGCCAGACCATACAGATCTTCATGCAAGGCGTGGAAGATTCGCAGTTGCAGACTTCATTCGTTGTGGATGACGTGTCACTTCAGGTGACCCAGTAAGGGAGAGAATCATGATGAAAGCACTCACATACTCCATTTTGTTCCTCGCCCTCACGGGGGCCGCGCAACAGATTACAGACCGTCCTGCACAGCCAGGCTTCATCTTTGATGATGATGGCGGCGCGGTGCAGGTCGTTCCCGCAAACCTGACGGCACAGGGTGAGAAGACGTTCCATGGCGGCGCCGTGCTGCGCTCGGTGCAGCAGGTGAGCATCTTTCTGGGCAGCGGCTGGGCCGATGAGAAGGTGCGCGCGCGTGAAACCGCATTGCTCGACTTGCTGGCCAACGCGCAAACTCCTGAGCTGCAGTCACGCAACATCAAGACGATGCCTGCCAGTCCGAAGCAGGAAGACTTCAGCCGTTTGAATTCATCCAGGCTCAACGATCTCGATATCCAGCACCGGCTGAACGATATGTTGCGCAACCACGCTCTATCCGCACCCGGCGCAGGTACTGTCTTCGTGGTGTTTCTGTCGCCGGAAATAAGTTCGGTGATTGGCGGACACCAGGGCGGCGCCGACTTCGCGGCCTATCACAATTTTTTCCACGTGGAGGCAGGCGAAGTTCGCTACGTAGTGGTGCCTTTCAACGCCAACGCCGCCACTCAACTCCAGGCAGCAACCCAGGCGCTGATCGAGACCGCCCTGAACCCCCATGGCGATGGATGGTTTTAAGGGATTTGGTGAGTGGGTAAAACGAAGTTGGTAAGTGGGTAAATTGGTAAATGGTAAATTGAAAACCAAACCATAACTCCGCGATGTGTCTTGGAGCCTTTGTTATTAGTTTTTGTTTGAAGCCTGGCACTCCATGCCGGGCTTTTTCTTATTTATGTCTTCAATACAATGGCTGGTTCAACTACTCAAGATCAGTGTTCATCTGTGTTGATCTGTGGTGAATTTTGAGAATCAGCGTGAATCAGCGTTCATCTGCGGCAAAAACCTGATGCCAGGTGATAAAATTCTCCCGCTCTTATAAATCAGCAGGGAGGCTACACCGTGGACGATCTTCCTGAGAAGAAAGACCCAAAGCGCAAACCCAAGTCCGGCATGTCGCGCCGGAATTTCCTGAAAATTTCCGGTGTCTCCGCGGTAGCGCCGTTCGCTGCTCCGCTGATAGCCGCTACCAGCGTCTTGGAAGTTGAAGCACAAGCGGCTACCGGGATGCAGGGGCCGGGCAAGGTTCCGGTCACGCTGAACGTCAATGGCAAAAACCTCAACGCGCAGCTTGAGCCGCGGGTCACCCTGCTCGATGCGCTGCGCGATCAGTTTGAATTGACCGGAGCCAAGCGCGTCTGCGATCGCGGTACCTGCGGCGCATGCACCGTGCATCTGGATGGCAAAGCGGTTTACTCCTGTTCGGTGCTGGCCATCGATGCCCAGGGCCACCAGATCACCACCATCGAAAGCCTGTCACAGGACGGAAAGCTGCATCCCTTACAGCAGGCCTTTGTCGATAATGATGCGCAGCAATGCGGCTTCTGCACTCCCGGATTTGTGATGGCCTGCAAGGCCTTTCTCGATCATCATCCGAATCCCACCATGGAGCAGATCAAGCATGGTGTTTCCGGAAACTTCTGCCGTTGCGGAACTTACGCAGGCATTCGCGCCGCTCTCATGCAGGCGGCCAAGACCGCGAAAGGAGCATAAGCCATGGCAGACAATGAGAGAGATTACAGTTGGCCGGCGCCGGAAAAAAGATCTCTGATAGGCAAACGCCTCAACCGCGTGGATGGGCCGCTCAAGGCCGCAGGCAAGGCGAAATATACTTATGACGTTCACCCACCGGGGATGCTCTTTGGAAAAGGCGTTCGCAGCCCTTATGCCCACGCCAAGGTGGCAAGCATCGATACTTCTGCTGCGGAAAAGATGCCGGGCGTAAAGGCCATCCATATTATTCAGGGTCCGGGCAGCGAGATTCAGTGGGCGGGTGATTACGTGGTGGAAGTGGCTGCAGTGGACGAACCTACGGCCCGCGATGCCGTACGCGCCATCAAAGTGGAGTACCAGCCCCTGCCGCACTTTCTGGACGACTTCACCGAACCGAAAAACCTGCCTGAAGACAATGGGCCGCTGAGCCCCCGTGACATCTTCAATATGCTCGATGACGATGACCCCGAGTCGACAAAACGGGCGGTCTCCGCCATTCAGCAGCGGGGCATCAAGTTCCAGGTCACGCCCCAACTCGTGGAGCGAATGAAAAGTAACGAGGTTCCGGAGGAAGTGATCAAGGCTCTCCAGTCGGCTCCCATGAAGGAGGAGCAGAAGACCGATTCCCCTTACCAGAAAGAAGCGGAAACCGTGAAGGGCGATCCGGATGCCGCTTTCAAGCAGGCGGAAGTAATTTCAGAAGGCGTTTACGGTTGTCCGGTGATCACTCACTGCTGCATGGAAAGCCACGGCTCCATCGCCGAGTGGACTGACGATAATCACCTGATGGTCCATATCTCCACGCAGAATATTTCTGCCAGCGCCCCGCAGTATTTTCAGGCGCTCAGTATTCCTGCGGGCAATGTTCACATCCACCAGGATCACATTGGTGGCGGATTCGGCAGCAAGTTCGGCGTGGATCGCTGGGATATCGCCGCTGCCAATGCCTCGAAGAAAGCCGGTGGCAAACCGGTCCGGCACATGCTCGAGCGTGATGCTGAGCTGGAGATGGCGGGCAGCCGTCCTTCTTTTTACGGGCGCGTGAAGGTAGGCGCGAAGAAAGATGGCACTCTGGTGGCGTGGGAATCGCATACCTGGGGCACCGGAGGACCGGGAAGCGCCGGCGCTCCTCAGGTTCCATATGTGGTGAATGTTCCCGCCATACGCAGGCAGTACGTCAACGTCAGGACCCATACTGGCCCGGCACGCGCCTGGCGCGCCCCCAGCCATCCACAGGCCTGCCTCATCACTATGGGCGCGCTCGAAGATCTGGCCGCCAAACTACAGATGGACCCGGTGGACTTCCTGCTGAAGAACATCGAACTGACCGGCACGCGCGCCAATGTGTATTCCGAAGAGTTGAAGATCGCCTCTGAACTGATGGGCTGGAAGCAGAAGTGGCGTCCACGCGGACAGAATGGCTCCGGCCCCGTCAAACGCGGCCTGGGTGTCTCGATTCACACATGGGGTGGAAGAGGACACAGCAGCGATTGCGCTCTCACCCTCCATCCCGATTCTTCTGTAGATATAAAGATGGGCACACAGGACCTGGGAACCGGTACTCGCACCGCCATTCTCATGGTGGCCGCCGATAGCCTGGGCATTCCTATGGAGCAGATTCAACTGAACATCGGCGATAACCAGTACCCGCCCTCAGGACCATCGGGCGGCAGCACTACCATTGGAGGCGTAAGCGCATCGACGCGCCGTGCCTCAGTGGATGCGCTGCATGCCCTGTTTGAAAAAATCGCTCCGGCACTCGGCGCTCAGCCGGGAGACCTGGAAGCTGCGAATGGGAAAATTCAGGTGAAGGGCAATCCTGCCAAGAGCATGAGCTGGAAGAATGCATGTGCACGGCTGGGAGCACAGCCCATCCAGGTAGTCGGCAAGAATCCTGGCCCCGGCAATCTCATTGACAGCGGCGTAGGCGGAGCCATGATGGCTGATGTCTCGGTCGATACTGAGACTGGCATTGTGAAGATGAACAAGATGGTTTGCGTACAGGATTGCGGACTGGTCATCAGCATGAAGACCGCCGAAAGCCAGTGTTACGGCGCCATGATCATGGGCATTGCTTCTACCTTATATGAAGAGAAGATCATGGACCCGCAGACCGGACGCATGGTGAACCCGACCATGGACTTCTACCGGCTGGCCGGCATCGGCGATGTTGGCGATCTGGTCGTTCACATGATGACCGGCAAAGGATATGACGAGCGTGGGCCCATTGGCCTGGGCGAGCCGCCTACCGTTTCGCCGATGGCCTCCATCTCCAATGCTGTGGCCAACGCGATTGGCGTGCGCGTTCCATTCATGCCCATTACCCCTGACCGGGTGCTTGCAGCCCTCAATCAAGGAGCGAACCATGCAGCCGTTTGAGTACACCAGCCCCAAGACCAAAGAACAGGTGCCTGCTCTCCTTGGAAACAGTTGGGGAGAGGTGGAGATTCTCGCCGGTGGCACCGACCTGCTTTCGCTGATGAAAGACTATGTCACCACGCCCCGGCGGCTTGTGAACATCAAGGGCATTCAGGATCTTCATGCCGTCAATTTCAATCCGGATGGCAGCGTCCGCATTGGCGCATTGAAGACTCTGGCCGAGCTTGCGGAGACCCCTGAACTTCAGAAGAGTCATCCGATGTTGGCGCACGCTGTAGGTGATGCTGCCAGCCCGCAGATTCGCAACCAGGCAACTCTGGGAGGCAATCTCTGCCAGAGGCCGCGTTGCTGGTACTTCCGCACCGGATACGGCCTGCTGGCCAAAGATAAAGATGGCAAGTCTCTGGTGCCCAACGGCGATAACCGCTACCACGCGATCCTCGGGAATGAAGGACCGGCGTACTTTGTCAGTCCGTCAACTGTGGCCCCGGTCTTGATTGCGTATCAGGCAAAGGTGCGCATTCTGGGCCCGCAGGGAATACGCGAGCTTCCGCTGGAGAAGTTCTTTCTGGTTCCCAGGGCCGAGCAGGAGCGCGAGCACGATCTGCAGCCCAACGAGGTGGTGATTGAGGTGGTTGTTCCACCGGCCAGGCAGGTGCATGCGGCAGCCTATGAAGTACGGCAGAAGGAAGCCTTCGACTGGCCTTATGCCACCGCTGCCGTGGCGCTCACCATGAATGGCAACACGGTCAGCAATGCCCGCGTGGTGTTGGGACATGTTGCTCCCATCCCGTGGCTGTCACCCGAAGCAGCGCAGGCGCTTACCGGCAAACCGCTTACGCCGGCAACTGCGGACCAGGCGGCACAGGCTGCGGTTGCCAAAGCCAAGAGCATGGGACGCAATGCGCAAAAAATTCAGTTGGCCAGGGTTGCCGTGAAGCGGGCAATTCTCAAGGCAGGAGGTGTGGCATGAAAGAACCATCAGAGCGCTTTAACACCGATCGTCCGGGGCTATGCTCAGCGTTGAACTGGAAGAGCAAGTTCATCTGGTCTGAGCCCGATCCGACCGTGCCTGCCAGCAACAGCGGCCTCTTCTGGTGCGGGCTCACGCAGACCTGCATCGGGCCAGATGGCAAGGTGGCCGAGCCTGAGAATTGCTGTTCATCGGAACGTGGATGCCATTGCGGGGCGAGCAAGTAAGTAAGCAAATAGCAGCTAGTAATTGGCTTTTGGCTCTTAGCTCTTGGATTAGACTTTTCAGTCAGCGAATATATGCCGACCGCATCGGGGGCTCCGGGTTTCTCTCCAATTATTTACCCACAGCTTGCGCTGTGGGCTAAAAGAATAACGCCGGCTTCGCTGGCTTCATAGAAACGCCATTCCCAACGGGCTGGCAGGGCAGAAACCGAATCCAACAGCTAAAAGCCAAGAGCCAAAAGCCAATTGCTATTTGCCATTTGCTATTGCCAATTGCAAAATAGATGTAGGAGTTTTCCCATGCGTAAGCTTTCGTTGGTTGCCATCCTCTTAGCGGCTACCGCCGCTTTTGCTCAACAGATTAAAGGTGAATACGTTGAGACCCGCAGCGCCGATATCTATACCGGGCAGTGCTACGGCAATAGCGAGGTCAACCTCGCGGGCGATCAGGCCATACTCGCATGGCATATTCAGGAAGGAAGCTGGGACGGCGTCTCACTCGCCGGACTGAGCATCGTGGGTGCGGTGAAGGCGCAAGCCACGCTGGGCGATCCTTATGGAAAGCCGTATCCTGCCAAAGCAGTGCTTCTGGTAGACAAGCAGGCCACGCCGCAGCAGCGCCAGGCGCTGATCAACTTTGCCCAGGAGCAGGGTGGGGAACTGCTGCGCCACATTGCCACGGTGATGGATGTCCCTATCGATATGCAGGTCTTTCACGAGCATCATGCCCGGGCCTCGATTCGCGCCGGAAAATTTGTAACCATAGAAACCCGCGCCATCGGCGAGAACGACCATCTCTGCGGTCATGAAGACACCTTCTATCCACCGCTCACGCAGACGACCCATGCCATGCCCGCAGTCGCCATGACCGATGAGTACCTGGGCCAGGGCTTGAACGTGACCTGGACGCTGCACAACAAGCGCAGCGCTTTTGTAGGAACATTCGCGCGCTAAAAATTAAAGTCCTGCGGGAATCACCACTGAATTCAAAAACCGTTCGTCATCCCGAGGAATTCCCCCACGCGGCAGCGGGAGGAATTCGGAGGGACCTTGTGATTGGCTGTTGGTTGGCTCCGAAGGCTCAAAAGTCCTTAACTAAACAGTATCGGCTTATGCCGTTTTAGCATTTAGTGTGCTGATACCCGCAATGGTGCAGCCAGCCCATGGCATCCTGCGCCGTAATGGCAGCAATAGCCTCCGCGATGGCTGGATCCAGAGTCTCAGCCGTGCGTGCCTTCAGAGTTCGTAACACCAGCTTGATCTTGGCCCAGCATTTTTCGATGGGGTTGAGGTCGGGCGAATACGCTGGCAAGTAGAGTAGGCTGGCACCTGTGGCTTCGATCTTCTTCCGCACCGCAGGTGCTTGGTGGGCCCGGAGATTGTCCATGACGACGATATGGCCGGGCTGCAGCTTGGGGCATAAAACCTGCTCCAGAAAAGCCGGAAACACATCCGTATCGGTAGACTCTTCGATGGTCATGGTGGCCAGCAGGCCCGAGCCGGGTCATGGCTCCTAGTAAAGTGAAGCTGCGCCAATGACCGGCAGGGATGGCTTCCGGAAGCTTTTCTCCCTGCTCGGCCCATCCCCAGTAGCGGCTCATCTGGGTGTTGAACCACGTTTCATCGACAAACACCCATTGCCAATCTTCGATCTGGCTTATTTTCTGCTGGTACGTCTGGCGTTGCTGCTGGATCC
>QHVI01000201.1 GCA_003223515.1 Candidatus Angelobacter sp. Gp1-AA117
CAAGGAAAATAGAGACTACGTGGACTTGGGTGCAAAATTCTTGGATCAAATCCGCTCCCAGCATCTGATACGTTTTCATACGAAGCGCTTAGAGGAACTCGGTCTGAAGGTACTCACGACACCCATGGCGGCATAGGGATTTTCAGGGCAGATGAACACAGATCAACACTGATCGGATCATGTTTTATCGGATTGTTGCTTCAGACCTGAAGAGTGAATCAGTGTTGATCAGTGTTGATCTGTGGTGAATGTTCTCTACTCTTTGTGGACGAAATTGCCGTCTGAGGCGTTGACGATCACTGAGAGTTTGGCGCTGCTGGGGCTGCTGCCATAGATCACATGCCAATTCAACGAACTGTCACGAGAGTCCCAATCGAGCAGGTACATGACTTCCTGCCTGGGGTTTTTGGCCAGCAACTGCTTGCCGCCGTGTTCCTGGGCCACTTTAAAGGCCTCGTCAGTATCGATCTTCAGAAAAGCCAGATCAAAGCCCTGTGCGGAGCGATTGGCAGGGTTATAGCTGTCCTCAGGGCCGTGGTTCACGCCTTTGGGAGTATCAGGACTATCGATCCCGGACCATGTAAACGTCTCAGCTTTCTGGCGGGCTGCGGTGCCGAAGGTGGCTCGCCAGAAAGAAGCTTTGCCGTCATGTCCATCACTGCCGCCCAAAACCGCCGATTCCAGGCGCACGGGCTTCACGTCAGCCGCCCAGATATGGGCGACGGGCAGCATCTTGTATAAAGCATATCGCCCGGTTTCATTATCAGCGGCGGCTTCGCTGCCCTTTTTGTCAGAGCCGCCGTTGCCGGAAGCAGAGTTTGTGTCGGTCTTTTTAGAAGAGCTATCGCAGCCCATCACAGCGAGGGCTGCTGCAAGCAAAAGTAAGCTGAATCTTTTCATTTTCATCTACATTGATTGTAGACGAGCGAGGCGAGGATTATGGATGCCCGTGGGACATGACTGATTGGGTCATTAAGCAGGGCAATCGCATTTGGAATTTCACAGCCAGTGGAGTCATCCGTCCTGGGCCATAGGCATGGAACGGCCATGGATCAGCGGCGCGACAAAGACATTTGGCACGATGAGATTACTCGATTGGTTCATCCTGACGGCGTTTCGGGAGGATTGGCAATCAAAATCAATTGCATTTAGGTCGAAGAGCGGTTCTCCCCGTCAACTCTGTTTTCAAATGCGATTGCCCTGGGTCATTAAGTGATTGAGATTGGGTAAATGGGTAATTTGGTAAATGAGTAATTGAAAACCTGCGGTGCAGAATGCAATCCCAGCGATAAGCAAATTACCCAATTACCGCCAACTACCCATTTACCCATTTACCCAATGATCTCAGTCAATCTGGCTGGCGGGGATACCGGCTTTGCGCGCATCTTCCTGCGTCTGTTCCAACTTCTGCTTCGTACCGGCCAGGGCCTGCTTCTTAGTGTCAATCTCAGCCTGTGCTTTGCGGTTGTCTTCGGCGAACCTTGCCTGGTCGCGCAACTGCATGCCGGCATCGGCATAATAAGCAGCGGCACGGAGCCGGGCTTCGCGTTCAGCTACATCCAGTTCGCGCTGGAGTTGCGCGATTTCCTTTTTCTGATCGGCAATCTTTTTCTTCCATTCTTCCGGGTCAGCTTTACCCTGTGCGTCGGCCTTTTTGTCCTTGTCTGCATCCTTTGCATTATCTTTGCCGGTGGCAGCAGGCGCGGTGCTCTCCGTGCTGCCGGTCTGGGCATTGCTTGTGGCTACTGTGGTCTCAGGAGACTTGCTGACCATCGCAGGAATCACGTCATTGTCGATGACCTGCGCAGACGGATTCGGTTTCTTGTGGGCACGGTTGGCACGCGCGGCATCCGCCACGGATTGAGCAGCGGCATTTACCGCCAGGAAAGCGATTACCAGGACAAAGACTGCAAACAGCTTTTTCATAAGAAGGCCACCAGAATTGCTGGTTTTATTTTACCGCCGGTTCACCGCATTTTCGTGTATTTTACAGGCGGAAACGATAGGGTAAATGCCGGAGGAAGTAGGCCGAAAGTAACGAGCCATCGTAAGCATGCTCTGCCACCAATGCGGCTTTGAGAAGTGGGTAAGTGGGTAATTTGGTAAATCAGTAAATGAAAACCTTTGGTACAGCGTGCAATCCAAACGCCAAAAATAAATTACTCATTTACCAAATTACTCATTTACCCATTTTCCGTCAGTGTTTCGTGGAACTCGCAAATTCCAGGAACTCACTCACAATGCGTGATAGGGATTCAGCTTCGGAGAGGATTTTTTCGGCGTAGTAACGGCCAGCGGAGCCGGTATCTTCGCGCATCAGGTTTTCGGCGTGTCCGGAGATGATATTCAGTGACTTCTTGAAGTCGCTTACCAGCCCGGCGGAGATTTCTCCCAGAGAAGCAAGGTTTTCGTTGCGATCCACCCGCTGGGAAATCTCGGTGATCTCGGTGAGATCATTAATCACGCAGGAGAGGCCCTGAATCTCGCCATTCTTCTCGCGCACCGCTGCAGCGGTGATGCCCAGAATTCGCTTGTGGCCTCCGGGTGTCAGGTATTCGATCCGGGCGCGCGGGAATGGCCCGGCTGAGCGCAGCGTCTGCTGCATGGCTTCTACAAATGGCGTTTGTGAATGCGCTTCTTCACCGCTCTCCAGCCATTCAACCCGGCTGAGGCCGCGAAACAGTTCGCGGATGTGAAAGGAAAATGGCGAGGCATAGCCCAGCAGTAATTTGGCGGCACGGTTTGCCTGGCGGACTACGCCCGACCGGTCGAAAAATATGACTCCGCAGCTCAGGTTGGCAAGCACGGCTTCATTGATGTTTTCATTGGCGGCTGCCTGCTGCTGCGCCTCTTCCCGCGCGCGCTGAAGCTGGTTGCCCTGTTCACGAAGCTGCCGGATCACCCCTTCATACGCGGCGAGAGTCACTGCGCTGCTGTTCTGCGGGCGGGCATTCATGGCGTCCATTTCAGCGGTGACGTTCTGCCGCAGCCTGCGCATCAGGGCCACAGATATCAGATACAGGATGATGCAAAAGATCCCTACAAGCGCGACTTTCAACAGCAGCGGGTTGTGCAGGAATCTCTGGATCATTGATATAGCCCGAAATACCAGCGAATCAACGGCATTCCCCAGAAGGCGGCAAACATGGCGGCCGTACCGAGGAAGACACCAAATGGTATCTCAAGATGCCGGAAAATCAATCTGGCGGAATACCATGCTTGAGCGCGTGCCATTCCTGCCGGTTCCTCTATGCGGCTCCTGCGGCGGGCCAGGCGTTTGCGCCACACCGTCAACATAAGGACGACGCCGAACACGCTGCCGATCACGGAACCGAACAACAGGACCAGCAAAGTCAGTTTAATGCCGAGGAACGCTCCAATCAGCGCCATGAGCTTCACATCCCCCATACCCATGCCTTCTATATTGCGTAACACCTTGTAGAGCATGGCCACGCCCAGGATGAAGGCCGCGCCAAAGACTGCTCCGGTAACCGAGTTAACCACCCAGAAAACCCGGTCATCAAAAGTCCCCCAGCGGGAGAGCAGCCATTCCGCCGGACCTTCTACAGGAGCGAAAAAGCTGAAGACGATGCCGAGACCAATGCCGGGTTTAGTGAGCAGGTCAGGGAGGAGCTTGGTTTCGGCATCGGTAAAGATCAGGCCGATGAGCAGGAATGAAAATACGCAGTACTTGACGGCCAGAACAATAGAACCCGCAGAGGCCAGCCAGGAGAGCGCGAAGAATAATCCGGTGAGCAATTCGACCATGGCATAGCGGGGGGAAATTCTGGCCTTGCAGCGGCGGCAGCGGCCCCGGAGAATCAGCCAGCTCAGGATCGGAAGATTGTCATAGGCGGCGATAGGACTATGGCAAGACGGGCAGGCCGAGCGCGGACGCACCACGGAGAGACCGCGCGGCATGCGGTAAATACAGACGTTCAGGAAACTGCCAAATACCAGTCCGAACACAAAAAACTCGACAGTCATTAAAGCTTGCAGGGGCCTGCTCCGGCACACAGATATTCAGGGGACAAGGAAATTATACGAAGAATTACAGGAAAACCGGTGGTTACGGTGGGTCAGAGATGTTTAGTTAGATCGGGTGATCTGAAATCGGGTTATCGGATCATCGGATCGTCGGGTTATGGGAGCCCTGATTACCGCTCTCAAGGAGAGTAAAATCCGGTGCATGCTTCGCCATTGGCTCACGTCTCTGCTTGTCTTATTTGCGATCTGGCATCCGGCATCTGCCAGGATTGTCAGCTTTCCGAGTGGGAGCCTCACCCTGCATGGCGTGCTTTACATGCCGGAGGGTAAAGGGCCGTTTCCCGCCGTGCTTTACAACCATGGCAGCGCGCCGGGCATGCTCAGCAATAAGGCTTTTGAGGAACTGGGACCGCTTTTCGCCAGCCGTGGTTGGATATTCTTTGCGCCGTGGCGGCGGGGACAGGGATTGAGCGCAGATGCAGGCCCATACATCGGCGATGAAATCGCTGCGGCCAACCAGCAGGGAGGACTGCCTGCCGCCGCTGCGACTTCAATTCGATTGCTGAAGACCGACCACCTGAATGATCAACTCGCCGGGCTTGCATGGCTGCAGAAGCAACCATTCGTAAAGCCATCACGCATTGCGGTGATGGGCAACTCCTTCGGCGGGATTGAAACGATCATGGGAGCCGAGCATGGCAAGTATTGCGCCGCAATTGATGTCTCGGGCGCGGCCCAGAGTTGGGCTTCAGCACCGGAATTGCAGGCGCTTCTGACGGAAAGTGTGCAGCACGCGCAAGCTCCGATCTTCTTTTTCCAGGCGGCCAATGATTACAACCTTGCGCCCAGCAAAACTCTTTCCGAGGTGATGAAGAAGGCAGGAAAGAGATTCGAAATGAAGATTTATCCCTCGTTCGGAACTTCTGCGGAGGAAGGCCACAGCTTTGCCTACATGGGGAGCGTTATGTGGGAGGATGATGTGTTCCGATTTCTAAAGCAGCATTGCGGCAGATAGCTGTGCCGTTTCGTATTTTAGCGATTGGCTAAAGTTCTGATATCGCCTAGTCCCAAGAGTTTTTGATCGGCTGTTACCAGGGTCAGGCCCAACACCTTGGCAGTCGCTGCTAAAAATCGATCCGCAGGATCAAGATGAGGTAATGGGAGTCGCTGAGCAACTACTACAATCTCATGAGTCAGCGGGGCTTCTTTGCAACCTGCAATTGCAGTAGAAATCCATGCCGCTGGATCTAAGTGTAGTTGAATCTTTTGTTTTGCATGCAGCAAGAGCACTTCCCACGTACTAATAGGAGATAACCAAAGATCATTGGCAGTATCTTGAATCTCCTCTTGGACGCGACGAGATAGCCGTTTCGGTTCCTGCATCATCCAGATCCAGATGTGAGTATCCAAGAGCAGCTTCACTTGCGATTGGCCTCGAACTCATCCATATCGATAACCGGAGAAACGATATCGCCTAGAATAGTCACCGTGCCTGCCATGGCACCCAGTTTGCGCTTCTTGGTCTCAGGAGAGGGTGGCACCACCTCAGCAATTGGTTTGCCTCGACGCGTGATTCGGATAGGCTTTTTGGTTTTATTGACTTCCTCAAGTAAGGAAAGACATTTCGCTTTGAACTCGGAGACAGCAATTTCCTGCATGATAACTCCTCTTGACTAATTCATATTACTATGGTCAATTCAACTGGTCAATAGCACTCGGCTGGCTTAAGGCATCAATCGTGATCCACGATACGCAGCACATATCCTTCAAGCGAAGGCATGGTGGGGGTTGCGGGTGGCAGGTCGCCGGTCCAGTTGATTTGCTTGCGGTTTGCGAGACGCATTTCGGCAGGAAGGTTCTTCCATCCTGCGCCGTTTTGTTCGCGGATGCCCACGTTATAGCCCAGCAGGTTCTGCGGGGGATCTGAATCTTTCCATTCAAAGAGCGAGGTTTCCAGGTCGTCGGCCAGGGTTTCTGAAGGCAGCATGCACAGAATCCAGTCGTTCTTGGCATCCTGCGCGTAAGCGCCATGGTCTACGCCGCGAACGCCTTTGATAATGCGCGCGCCGTGATCGCGTGCCACCTTCAGGCTTTCATCGTGGGAGCCGTGATCCACCACAATGACCTCATCACAGGGACGCAGAGAATCGAGTGTGCGTCCGAGGGAACGTTCATTGTCACAGGCGTGGATGAGGGCGGTAATCCTGGGCATACAAGCTAGGATGCTGGTTGGAGCATCGCAGGCATAATTAAATCCGTATGAACCGCAAAGGGCGCGAAGGGCGACAAGGCAGCAAATGAATTCATGTTCGGCACCGCCAATCGTCATTATTAAGATACATCCGCGCAGGCGAGGGCACCTGCGCTCCATAGAGTGCTTGTTGAGGGAAAAGAGTTTTTGTTGAGCGGGAAAAAAGGTTTCTTGTTGAGGGAAGACAAAAGCGCCGCCATAACAGCGACGCTTTCCAGTTCCAAAGATTTTTAGTGAGTTACGGAGATGGAGTTCTGAAGCTGGAAGTTCAGAACACTTTCCGGCTTTAGGTCAATCTGCTGGCCTTTGGTTGCGGCAGAGACTCCGGTGCCTGCGCCTGCACCTGCGGCTGCACCGATAGCAGCGCCTTTACCACCGCCGAAGATGCCGCCAAGAACTGCACCTACGGCTGCTCCGCCGCCGACTTTGGCTGCGGTGCTCTTGCCGCGTCCGTTGCCTGACTTGGTCCAGCGGTCGGTCTGAATGTTGTAGGTCTTGCCATTCAGCATCAGCTTGGTGAGTTCCAGAGTGAGTACCGATTGTCCCGCGAACCTGCCCGCTGATTTCACCTCAACCACGCGGCCTTCCACATCGGCTGTATTCGGAATGACAGTCTGATCATCAATGGTGATCGGGGAGGAGATGGCGCCATGGAAGATGTCACCAACCTGGGCCTTCTCTGAACTGACTTCTTCGCTGGTGCGGATGCTGATCTGCGTGCCTGCGGGAACCGTGATCTTAGTCGGGGCAGACGGCACTGCTGGAGCAGAGTTCTGCGTGGAATCATACGAAGAATTGCTGCTCGTATTATTACTTGCGGTGGTCGTAGTGGTTGGCGGCACCGTAGTGCGCAGTCCATTATCGCCGCCTGAGCTGGAAGTACCAGGCCTCGGTCTACGGGGTCTATTATGCGTATGAGTCGTGGTTGCCGGCATGTTTTGCTCTGCCGGTGCGGCAGGAGTTACTTCCTGCTGAGGCTGCGGAGGCGCAGTATTGGCGGCCGCCGCCGGGGTGACTTGCAGGTTATTGATAACCGTTTTTACGCCGCTTACCTGACCGGCGTCATTGGCCGCAGCATTGCGAGCCATATCGCTGCTTACATTACCTGAAAGAGTTACTGTGCCGTTATTGGAATTAATGGTGATCTGCTTGTCAGGGACATTGCTGTCGGAATTGATCTTGCCTTGGACATCGCCTGCGATCTGAGAATCGGAGCGGCCCCCAAATCCTGAGCGGCAACCCACGGAAACCAATGCCAGGGAAAGCAGAACCACCCAGAGATATCTCCTCATCATTGTCATATCAAGCTCCTATTCTTTATGATGGCCGTCTTTGTATTTAGATGCAGAGCTGCTGCTTATTTACTGCATCTGGATGTAAATTTTTTGTAATCAGTCACTTAGCCCCAGGCCTGCGACAGCCGTCCTCATCTATTCTAACCCTTGAAATCAGAACTGGTTGCGGCTGAATTTGGGGCAGCTCCGCTGCCCAGACAGGTTCTGAGACCTATACGGAAGCCCAGCGGTTTGATGCTGAAAATCTCCATCATAGGAAGAACGTCGCAGGTGGAACCTTCTTGCAGCATGCGCAACTGTCCCACAGTGACTGGTGGACGGGGAAGCAGCGTCTGGGCCAGGGCAGCTCCGGCAAACATGAGCGGCATGGGAATGTGAACGGCAGGTTTTCTCACGCCTGCGCATTCCGCGATTCCGGCCAGCACCTGGTTGAGAGTGAGTTCCTCACCCCCACCCAGATCAATGCTCTTGTTCGTGGCTGCGGGATTGGTGAGCGCCTGCGCAAAACACGCAGTCACATCGCCGATGAAAATTGGACGGAACTTCGGCCGGCCATTCCCAGGAACAGGACGGAGCAGAGGAGCTTTGCGCATTACGTCCAGCATTTGCGAGACGAATCCATCGCGTGGCCCGAATATCAGCGAAGGCCGCAGGATGCAAAAGGGAATCCCACTCTGTCTTACTGCCTCTTCACCTTTCCATTTGCTGGTTTGATATTCGCTCACGCCATTGGCGCGAGCCCCGAGCGCGGACATCTGAACAAAACGCGAAATATGATTGCGCCGGGCGGACTCGACCACGTTGCGCGTGCCCAGGTGATGGATTTTTTCGAATGTGGCGGTGCGGGTTTCCATGATGATGCCGACCAGATGAATGACGGCTTCACAGCTTTGCATGGCCTCATCCAACCCGGTCCCTTCCACGATGTCACCGCCAACCAATTCAATGTTGGGGCCGGTGGGCAGATTGGAATTCTGGGGATCGCGCACCAGGGCGCGAATGTGGTGGCCGTCATGCAGAAGCCGTTGCAGCAGATGGCTGCCGACAAAACCAGTAGCGCCCGTGAGAAAAACCTTCATTGAGATGGATTCTACATGGCCCTCCTTGTTTACACTCGAATAAGAACCCTGCTTCTTTCCGAGATGATCGGTAAAGGTTTTCTCGCGCCACGCGCAACACCGGCGCATGTCGAAGGCCCGGGCGGTTGCGCTCCAGATAGATTTTCACGCTCGGTTGCGAACCCTGCTGGGCTGTATTACCGCATAGCAATAATTTTTGGGTTCTTTTGTGCTCTGGAACTTGGTCTTGAACTGTGATAAAAGAACGCCTTCAGCTATGTCACTGAGCGTTGCTCGTGGTACCTATAATCCGGAGAAAGGACGCTTCCACTTCTACGTGTCTTTCAAGCCGGGGCTTGACCCTACGGCTGAGGAGCGCGGCGTGCAAGCGGCGTTCCCGGTGCAGGTGGCTCTCTCTGTTACCGAAACAGGGGAACTCGCCGATCTGGCTTTTGAGCTGCCGCAACCCTGCCGCAACAAAGATTCAGTCCTGTTCCTGCAGAAGACCGATTCCGCCAGGGTGGTGGAGCAGCGCGTCTTTGTCACCGTACCTGCGCTGAATGGCGATGCGGTTTTCCAAACTACCGCCAATCTGGAACTGGATGGCGCGGGACGAATTATTGGGTTGGAAATTAATTAGCTCCTGGCTCACAGCTTTCAGTCCCTAGCTACTCGCGTGATCTCTCTTTATAAAGATCCTTCCACGCAGCCGAGGGCGGCTATGCCGTTTTAGCATTTAGTGTGCTGATACCCGCAATGGTGCAGCCAGCCCATGGCATCCTGCGCCGTAATGGCAGCAATAGCCTCCGCGATGGCTGGATCCAGAGTCTCAGCCGTGCGTGCCTTCAGAGTTCGTAAGACCAGCTTGATCTTGGCCCAGCA
>QHVI01000095.1 GCA_003223515.1 Candidatus Angelobacter sp. Gp1-AA117
AGATGGAGGCGCAGTTTGGAAGCCAAGCGCAGTATCTGCTCGATTTCTATCATGTGTGCGACTACCTGGCGGCGGCCGCAGAGGTGATTGCCGGAACCGAGAAGTCGGCTTGGATAGAGGAGAAGAAGAACTGGCTGAAAGACAATCGCTGGAACGATGTCGTAAAAACCTTGCGGCCATGCATAGAACCGACCCACACCCCCGACCCACAGGCTCCGGTACGTGCTTGCTTTCGTTACCTCTGTAATCATTCCAACTTCCTGAATTACAAAGATGCCTTGGCTGCGGGCCTGCCTATCGGTTCAGGCGAGATCGAAAGTGCCCATCGCTATGTGTTTCAGAATCGACTCAAGATTGCTGGTGGCTGGTGGAAAGTAGAAAATTTAAGGAAGATGATAGCTCTGCGGATCTTGCGAGCCAACCATGGTTGGGAAGATTACTGGAGCAACGTGCATCAGGAAGCTGCATAGCTGACTCGCACTTTTAATTACACCCACTTGGGCCCATTCCTTCGGCACGCCATACTTGATAATGGTATTGATAACGGCTGCATCCTCGGGAACACAGGGGAGCGCATCAAGGTGAAATGCGACTTCATCTGAGTAGCGGAGGCGCCAGCACCGATTCTTTTCCTCCACAGGTGCCGTCATGCTGTGTGCTTTCGCGTAGCTACTAATTTCTGCGCCGTACAGCTCTTTGATGTGCTTTTGTGAAAGGGACGTCTTTTCTATTTGTAGCGTGGTCACATTGTCGAGGTCATACTCAGCGTCTGCAAAGAGCGGACGCACGACGGTTCCGTAGCGGAAAGACCCCTGCGAATGGACTTTGGGCCTAAATGCAGTCAGCTTCGATTCGGGCCGGCAGAGCCACTCACCAAGAGAATTGTGGCGATCAACTGCCTTGAGATAGTACGGCTTCGGAATATCAAGGTTATCGACGATTGTGTCTAACAGTTTGTTTTTTAAATCCTGAGTCATCAGTTATCTCCAAATGGAACATCCAGAGCAGCGACAAAGCCACCACAATCATTTACTTGGTCATATATCCGCCACGGCATATCTGCCTTGGGCATTCGTACACGACCGAACTCAACGGCAACCGACACCGCCGCCACAGGAAAGACATGAAGCACTGTTTTATTTCCGTGGACGGCCTTTATCTCTTCAAAGAGGCTGCGCGCTATGCAGCGGAATTCGCTCAATTGCTCCTTCGTCTTAATGAAATCGTTGTGCGGCTTAGATGTAGAAATACTCCATACGCTTGCGGGTTCGCCCATTGCCCTGAAGACACGGTCGGGAGTCACAGTTCCACTAAGCGCCACGACCAGAGCGGGCGGTCCAGAATTGTCAAGTGGCCGAATAATTTCTAACGTTGGGACATCTGCTGTCACCTCTGGCCAGGTCCAACCTGCTGGTTCTCTGTGCAGCTGATAAACATCTGCTGGAACAATGTCACCCAACAGTGTTCCAAGTAAGATCAAGAGGGGCTGAGGAGCAAGAGCAAACACAGATAGATGGTTGATGTCAGCTGTCGCGATTCGCTCCTTTACACTCTGGCGCACTTTCCGAACCAGGTTCTTTCCTTCCATGTTCCAGAACTCCGCGTCTCTTTCGACGAATGCGCTGTTTACAGTGCCTAATTGAACCGGAACATCAGATGCAGGGTAAGCATGGGGGAATAGCGCTGGCGCGGTTCGCCGATAACTTAGTGGAGCTGTGTGCTCGCCAATATTAGCGCCATAGAGCAGGACATGGCTTCTCTTCTCAGTAGCAATGCCGGTGACAATTTCAATTCGACGTTCGTGGCTCTTCTTCCATTCCTGGAGGCGTTCTGCAGTATATCGACCGCCGTCCTTGTATTGGTCCAACTTTCGATGACATCCATGACAGACCAGCATCAGATTACTGATGTCATTGATTTCATCACTATCTAACCCGCCATGACCTCTCGGACCAATACCACTAAATGAATAAATATGAGATTTTTGTGCAATATTCACAGACTCCTGGGTTACCGAGGACTTCCAGAGCGAGAGATTACACCCTTCGAACTCACAGCGTCCCGCCGCCTTGCCCCAAAGCATGCACTGAATAGCTGCTGAGACGTGGCGCGTCACATCTCTCGGGGTGGAATCCTCACGGTGCGAGCTCCTGTTTTCGATCTTTGGTTGACTCGGCAACTGATTCCTTCTAACCTCCTACGGTAGGAATAAGAACTGTTGTTCGGACACCTTAACCGTAGTAGAGTGGTTTACACGTGAACCAGTATGAGAGCTTCTGGTTTACATGTCAACCAGTTTTTAAAACGGAACCAGCCGGAGGATCTGCGAATGGCAACGCTTGAAGATCTTGGGCGGCTTTTGCAACAGAAGCGTGGCAGTCGGGGCGTTCGCGAGGTGGCACGCGAAATTGGGATTAGCCATGCAACTCTGTTGCGGGTAGAGCGTGGCCATCTTCCCGATCTTGAGAATTACCAGAAAATCTGCAAGTGGCTGGGAATTGACGTAGCTTCTATTGTCGGACCTGTTTCGCAGGCTGGATCGCGACCCGTGCCTCAAGTTCACTTCAGGAAGGTTCCGACTGTCAGTCCTAAAACTGCACGGGCATTGGCTAACATGATCCTTGCTGCACAAGCTATGCTTTCATCAAAATAGATGGTGGATCAGGGGGGCTCATTGTTGCGCCGGGGCTTTAAGACATGGTGCGAAAATGTGTCCTATGGCTACCGACGTGATCTGAATCTGTCAAGACATGCAAGGCTAGATCCAAGGAATTTAGCTCGGCAAATCGGCGTTGCAATCTTAACTCCCCATGACATTCCCGGGTTGGATGCCGAAACATTGAACCATCTTCTAACCGTTGATCCCGATAGTTGGTCCGCGGTGACATTGACCATCGGGCAGGTCTCTATCGTAATCACGAACAGCAGCCATCCCGATACGCGGCAGAACAATAGTCTTGCCCACGAGCTTTCTCATCTCATTCTCAAACATCCGCCCTCGCAAGCGTTTGTTACACCCGATGGCATGATGGTGATGAATGAATACAATCGTGTTCACGAGGAGGAGGCCAATTGTCTTTCGGCTACACTCTTAATTCCACGAGATGGCCTCATTCATTTCCTCTCGCTCGGATGGAACGATGAGGAACTCGCAGCACATTTTGGGGTCAGTATGGACTTACTTCGGATGCGGAAGAATCTTACAGGGGTTGAAAGACAACTGAGCCGGTTCAGAGCTTTAAAAAAGCGGCGATTTTAGTGTCAGCCGATCTTGTTCAGCAGTTCGGCCCCCGTGAGAATTGCCGTTGAGGTTGCTCCGACTGCTGTATTGCCTAGGGCCATAACATCGTTAAGGTGGAGGTTTCTCGGACACAGATCGACATTGTAAAATAGAGAGTGCCAAAAGCTGGGTTTTTTCCCGGAAGTCATCAAGCAGGAGTGGTATTGCTTTTTGCTGAATAGCGCGGCTGGCTGAGGATCCCGCAGCTACAAATTCATATACAAAAACAGGCGGCGGCTCACACAAGTTCGCCGAACCTTATTGAAACATAAGTATTTGCGGCCAAACAATCAGGCCCGACCCCCTGGGCCCAAGCCAGGAGGTTCAGTGCCACGTCTTCGAGATTTACGGAATCGACTCTTCCAATTTGCGAATTATAAAAGACGTGGACGTTGCCTTTCTCCGTGCTCGCCCAATTTGTACCCTAAACATCCGGAGATGCCGACAACAAGAATAAGGACAACTATGACAACAAGTATCGGAACGCCCTTTGCGCCCCCGAATGCTGCAACGCCAATGCTCCCCATTAAACTACCTCCTCTATATTTACTGAACTCTTCGATGCACCAAAAGCTTTGGCGCTGCAAAACATTCTCGATGCTGTACCCGCCTTGTGCTAAATCTTAAGCGCTGTTCGTCCGGTCCAAATCGGAATTCCACGGGGAGTAGCAGCATCGAGCAGGAGATGCGATACGTAACCGGCAGTCAATCCATTCAAAAAGCCTGCAAGTAGCGTCCAAATAAATTCACAAATTTCCGACCACACCTGTTGTAACGGTATCGGTGGGATCGGCAGCCACTCGCCCGTATGAATGTCCTCAACCTGAGGCAGCACTCGGCACTTGGCAGCATTTTGTCTACAGATGCTGGCCCAATTAGCCAATGCTTGTTGCGCGTAGACCAATGCTCCGCCCGCGGCTGCACTATGGCAGATGCCACGATGCCAAGAACAAACTGCAGGTTCTAGCCAGTCGGGAGCAATTCCGCCTACCATTCCACCAAGAGCGCCTCCCATCATTTCAATCAAGAAGTGTGGTTTCGATTCCTGCTGTGCTTGAGCAGCAGCTAGGGCAAGCCCGGCGGTCGCGCCGACATATTTGTGTGTTTCTCTTCCAGGCATCAACTTTTCTCCTCAAAATGCAGAAATAAACACCCGCCAATTGAACTTTGTCGCGTGATAATGTCAAACAGCCTTAGCTTAGGCTAAGAAATTGAGTATTGTCTCGGACATTGAAAGTGGCCTTACCGTGTCCGGGATCTAGGCGGTGTGAGATGGGGGACGAGCTAACCAGCGTACAATGGCGCGAAAAGATCAACCCTGTGTTCGTTATCGGAATACAGCTTTTGAAGTTTTTGTCACGTCTATTCAACAATTTAGAACTTGACCAAGACTTTGATGGTCAGGCGACAAAATTCTTTATTGAGTTTTGCCAAGGCAGCCTGCAATTTCTTCCAGAAACAGATCCTGAAAACGGACAAATCGAAGAGCACACCCAAGGGCTGTCAAGAAAGCTAGCTGAGGAGGGAATCTTTTCCAACCCTGAAGTCTGTCACGCTATGGCTGAGCTTGGAGCAAGAGGGGCCAACGTTACCCCCGAACTCCTTAAAATGGGTTTTGCCCGGCCTCACTGGTGGATGCGGTACAGTTCTTGGTCGGATTTACTCAAAACAGAACGCCTCGGGGAGACCTTTCTGAATCTATGGTCTTTATTGCATTTTCAGATTCCATTAGCCGAACTGACGCAACGTGTCACTGAAGGTGACCATAAGCTCTATGCAAAGTTATTCCGCTTTGAAGGGAATGGGGTTCTGGAGCCAAATACGTTTCCTGAGGGAATCTTAAAAAGTTTTGATGATCGAGCCACGCAGATAGTCGGTCGAGCATTGTTGCTGCGGGGCGAACCTCAGGGCCATCAATTGCGTCTTCGGATGACGCTATTTTTTGGTTGGGATTTCGGATTGGCCGATCTTTCGATTAATGAATTGCACGGCTTTCTGACAGAGATGCAAATTATTCCGAAATTCTATGACCCCGAAACTCTTAGGAAATTCCGAAATCGGATGCGGCACCAAATTAAGAATTCGTCCAAAGTGTCCTTATTGCAACCATCCAGTTAGCCAATTACAACTCAGAATGCTGCCACCGAACAGATGCCTTTAAGCGATACCGTACTTCGTTCATAGTTGTAGACTCAGAGATGACGATCTTCGTTGGATCAATGCTCAGCCTGGCTTCTTTGAGAGCCAGACGAAAACCCAAACGCAAGCGCATCATTTGCTGCTTAATTGCAGTCCTGCTCATCCCACTACTCATCAGTGCTTTCGTCTTCGCATTTGTTCCGTGCCGCCTGTAAAATTCGTCGATGTTCATGCGAGCGGCGATCTGCCCGGCAGACTGACCAACATGTCTGTGTGCGGCCAAGAAATCTGTGAGCAACCTGAGACGCAGGGATAACGGTACAGCGAATTCCCGTCGCCGATAGATGACCCAAACGCCTAGAACCTCCTCGCCTGGCAAACACTCTCCACGCTGCCAGAACCTGTGCCGAATGAGCAGTCTGATGCCTGTTTCCCTGAGCCTTCGCGCTTCTCCAGTCATCACGCGAACTTGCCGTATGACACGCGCAAACTCATTTTTCTTCGCCATAAAATACGAACCTCCATCCCAGTTCTTCGAGATCAAGCTGATAATCGTCTCCGTGATCGAGTTCCGTACAGGCGAGCACAAGTATTGGAAACCCATCCGGTTTTCGCAAACTCGTCAACTTGCGCAGGGTTCGTTTGATTTCATCGGTGAGGCGAACCCCCGAAAGTTCAACTACGATGAAGTCGATGCGGCATACATCGATCTCTGCCATTCCTTTCAGAACCGGACTTACGTCGGGCCCGATCACGACATATCCTCGTTCGCGGAGCCATGCGGCGCATTGTTCCCGATGCAGCGAATCGGGATCGACAAGAAGGATCGTCTCTCTCATAGCGATCCTCCTTCGTCGGTTTCGTCACCCGAACTGTTGGGTATTGTTTCCGGCACAAGACTCGGATCTGGTACCTTGCAGCGAATTATGTGAGCTTCGAACTCAGCCTCGACAAATCGCTGAAACTCAGGAGTCCAATCGTCTGGTACGAAACAGGTCTTCGGCAAAGAAATGCCATCGCTTCTTCGTAGTCGGCAGATACGACGCAGTTCCTGGAATTCATCGTGACTGATCCGGCGGGTAAGGTCGCAAAAGAGATAATCAAAATTCCATATTTGGTTATCCGAGAGGCCGGAATAGGTTTTACCGCCTTCCTCGGGAACAAAAACCTTGTGACCGTGGGGGCGTAACGACAATGCGAAGCTATCGCGATAGGGAAGCTCAAAATTGAGTAAAAGAAAGCCTCCGGAAGGGGATAGTGGAGGGCTGACGGTGCCATCTTGACAGATTGGCTCTAGTTTCCTATAAATAGAGGGCTTAGTGCGGAGAGACGCTGGTTTCTCGTCGGCTGTGGGCATATTGTGTCCTTAGTGGGAGATATGTCCGTGGCCGCTCGCGAAAGCGAGTGAATCCGCCCAGGGAGCTCGAACTCCCTGGGTTTTTCGCTTTCTTTAAGCGGACAGTCATGCGCATCACGCGCAAGGCAAAAGGTAGGCCTTTAAGCTATTCCCCAGCTTGAGCCGAACATGAATTGTTTCTGAAATATTTCTGAAATGACTAAGCCTCCTAAATTCTATAACTTCGAAGGGTGGCAGTTCGATGTTTATAATGGAGAACTACTCGCGCACAACCACAAAGAACCTCTGACCGCAACTGAGTCCAAGGTTTTGAATTTTCTCATCGAAAGCCGGCCAAATTTTTGCACCGGTGACGACATTCTGAATGGGGCATGGGGAGCGGATGTCTTTGTTAAGGTCAGCAGCGTATATACAGCGATAACAATAATACGAAAAAGAATTGAATTGCTGCCTCTGAATCTTGATAGTGAAAAGATCATTGAGAATCAGAAAGGGAAAGGTTACCGGTTCACGATTCATCCAATTGTGACGGAACAATCTCTGCAAACTACGCTTGCACTCCAAGATCGGGAAAGCGAGATCGGATCGGCAAATATTATCCTGCCTGAATCCGCCGAATATGGCCCAATCGCACTAGAACAACACTCTTCACAAATTCCACCTGCGGTCTTGGAGGGCGATTGTGACGCCGTTTTGGACGCCACCAGCGAGAATGAAGTGGTTGCAGAGCAAAAAGATTTAATTATTCTACCTGGACCCAAAGGACAGAACTCCGATGCAGAAATCGAGAAGTGCAATGGGAGTGAACGGTTGGTTACTGTCTTAACCGAAAAATATAGTCCGCTAATTTACTCAGCTCTCGTTAAAGCCATTCTGCTCTCATTTGCGTTGCTGGCAGTAAACTGGCTTGAAAAGCGGACGGTGCTGGGAAGGAGTATGGAATCAGCAACATACAACATTCTAATGCATCGTCTTTCATCAAAATTCAACGGTAATGATCTCCCCATTGCAATTGTAGATATCGGTGATTTGCCGCAGCATTCCGGCACCGGTAACGAGAATCCATATACCTCCCGACATGTCTTGCAGGAGTTCGTTACTGCTGCGATCGGAAACGGCGCACGATCAGTCGGTATTGATCTTGATTTCTCTCCGGACAAAGGAGATTACATCACTCCCGACGATCCCAAGTTCTTTGAGTCCTGCCTTGAGCTAAAGAGAACCACGGGTGTCCCAATTTTCCTAGGCATCTATCGCTCACAGTCCAAAGAAGCATCGACTTGGCTCGGCGACGAGCGATACAAGGAACTCGCGGCCACGATCATTACTCCACGCGATGGTACTCGCATGTTGCGATGGCTAAGGACTACCAACAATACAGAACCCTCTTTTAGTATCAGTGCTTTGCTTGCAGGCACGACCAAGAACCCGATTCCTGAACGAAGCTCCCGATGGGCATGGGCGATACAGTCAGAACAGGACGTGAAACAGCATTATTTTTCGGGCAAAGAATTTTTGGTAGATTACAGTCCGCTCAATGTACTTGAAAAGCAGATGCTTCCGACAAGAGATCCAGCGGTGATACGGGATCAAGCCAGACGATTGCAAGGAAAGATTGTGTTATTTGGGGATGTGACCAGCGGCCGGACCCGTGACACCATTGTGGTCCCAGGGATAAGAGACCCTGTTCCCGGTGCTTTAGTGCATGCGTGTGCAGTATATACGTTGCTGAATGCGCCGCTGTATTCGTTGACATTCTTTGGTCATCTCGCTATTGATCTTATAATTCCTCTCGTGATATTCGGAGTAATCGCGACCATCCAGATCGTGTCCAGAAAACGGAACGCTCTGCTATCAAATAAGCTCCAAACATTCATCTTGTGCCTAACGGCCATGATCGTCATTGGTGTAGGCTGGGGATTCGTGGACGTGACCAGGATTATCTGGAACGATTTTTTCCTAGTGGCCGCAGTGCTTTTGGCCTATGGACCAGTCGAGCGCGGGCTCCGCTACCTCAGACATACTGCTGCCTATAGCTGGCGAATGACTTCCACTTCGCAAGCGGAAGGAAATTAACCGAATGACTCTTCGCGGAATTTCCAGACCTTTGGCATTCATGATTGTCGTCACCTTGTGCGCCTCCGAACTCCGAACAGAGCAAGGATTCCGTTGCATAGGCTGGATAGAAGAAATCCAAAGCCCAGCATACTTGAAGACAAGTCCTGAATCTAAAATCGTCACTCTCGATGGCAAGCGGGATCGCTTTCGGCGGTTGCAAGATGGAGAGCTTGTTCAATGTGGTTCTGGTGGAAGCCTCAAGTTACAAATCAGTGGGAAAATCAAAGAGATCAAAGAGATCAAAGGATCATCAGACTGGCTCGTGATTCACCCCATGACCTCGTCGGACCAAGACATCATGAATGCAATCGAATCCTACGGACACATTGGGGGAAGAGATCGCCCTTTGGCTTCCGACATTCTTTCCCCTTCTCCTGGCAGTGCTATGCGGGCGAAATGGGCCTCGTTTCGTTGGGTTCCAAACCGATCTGTAGGGCGCATTTCTCTAGTCATTCAAGATGGATTTGGGAGTGAGATATGGCGTCAAGATGGAATCGACGGGGCTACCGGTCTCTTTGCCTCGGATGCTGCGAGAGCAACGCTTGAGAGATACGCAAAAAGTGGAACCCAGCAAATGTTCTTCGGAGTCGTTGATTCCAACCAACAAGAAATACGGACCGCATTTACTCTGCTTTCTTCGACAGACGAGAACGCTCTCGACCATGCGCTTGAACGCTGGAGTCGGAAGGGACCTGGCCTGCTGCGTCATGCGGGGCGCGCCTTCACATTCGGACAATATAAGCTTTTTGCGGAAGCCGCTGCGGAATATGAGATGGCACTCAAGCTTGCTCCAGAGAGTGAGGATTTGCTCACCGCTGCTATTCAGGCGTACGGAAGAGTTGGGAATTCTCTTCGCACTGACGAACTGAAGCAGCTATTGTCTGCCTCGCACAAGCGGAGTTCAGAATAAGCGACGTAAACTTGTGGTTTTCAAAGGACGTTCGAGGGAGCAACACAGAGATTCGAAAACTTGAGGGTATCCCATGAAATATCGTGTGTCCCTTCGTGCATTTCTTGCGTTACTAGCGTGCTCAGCGATGACAGCAACAGCACAGGACGTAGAGAAGCGGATGCCGCATGTCCCCGATCTGCCTCGCCGCGCTTTGATTATTGGAATGGCATATCCGCCGTCTTCGGAAAAACGACTTGAACAAACCCTCCATGACGCCCGAGCCGTGAATGATGCCTTAAAAGACTTGCAGTTTCAGGTTGATTATGTAGAGGATGCCTCCCGCATTAAGCTGGAAGTTGCTATTGGTGAATTTTTGGAGAAGACCCGTGAGGGGGATGTTGTATTTGTTTATTATGCCGGCCACGGAATGCAAATCAGAGGCGAAAATTATCTCATACCGTTCGATTATGACGCCATTGGAGAAACAGAGGCACAGCATCAGGGATATCCCGTCTCAGCGCTTCTGCGGCGACTACGACAAAAGAAAGTAAAGCTCACCATCTTGGTCTTGGATGCGTGTCGAAGCAGTTCTTTTTTGCCACAGGGCACAATGATTTCAGGACTTGCAAAAATAGATCGCCCCGAATTCACCAGCACCTATATTGCAATGGCAACCTTGCCTGACAAGACCACGCCGGACAAAGATAGCGTCTTTGCAGAGCAGCTCGTTGCTGCGCTCAGAAAACCGGGCCTGAGCGTCGATGACGTATTCAACGACGTTCGGAAACAGGTGTCAGAACGTACCGGCCAGCTTCAAGTTCCCTCGTCCTGGTCAACAAGCGACATCGGGGAATTCATATTCCGAGACACCCTGCAGGGCGAACATATGTTGGCGGTAATGCAAGCTGAAGCCGACGAGCTTGAGAGACGGGTTCGACAATACGAACAAGACGCCATTCGTGCCACAGGCACCAAGCAGGAAGAGTTACGACAACGTGAGGAGGAAAAGAAGGAATTAGAGGCGCGCCTTCAGGAATTGAAGAAAGATCGAGAGAAGAGAGAGGAAGATCAAAAGCAAATCATAGAGGCAGAACGCGGCCGGAAAGATCGGGAACTGAAAAAGCAAGATGCTCTGCTTGCACAGCAGCAAGCCGAGGCGCGTGCTCAGATCGAAAAGCTTAAACAAACAGCAACTGCAATCGAAAGTCTTGACGAAAATCTTACTCTCGAACAAGCTCGCAAGATTGTCCTAGCAACCCGCTCCCGCCTTACCGAACTGCGGGAATCTATGCTGGCAGCACAGAGCAAGGAGCTTGCGCAAATTGATACCGTGTTAGCCAATGAGCAACGCCTTGTCGAACAAGTTGATAGGAAAGATACTTTTGAAACCACTGCGGAAGTCGGTCAACGCCGAGAAGCACAGCGGGATGAGTTATTAAAATTAAAAAAGAGATCGGAAACAGCAAGGAATGAAGCCATCGCACGCTACTCCGCTGCGCTCACATCAGGAGAGCAACCGCTGCAAGAAAGAATCAATGCCCTTACAGCGAGGCTTTATACTGCGGATATACTCTCAGCCGACTGGCAGAACTACGATGCAGATCACGGCGCTTTGACCGTTGCAGCCGGTCCTGTCCTCTACAGTTTTGATGTTACGCCTTCTAAAGCGAAAGAGCTATATGAAATCAGAGACAAACTTCGCATAGAGTCTGTATATCGTTATGCAGAAGAGGGCGCTCTCCCCATTCGCGAAAATATCGCGCTCGTAGACGCATTGGGCGATCGATTTCCAAAGAGCACGTCATCTGACATTCGCTTGATACTAGCGAGAAAAAACTTGGCAGCTAGTGATCACGCTTATTGGACCAGCAATCGATTCGACGACTTCGAGGTCACAGCATCTGAGGAAATTGAGCGTGGTGCCGCACTAATCTTTACGTTGCAGCATCATCATTCAATGTCGAACGTTCATCCCGTTAGGGTTTCTGTAAGCCGCGAAAGGATTACATTTGCTGTTGATCCTGATGGGCTATGGAAACCTAACCCGCCAGTCCCAGGAACATGGGATAAACCGCCAACACACTGTGATGTAGGCCAGTTTTCCGGAGACATACGCAATGTCAGTTCTATTGAGATCACACATAATAAGCAAGACGAAATATTTCTCAGATTAAAAATTCGCGAGCCTAATCATTCAAATGATGATCAAACGTTAAATTTTGCCGATCAACATTCCCGAAAAGAAGAGTGGGTGGCAAACACTCATTTGGGAATAGGCTTGAGCCGAGCGAAAGTGCGCTCTCGGCCAGAGGCCGAGCGGGCTCTCACCGCAATCAAACATACTATTGAGCGAGCCATAGCCCAGGCACGGGCCGCGCATGTGGCCATTATGAATAAGCCGCCCTCTGATTCTTCTTCGGTGGAGGCCTCAAAACTGACACTCGACCCCGGAACCAACGACGATGAGGTTGGTACATCAAACGAGCCTCTCACATTTACTGCTGTTGCTGCGCAATGTGGAGACTACGACACGTGCTATACAGCCGGTAGCAAAGCATACGAAGCATTTAATTGGCCCCTTGCAATGGCGTCGTTTCAAAAAGCGATTGCGCTTGAGCCATCAAAAAAAGAGCAGACAATTTATGGTGACACTCGGATTTGGATAGGCAGAGTATATCTCAGCATGAGACGAGTCGATGATTTTTCAAAAGCTTGGAATACAGCACTCAGCATGGGAGATTCTCTGGTGATTGAGGCATGTCTTGAACACAAGTCTCACCGATGCGAACGAGGAAATCTCTTCATAGCGAAGACGCCCAGCGGCGGCAAGATTTCATATAGAGGCCGATCAAAAAATGATCTGTTTCATGTCAGTGTATTGGACATAACCGTTGCTGGCAATGCGAACGCAGCTGGCCCCGGTTCGGTAAGTTTTCAAGTTGATGGAAACGAGTACACATTCTATGTTGTACCTTGGCTTGGGGCGGGACGATGCGAATTTAAACAAAGAGTTCGATGTGGGAATGAAGGAACTTCGGAACAATTAGCAGTCGCGAATTACCTAAAGCGAGCGATCCCTAGACTGAAATCAGAATTTTGACCAACATGGGGGTGCAGTGCTTCCCGCTGTGGAAAAATCCGTGTGCTGATCTCCCAAAACTTTAATCTGTGGACAATTGATACACCTATCGAATTGTTTTTTGTCTTGGTACTCTGAAGGCAGTCGAATAATATTGTTGCTCTTTGACAATGGCACACCACCGAATTGCCAACTATCTTTTGACTCATCGCAAGAAAAGCGGACTCACTCAAGAGGAACTTGCACGACTCGTCGGATACCGGAACGCCGGACCGGTATCCCGGCAAGAGCGAGGCGTTGCAGTGCCCTCGCTCTTTGTCGCCTTCACATACAGCACGATTTTTCAGGTTTCTATCTCGGAACTCTTTCCAGGTATTACGAATGCGGCAAAAACAGTTACTGAAGCGCGGCTTGCCGATTTCGAGGACATTCTCGGTCGAAAAGACGGACGGGGACGTGATCCACATGCCACAGGCCGGAAACTTGAGTTCCTCTGCATGAGAAAACAACCCGCCAAACACTAACCACTCAAGCCAGCTGCGATCTGAGCAGCAGATTGCCCGAGATGCTGATGACGAGCTAAATAGTCGAAAAGGAGCATAAGGCGAAGTGATAATGGAACAGATATTCGCCTGCTTCGATGGAACAGGCGTACTTCGGCAATCATTTCTCCCGGAGTGCATATCGTTCCTCGTTTCCAGAAACGGTGATAGATGCAAAAGTACGAGCCACGCGCAACGAGTTGTCTCCGCTCTACCGCCAGCAGTCGTGTCATTCTGATTATTTCAGAGGTTTCTTGCATAGTATGATCCGTGCCCCAAAGAATTTTTCCACATTCCGCCGGGGAGCGCCAACTCCCTGGCTTTTCTTTTTTGGAGAAAAGCTTGCGGTTCACTTTCAGAATATGGAGTTGCCTATGAAAAACCAGTCATTCGATCTAAGGACCATCTATCCACTTATCTCACCACTTTCGATCTGCCTGTGGCATCATGTTGACGATGAGGGCAAAGAAATGAAAGTAGATCCACGATATTTTGGAGAGCGTGTTAGAGCACTTGATACCGACGAGATTAAAAGACTCCGGATCAGAATGAAACTTACGCAGCAAAATGTAGCGGACAAAGCTAAATCAGCCTTTCTAGTGTGCGAAAGGCTGAACAAGGAAAGACATTCGAGAAACTCAACGCGATTCCCAGCGCCAGGCTTTTCGCAAAGAGCTTCACAAGTCTTTTTATTCCATCTGGAGAAGTGCAACCCAGACGTGACGACCGCCCTCAAGAAGCGCAGTCTGGCGCACGGCCGAAGAAACCAAGACTCACCACCGCTGAAAAACAACTTGCCGAGAAAACATACTTTCGATATCGAGATGAGAAGTGTCCACTATTTGATTCTCAAGAGTTGGTTCACTACTTGGCGATTCGGCACAACGGCCCTGCATTGTCTCTTGGGAACAAAGTAATCCCTGCGACCATTCTCTGGAGTAATGTGAAGACCGTCATTCCTCCAGACAGGATTCTCGGACAACTCGACCACACCGATCCAGATCCGCTCACAGGTTCTCCCACGCTTTCGCCTGAAGAATATGCGGCAGCGCGGGCCTTCATCAAAAAGCAATACGAATCCGGAAAGATCACGTATGAAAGTAACGATTACCGCATGATGAGGATCGAGCGGTTACCATCAGGTCAAGTGCGCATAGATGGAGCTTTTGCTCTTTATTACGACAACATCCTCACACAGTACACAATGGAATGGGAATTGAAAAAAGCGTTATTGCGGAATGGCCCTTCTCCAATTCAAAGGCTATCGAAACCCGGCACACTTTCACTACGGGAAGCGATCGAGGCACAAGGCGACCCTCTTTTTAGCGGTCACGGTCGGTGTACTGCAATTACCATTTCAACATTGATGGTGTTCAACCGAATTCCTGCTGGATTTGCATGCCTTATCCGCCGTCGTTCAATTGAAGTCGGTCTTTCTCCTGGCATGCTGCATATCGTTCCTGCCGGTATGTTCGAGGCGAGCAACACTCACGATAACTGGTCAATCGAAATGAATGTCTGGCGTGAACTGCTCGAAGAGATCTATAACGACGAAGAATTGCTTGGTACTGGCTACGCTGAGATATTTGGATTATGTCCGTGGAAAAGAACCGATAAAACTCCTGCGGGGGCTGATCGACAAAGGGGAAGCAGAATTCAGCGTGACGGGAATTGTCTGCGACCTTCTCAACTTGCGACCGGAAATATGTACGGTGCTCTATGTCCCTGACTCATCATTTGCTGATGCGCCGAGAATGCACGTAAATTGGGAATACGAGCCGGAATTTCGATATGGCAAGTTCCTTGTCCCTTGGACACGAATTGACGAGATTATCGAACGAGACAGCGCACGATATGGAATTGTGGCATCCGGTGCTGCTTGTCTCGTCCTTGGTCGGGAATGGGTCAAGAACCGGCACTAGATTTAAAAGTTTTTCAGAGGCACAGCTTATCTTTTGTTACTGACAATGTTGATGATGATTTTCGCTGTATCGTCAGCAGAACCTAGAATTGGGGAACCCGAATTCTCACGAGAGTATTTGAGTTCATCTCCGACAACTCGTGGAATAAATTGACCTTTTTTTGAGTCACATTCAAAATCGATACAGCCATTTTGGGTATTAAAAATGAGGTATATAGAGCGTCTATATTGCTCAAAGTCCAGTGTTAATGGTCAGCGTACCATTCGATTCCTTATTCAGTGACACAGATCGTGCACCCATTTTTCGATTGATCTTCTCTCGAAATCTATCTAATTCACCATTGATTTGATTCCAGACCTTGGCACACTGGCTCTGTATGACACGGCCATTATGTAATTCTTCCTCTCTCTTGCGCCGAACGTCACTCAACTCTGTATTTATAACTTGAAGGATAGAATCGAAGTAGTCGTCACCAATCATGTTTTGCCTCACTACGGACAATATCCTGATTGTACCCTCAGTAAGTCACAGCAGTTGTATTGTTATTGCGGCAGCTTGTAATTTGCAATCAGGAGTTCGTTATACCGTTTCCCCGCCGTTCTCTGTGAGCTGTATACGAGCTGAAGCGTCCTGATCTCGAAATCTGAAAAGATTCGCCGAGTCTCGGGCGTGTCATTCAAGGACAGCAGAAACCGGCCCTTCAGTTGCGCAAGCAGCACCGCCATTGCCACATAATCTTTTTCTTCCATATTGAATTTGTAATATGGCCGGTTGAAATACGGTGGGTCGAGATAAAAAAAGGTTTCCGCACGGTCGCACTTCTGGAGAACCTTCTCGTAGGGGAGGCACTCCAATTGCACGTTCAAAAGCCGTTCATGGGCACGTTCGAGCAATTTCGGCAGAGATGCGGGGTTGTAGTTCGAGCCGTCCTCTATAGAGACGGTAAAGTTTCGCCGCACGATCAACCCGCCATAGCAATTCTTTTGAAGGAAGAAAAATCGTGCTGCCCGCTGGATATCGGTGAGGGTCTCCGGTGGTGTCTTTTCAAACAGATCGAACCATCGTCGGCTTGCGATGCAGTAGTCCAGGCAGCGCACCAGTTCCGCATGGTGCAATTTACAGACCCGCAAGAAATTGAAAATATCATCGTTGAGATCGTTCAATATTTCGACTTCAGAAGGTTCTTTGTGGAAGAAGACTTGAGCACCCCCGCAGAAAGGCTCGACATACGTCGTGTGCTGCGGGATGAGAGAAATGATCTTTCGAGCAAGGCGGTTCTTTCCGCCCAGATATGATAGTGGTCCAACCATGATAGTGATAATGTTTGAGGTTTGTGCGTGAACAAGGGGGAGTGCTTTCGGCGACCCCCTCGACCTGACGGCCGCTCATTTCGGCTATACGTCAGCGGGGGCCGGCGAAAGCACTTACCGCTGTTATGGAATCCCTTGTTGCTTGTGTTCAGAGAAGACTTCAGCGAACTGGGTGAGATGCGTAAGCCCGAGTGCGACGGCATCGAAGATCGTGGTGTTGTGATGTTCGCTCATCCATGTTTTGCGAACCGGGGGCAGCTTCCACGTGAGCTCTGGGAAAAGGAGCGCAATTTGGCTTGCGATGGCATCTTTCCCGGCATCTCCCAATGCTGAGAACACGCGCCGTATTTCGTTCCTTCCCAAAAGGACCAATTCGCCTGAATGGCGTTTCGCTTCCGCTTCGATGAGCTTCACAATCTGACGGTGTTTGGGAGCTCTCGAAACGTTCAGCCCCGATACGTGATTGGCGACTACTACTGATGGCTGATACATCGCAAGCAGAGGGACAATACGTTTTCTCGCCAGGCGTACTCTTTCGTCATCCTCGGCAGCTCGGTACGTTTTTATGCCCCAGGCCAGCAATTCGCGTGGCCCATTCAGCACGGCATAACCGAACTTCTGCAGACGAATGTCGAGCGTCAATATCGTGTTATTTTGAGCGTTTGCGGACATGCTCAGATTTCAATACCGTTTCTCCGGGCGAACAGCCACTCAAGCTTGTGAGCAGTGCGACGCATACCTCGACCTTTTACGCTCTTCGATTGCAAGGTTTGTTCAAGCTCAGTGAGCCGGATTTCAATCCCATGCACGACGGTCTCATAGAAGCCGGGAAAAAGCTGGGATACTGGAATCCGAAAAACCGCTTCGTAGGCGAGCGCCATAAGGAATGGCGGAGCATTCCTGGCATACTCGTGCTGAATTACTTGACCTGTGCTGGTATAGCCCAAAATATAAGCGAGCTCACGTTGTGAGAGCCCGCTTTTCTGCCGATGAGTCCGAAGACGACTTGCGAAATGATGTGCCATTCGAGCTGTACAGAATCAAAACTTTTTGCACGACTGCTCTCAGGGTAGCAAGTGAATATTCTCTAACAAGTGTGTAAATCTTGTCTGGCGCAACTATAAAAATGAGCTTACCGACAATTGTCCACATAGTGGCGAGTTGCTTCGTTGGATTTTCAATAATCCCCAATGCTGCGGCTGTTCGGTGACTCTTAACATCTTCTGAACTCCTGAAGAGCCAATAGCTCTGACTTCCGATACAGAATGCAGCCTTTTCAGAAAAGGTAAGGGTTGTTATCGTCGAGGCCTCATGAAAACAGAGAAGGAACCAAACGAAGACGTCAGAAAGGAAGTGCGGGAAGAAGCCGACGAACTAGACGAACTGCTTCCATTGCTCCGGCTTCTCCTTCGGGAGCCGCCTGAGGGCCACGACTTTAAGACGTGTCCAATCTGCCGCCGATGGGGAATCACGCACATTTGACCCGAAAACAGCAGGCGCTATAGTGGGAGCAAAGGTCGAAAAATCACATCTCAAATTCTTGAATCGATATTTTGCGTATTGTCGAAAATCTACGGAAGACGAAGACCGGCAGGTACTGTCCATCGAGTCACAGGCGCAGGAGTTAAAAACTCTGGCTCGCCGTCTCGCACTCCAAGTGATTGATACTGAAGAGGAGGCGCAAAGCGCGAGAATTCCTGGCCGCCCGGTGTTTGAGGCAATATTGAAGCGCATCGAACGGGGAGAAGCTGATGGCATTCTTGCCTGGCACCCGGATCGCCTTGCGCGTAATGCCCTGGATGGTGGCCGTATCATTCACCTGCTCGATACCGGCGTTCTTGTGGATCTCAAGTTCCCCAGTTACACCTTCGAGAATACTCCTCAAGGAAAATTCAACTTGGGCATGGCATTCGTGCAGTCAAAGTACTACGTGGACCAACTGAGCCAAAATGTGCGCCGGGGCAACCGAACCAAACGCGAGAAGGGCTGGCTCCCCAACATGGCTCCCACTGGGTACCTGAATGCAGAACGTGCCAGTGAGAAGATCATCGTATCGGATAAAGAGAGGTTTTCCATCGTCAAACACTTTTGGGAATTGTTTCTCACCGGGGCCTACTCGGTACCAGAGCTCACGAATATTGCCAAATCTTTGGGGCTATGCACACGCAAACGTAAACGATGCGGTGGCGGTCTCATCACAAAGAGTGCAATGTACCACATCCTCGCAAATCCGTTTTATGCAGGTTATATCGTTTATGAAGGCAACTGGTTTCAGGGACAGCACGAAGCAATGATTACGCTCGATCAATATAAACGGGTGCAATCTCTTCTCCACCGTCCAACTCGTTCCCGACCGGAGCGGCACGAATTCTCGTATATCGGCCTGATCCGTTGCGGCAGGTGCGGCTGTGCCATAACAGCGGAAAATAAAGTAAATCGGTTTGGTTCCCACTACGTGTACTATCACTGCACTCATAACCGGCACGACATCGTTTGCCACGAACCAAGCATTGAAGAACGCGCGCTCGAAATGGAGATCATGGCGGAAGTAAAACGGATTTACCTTCCTGACCGTCTCACCACTCGGTTTCTCGCGTTGCTTGAACAGGAATGGCACCGCGACCAGCACACTCAGGAAGAGATAAAACAGAGCATTGAGAAAGCGATTGCCGAGAGTGAGCACACGATGACGAATCTCACCCGTTTACGTTATCGCGATCTGATTTCGGACAATGAATTTGTGCACGAGCGCTCACTTCTAATGGAAGAACGATTGCGCTTACAAGAAAAACTAAATGAACTCGGGACGATCAAAGCGCTCGAACCCCAGCAAAGGCTGTTTTTATTCAGGAATCGCGCGGTCTTTTGGGTGACACATGGAACGCGGCTGCAAAAACGGGAAATTCTATCCAGCCTTGGTTCGAACCTACTCCTGACAGGCAAAAAGTTCAGCATTGACGTGAAAAAACCCTTGATGACCGTTCCCAGGAACGGCTCTTTGTCGAGTCTGCTGGCCACCCTCAACGAAGTTCGAACCTTATTAGCCGAGGAAGAGGAGTGGTTCCTTCCAGAACTTCCGCCGCCGTCACTCGAAATGTAATTGTGCTATTCCGCAAAGCATAGCAATTTATCCCAGCTGCACAAGGTGGGTGATGTTCTGATTCTTCCAAGGCGTCTCAGGGGATATCCCGATTCAGCTAAGCGACATTCTTTAGAGGGTTAAAGAGTCGCCAGAAAATATTTTATAGATTGTTTGCTAACTTCTAAAAATGGAGTGAGATTGAAATACGGCTTACCATCCTGTAACTCAAAAACATCATCATTGTTGGTGCCAATATCCAAAAATATCTCTGGTGCCATAACCGTGTTGTGAGTCAATTTGCATCGATAATCTTTATATATTATTCCAATTGAACTGGCTGATAAGTGGAGATTATAGTATTTGGTGTTATTCAAAATGTTGAAGTGATTTCTAACGCTGCCACCTAGAATATAAGAGCCTATGCTGTCAGCGATGGATAATAATAGAACTGCTGGCGGATAGCCATAACACCCGCCTGAACCCCAAACTTTAGGGTCTTTTCGAAAGGTTACACAATATTCTGCAACAAGAATCATTTCGGGCAGCGATTCTTTAAGCATTGATTTTTTGTTTGGGTGAGTTGCCATGTCATTATTATAGTGCCTCTGTAAATGGTCTGCGAGATTCCTTCCGGAATTTACGCCGCGCAGAAAATATAAGCTTTCCATTCTCGCGACACCAAAGTGATTTCATAAATATTTGACAACTATTTTATTTTTTCTTATCACTTTTTATCTAGGCGCAGGAGTTGTGAACATAGACTTATTACGCGTCTTCAGACCATAATGAAGTAACCAATTTCAATCCACAAAGACTCTTCTTCGGATCATGGGCTGAAGGAACAAGCAAGGAAAGTTTTCGTCGCTGTTGTCATTGCGGCTTTCGTGCTCTCGCCCTTGGCCCACGCACGGAGCGTTGATGCGTCCCCAGCAACTGACGGTGAAACAACCACCGCAAGCAGCAGCCATGGAAGCACTGACAATGCGACTCCTGCAGCTTCGATAGCAGATGCTGCTCCGAGTGGCGACGCATCTGCTTCGCAAAACTCTCCGAGCACCGACGAACAACAAAAAAATCTATCCATAATACAAACTGCTATCATTCAGGGAATATTCTTCTTAGCCGTTTCCATCCTGAGTTATTTTGGTTGGAAACGATACGGCCACAGAGATTACTTGCAATTCAGCCTGCTTGCAGTTCTTGGAGTTCTCGTTAATGTTTGGAGTGCAATTGCTAGGGACGTTTTGAAACTGCCACCTGAAATTAGGCTGGTCAATAGCCGCATACTTCTGGTTTTCTGGATTATATTCGTTATTTCTGTACTGGTAATCGCATTCAAGCGATCTCATTCAAAATAGGTCGGAACCCTGGGTTCCGAACAAACCTCCTACACGGGGAACCGATCGCGGTTCCCCGACCCCCTCCGCTCGTTCGATTCCCCGTCTCCAGAAAGGCATTTTCCTTTCCGCATAAGAGGGCGTATCGGACGAGCGTAGGCGAGGAGATAGAGCGCGTTTCCAGCAGGAAACGACGCGACCCTCTTATGCGGAAAGGAAAATGTTAGCTGGCCACCCTCAATGAAGTTCGAACCTTATTGGTTGCAGAAGAGGAGTGGTTCCTTCCAGAACTTCCGCCGCCGTCACTCGAAAGATAATTGTGCTATTCCGTAGAGCATAGCAACTTATACCAGCTACACAAGGTGGGTGATGTTCTGGTTCTCATGACATACGATGTGAGTTCATAAACATTTGAAGAAAAGTTCATTTTTTCTTTATCGCGCCTTTATCTCCAAAGAGGAGTTATGAACATAGACTTATTGTGCATCCTCAGACAATAATGAAATAACATTATCACCCACATAGATGCATATCTTTTCTTCGGATCATGGGTTGAAAGAACAAGCGAGGAAAGTTTTCGTCGCTGTTGTCATTGCGGCTTTCGTGCTTTCGCCCTTGACTCACGCACAGAGCATTGATGCACCCCCAGTAACCGGAGGTGAAGCAACCCCCTCAAGCAGCAGCCAGAGAAGCACTGACGATCCTACTCCTGCACCTTCGGTATCAAATGCCGCTCCGAGTGGCGACGCATCTGCTCCGCAAAACTCCCCGAGCACCGATACGCAATCCACTGCCCAATCTACGGATACGACAACTTCGCAGCCAAGCGATACAGCCGGTGTGGAGAGCCTCAGGACAGATTCCATAACTTCGGGGGCAACGGCGCAATCCGCACTGAACTCTGGGGGATATCCGAATCCGGTCTCACAGCCGGTCGCACAGAACAGCTTCAATCAAGACCTTGTGAAAATCGACAAAAATAGCGGGGCATTGCATGCGACCTTTCCCATTGGGATTCCACCGGGAAGAAACGGTCTGCAGCCGGATGTCGATCTCGCATATGACAGCGGGAACAACGAACAAGGGAGTATTTTCGGAGCAGGGTGGTCGGTCAACATTCCATATATCGAGCGCCTCAGCAAAACCGGGGTTGACAATCTATATAGCACAAGCACCCCGAATTACTTCACTTCATCGCTGGACGGCGAACTTGCGACGACGAGCATCGCTTCGAATTATGTTCCACGCACTGAGAACGGAGTATTCGACAAATACCTCTTCTCCACCTCGACCAGCCAATGGACGGTAACGGGCAAGAACGGGACACAGTACCTCTTCGGCTCCAGTGCGGACAGCCAGCAGAGCGATCCAAATAATTCGGCGAATGTCTATAAGTGGATGTTGAAGCAGATCACGGACACGAACGGGAACACGGTCACCTATTCATATTTCAAAGACAGCGGTCAGATCTATCCCTCAAGTACGGTATATACGAATACAACCTCGACGGCAGGCATTTTTGAGGTCGATTTCCTGCGGCAGTCGCGCAGCGACATCGCAACGTCTTCCGCAGCCGAATTCGGCGTGAGTTCGAAATATCTCATAAACGAAATCGATGCCAAGGTGAACGGAAACTGGGTGCGGAAGTATGTCCTCGGGTACGGCACAGGAACGAACGGTTCGACTTCGCTCCTCGCCTCAATTGTGGAGAGTGGCCGGGACAGTCTGGGAAATGTAACGACACTTCCCACTTCGACTTTCTCATATAGAACGCAGACTCCGGGTTGGACGGCGAACTCGACCTGGAATCCACCCATCGCATTTTCCGATTACACCCGGAACGACAATGGAGCGCGAATCGCCGACGTGAACGGCGATGCTCTCCCAGACCTGATCTCGAGTTACAGCGGCACCTCGTATTCGTCATCTTCGTACTTGAATTCCACTCACGGATGGACAAGCACTTCGACGTGGTATCCACCCACGAGTCTCGCAGACAGTTCAGGCTGTGACAAAGGAGTCCGAATCGCGGATGTAAACGGAGACGGCTTGCCGGACATCATCTACGGATACACGAGCGGCAGCCCGAGTTCTACGTTTTCCACGGGAGCGTACATCAATACAGGAACCGGGTGGACAGCGAGTTCCACGTGGGCACCCCCGATCACGATTTCGAACAGTTCGTGTCTCGATCTCGGGGTGCGCATCGCCGATGTTAATGGTGACGGTCTGCCCGACATCATTTACGGATATACGGGGAGTTCTCCGAATTACACCTTCTATTCAGGCGCATATCTCAACACTGGCAATGGATGGGCGACTAGCACCGCGTGGGCGCCACCCATCGCGTTTACTGACTACTCCGGAGCTGACAACGGCGTGCGGATAGTGGACGTAAACCGCGACGGCCTGCCGGATTTGATCTCCGGGTACAACACCGAATACCCGAATTACACCTTCACGTCATCTGCCTATATGAATACGGGGAACGGTTGGACGAGCGATCCGTCATGGGCACCGCCCATCGAGTTTGCCAATCGGTATCAATATAACGATGGAACCGCCATTGCAGACATAAACGGCGACGGACTTCCCGACCTCTTCGGTGGATTCAACGATGCTTCAGGCACTCTTTCGCGATGGGCTGACATCAATACCGGCCACGGATGGGTGGCAAGTTCGTCCTGGAATCCGCCCGGAAGCTTTTCGAATAACGGCTACGACAACGGAGCACGGATTGTCGGCTGCGACTCTTACCGACAATTCAGGAAATATCACGAACCAGGTTCCCTATCCTGTCTATGTCGTGACGGCCATCGGCACGAACGACGGCTCCGGTACCGCCTCGACCTCCACATATCAATATTCCGGTGGCACGTACTTTTACAGCACGCCCACAGATCACAAGTTCGCGGGGTTCAAGATAGTGACGGAAACCGATGCTGCCGGAAACGTCACGAAGACCTATTACCACACGGGAAACGGCACTGACTCTGCTCATGGGGAATATGCCGATAATTTCTGGAAGATCGGAAAGCCGTACCGCGTGGAGCAATACGACAATGCCGGCAATCTCTACAAGCTCACGGTCTCTAAGTGGGACAGCGCGAGCCTGGGTGGGAATGCCGCATTCGTAAAACTCGTGCAGAAAACAGAACTCGATTATGACGGCCTTTCGACCCATAAGGATTCCGCAGAGACATATGCGTATGACAACACGACCGGGAACCAAATCCAGAAAGTGCAATTGGGACAGGTGATGGCCTCAAGCGACGGATCATTCACCGATACCGGGTCGGATGACATCACGACGAGCACGAGTTATGCATCGAGTACAACAAGTGGCGTGATCAGCAAACCTGCCGATGTGACGATCACGAATCATAGCGGCACGAAGATCAGAGAGACACAATACTTTTACGACGCCCTCGGATTGGGGAACGTCGGCGCAGGAAACCTCACGAAAGAGCAGGACTGGAAGAGTGGGAGCACCTATATCACCGCTGTCCAAAACATGTACAACGGCTACGGCCTCATCACGCAGCAGCTCGATCCACGGAACAACACGACGACCTACACTTATGACACATGCAATCTTTACATAGCGACAACGACTAATCCGCTGAGTCAATCGACCGCTTATCAATACGACTATTCGACCGGGAAAACGACTCAGACGACAGACCCGAACGGCAACCAGTTTCAGGCCGTCTACGATGGACTGGGTCGGACGCTCGCCTCGATTGCTCCCGATCCCGCAAATCCTGGCAGTCTCGCAACGACCACGGCATATGTGTATACCGACACTCCGAATGGCGTAAGCGTTTACAAGATTGACTATCTCACCGCAACGACGAGCATTGACACGTACACCTATTACGATGGTTTGAATCGCCTCATCCAGACGAGGAAATCGGCGGAAGATGCCGGGAATTACAAAGTGACTGACCGAGCGTACAACAGCCTGGGCCTGCTTCAAAAAGAATCCTTCCCATATTTTGCAAGCGGTTCCTCGAAAACCACTCCGACGACAACAACGGCGCTATTCACCACATACACCTATGATCCCTTGCGCCGGATACTCACGATTGCAAATGCAGTGGGTACGACGACGAACGCTTACTCCAATTGGAAGATCGCAACGACTGATCCGCGAGGAAAAGAAAAAGACATCTATAACGATGCCTATGGCAACCTCGTCCAGGTGGATGAGCACAGCGGCACGAGCACTTATTCTACGTATTATTCGTTCGATGGATCACGCGATCTCCTCTCAATTACCGATGCATTAGGAAACGTAAGAAGTTTCACATATGACGGGTTGGGTCGGCGGCTCACCGCACAGGATCTCCATGCTTCTTCGGCCTCGACATTTGGCTCTTGGACCTATGTTTATGACGACGCAGGAAACCTCACGATGCAAACCGATCCGAACGGGATCAACAGCAGTTCCACGTATGACAAGCTGAATCGGATACTGACCGACAAGAGCCCGCTGTCGGGTTCGACTTCCTATCTCTACGATTCGGGAACAAAGGGCAAGGGGCATATTTTCGTAGGGATAACATCGGGCGGCGGATCCACGAGATACGCTGCGTACAACGGGCTTGGACTCGTGACGCAGGAAGTCACAAGTATCGCGTCAATCAATTACACGACGAATTACACCTATGACCGACAGGGGAATCTCCTTACAATCACGAACCCTGATAACTCAGTCGTCCAGTACACATACAATCTCGCGGGACTTCCCGAGACCGTTTCCTACCAACCGAGTGGGGGAAGCCTCGCAATGGTAATCAGCAATTTCGATTATTCGCCGACTGAACAACCTGCCGTGATCGCTTATGCAAACGGGGTCACGACGACGAACACGTACGATGCTGCACATCTCTACCGCCTTTCGCAAAAAACGAGCACTTTGCCCGGCAGCGGCAATGCCCAAAATATTTCCTACACGTATGACGCCGACGGGAACATCACGCAGATTGCAGACACGTCGATTTCCGGTGCAGCAAGAACAGTCGCCTACGCCTATGATGACTTTTCGCGGCTTACGATGGCATCGAGCACGAACGCATCGACCACGAATTATCTTCAAAACTTTTCGTATGACCCTCTGGGCAATATGCTCTCCGGCCCCGCAGGAACATACTCGTATGGCCCGACCGCGAGTTCGACTTACGCGAATCCGGATGCTCTGACTGGCATTACGGTGGGATCAACAACGAGGCCGTTCAATTACGACAACAATGGCAATCTCATTTCTTCGGGCACGAGCACATATGCCTGGGATTATCGTAACGAGCTCACGCAGTCAGTCACGGCCAATGGCACCTCGACTTACGGGTACGGCTATGACCGCAGGCGTCTGAAGCTTATCGAAAATGGAGTGACGACCACCTTCCCAAGTATCTACTACAACGTAACGACAAACGGGAGTTCGACCACGACCATAAAGCACGTCTTTGTAAACAGCATTCCGGTTGTCACGGTGACCGACGCGACTGCCCCCACAAGTACCGCACTGCGGTATGTCCTCAACGACCATCTGAATGGGACAAACATCATGACGGATGCTTCGGGAACCATCGTGGAGACGCTCGATTATTATCCATACGGTCAGACCCGACTCGATACGAAAGTGGGGTCATATACCGGAGAAAATCGGAAATTCATTGGCCAGGAAAGCGACAGTGTATCGGGGCTGGATTACCTGAATGCCCGGTATTACGACGGGGGCCGTGATCAATTTGTCAGTGAAGACCCGAGTTTCCTCGCGATTGGTGATCCGAATCAGGTCAGGCAGGATACGAATCAAGAGCAACAAGCCTATCTTGCTGATCCGCAACAGCTCAATTCATATTCCTATGGCAGAGATAATCCGATTACGGAAAGTGATCCCAAAGGACGCCAAGCGTCCGCAGCTATTTCTTTAGGAATACCAGAACTCAGCCTCTCAGGTATCGCTTTGCCTATCACAGCAGTAGTCGGTCTGATCACAGTTGCCATTCCTGCAGCACAATGGGGACTTGGAGGTGCCGATGCCCTCATGAATCAGACGACACAGGCGATTTATTACGACCAGCAACGGCAGATGCGCTTCATACCGCAACCTCAAATAAAACTTCCTGAAGCACCCTCTTTATTCCCAATCCCCGGCGGGGAAGAACCGCCAAAGCTGCCTGATTCGAAATGGTTGAGATGGAGTATTGCAGGATCGCTGATTATCGGTGGTGCCGCCGATATTTATCAAAATTTCCAGGAAGAGAAACAGGCTGCCCAGGAGTTCAATGAATCACAAGCGAATACTGCAAAAACCAAGGCCAACGGTATTAATAAACCGTACAGTTCTTCTGCTACAAGTGAACGAACCACCCCTCAATCCGACACACAAATCAGCGCACCAGATACTCATTCGACGAACAAACAAAAAATCTATCCATAATGCAAACGGCTATCATTCAGGGAATATTCTTCTTAGCCGTTTCCATCCTGAGTTATTTTGGTTGGAAACGATACGGCCACAGAGATTACTTGCAATTCAGTCTGCTTGCAGTTCTTGGAGTTCTCGTTAATGTTTGGAGTGCAATTGCTAGGGACGTTTTGAAACTGCCACCTGAAATTAGGCTGGTCAATAGCCGCATACTTCTGGTTTTCTGGATCATATTCGTTATTTCTGTACTGGTAATCGCATTCAAGCGATCTCATTCAAAATAGGTCGGATACTGGTTATCTCCATCAGACCATTTCCCGTCTTTGATTCTGCTGTTCCATCTGTAGACTGAAACAGCACATTGGCAATTTTTGTGCCGATGTGCGCTTGTTTTCGTTCCTTGAAAATGGAATAGGCGATGGGTACATAACAACCTCCAAGGCACCGTACCCACTGAAGGGAGGGTGGCTTTTCTTGCCTCCCAAGAGCATTTTTTCGCTGTGCGCGGCTAGGCTGTCAATAAAAAAATGACGCCGTCCGGCGCAGCGGGAAAGCCGCCTTCCCTCTCATCGTTTCCTCAGGGGGCCCGGACGCACCGGGCCCCCTGACCCGTCTTTCCCATCTCGTTTGTTCCCGTTTTTGCCACCCCACCCCACAAAATTCATCCATGATCAATTTCCTCGAAGAGTTGATTGCATTCATCTGGAACTCGCTCCGCAAGCGAAGCAATAAGGTGCGGGAAGAGCGCGGAACCTTCAACCTCGGGTTTCGCATGGTGGACGGCCAAGTGACAGGGCGGCAGATTGCCCTCAGCAATGGCGGCCGTGCAAGGCACATGGCAGTTCTCGGAAAGACGGGATCAGGGAAGAGTTTCTTCCTGCGCTATCTGAGTTCTCAAGACATCCAGGCGGGACGCGGGTTCGTGTATTTCGACCTGCACGGCGATACGACCCCGTTCCTTCTGAATGCCATTCGTGCGCGTGAAGTGGCACTCGGCGAGCATCTCGACCACAAGCTTATCGTGATCGACCCCGCAGACCCGCTGGTCTCCATCGGGTTCAATCCGCTTGAAGCTCCATCGCCTGACTTCGTGCATATCGCCGAGTTCACCGCGGTGCTTCGTGCGCGGTGGTCACTCGATCATCTGGGAGCGCGTACCGAAGAACTCCTTCGGAACGCGCTCTACGTCCTTGCTGCCAATGGATCCACCCTGCTCGAACTTGCGCCGTTACTCACGGACGGAAGCTACCGCGCCGCATGTCTCAGAAAAATCTCGAATGCCGAAGTGCGCGCATATTTCGAGTCGCGGTATGACCAAGCAAGCGATGCAATGAGAGCGGTGATGCGGGAACCGATCTTGAACAAGACATCGGCCTTCACTGCCGATCCGCGCTTCCGCCACATCGTGGGCCAGGAGCATTCGACATTTTCCATCCGGGATGCGATGGACGAGGGCCAATGGGTGATCGTGAATCTCGAAAAGGGGAAACTCGGTCCCCAAGCCCTTACGCTTGGAAGCCTGCTTTTTACCGTCATCAAGAATGCGCTTTTTACCCGCACGAAGCGCTCGCTTTTTACCCTCTACTGCGACGAGATTCAAAACCTCGTGGCATACGGCGTGGGCATTGAGACAGTTTTGTCTGAAGCCCGGAAGTTCGGGGTAGCCGTCGTCTCGGCAAATCAGTTCCTCGACCAATACCCGGCAGAGATGCGGGCGGCCATCCTCTCGGTCGGTACGCATGCATTCTTCCAGCTTTCAAGTACTGACGCAAACCAAATTGCCCAGGCACTTGATGGCGGAAAGCCGCTCACGGAACGCCTGAAAAATCTTTCCCCGCGGCACCTGATCGTGAAAACCGGTGCAGAGCGTTGGACGGAAGTCCTCGTCCCCACCGTACATGAAACGAAAACCGATTACACCGACCTCTTGAACCGCTCCCGGTTCCGCTGGGGACGGCTGCGTACCGAGATCGAGCGGGACATTGCAAAACGGCAAACCGTCGTGAGCCAGGGAGCACCGGAGGCACTCGATGAATGGGAATAAGCGAATCGGTCTGGTAGTCCAGGAACGTGACCGGAGACTCCTGCGGGAATTGGGACACGTGCGCGTCATTGACCGCGAACAGGCGAAAGTCCTCGGTGGATTTTCGTCTACCACGCGGGTGAATACCCGGCTGCTTGCCCTTACCCGCGTAGGACTCCTCAAACGGTTTTTCCTCGGCACGAGAGCTGGGGGAGCGAAGGCCCTCTACTCGCTTTCTCCGAAGGGCGCCAAGTTCATAGGCGTACCCGACCGGGGGCCGCAGCGCCGGAACGATACGGCACTGGTGGGCGACCTTTTCGTCGAACACCAGCTCGCGGTAAACGACATCTACTGCGCGTTTAAAACAGAGTCCCTGCCGGGAGTCGCTTTCCGTCGGTGGGTGGCATTTTTCGAACCCATCGCCCAAGGTGTCCGCCTCATTCCCGATGGGTATGTCGAATTCGAAACGCCTTCGGGCATTTTCGGTGCATTTCTCGAAGTCGATCTGGGAAGTGAAAGCCTGAAGGTCTGGAAAGACAAGGTGAAGACTTATCTCACCTATGCCGTTTCAGGAACATTCGAGAAGCAATTCGGCCTGACCCGCTTTCGGGTGCTTGTCGTCGCCCACTCCGAACGGCGCATGCAATCCATCCGCCGGGTAGTAGGCGAGACGACCGACAAAATATTTTGGTTTCAGAATTTCGAATCAATCGAGCGCGACGGCCTCTTGGCTCCTCGTTGGCTCCGGCCTCGGGGAGAGTACCGGCTGCCGCTCATCAAGGAACTCCCATGAAGTATTGCTACCACTGCTCAAGAATCAACCCAGGAGACCCGCTCTTCTGCAACACCTGCGGGAGAAGCTTCGACCGGAAGCTCTGTCCGCGCCTGCACCCCAATCCACGCAGCGCCGAAATCTGCGCCCGTTGCGGCAGCCGCGAACTTTCGACTCCGCAACCCAAAGTTCCCGTCAGTTGGCGAATTCTCGAATGGCTCGCCCGGATGTTCGTCGGGGTGGCGCTCGCATTTCTTGCGCTGGTGCTTGCCTACGAAGTCGTCTCGGAACTGCTCGGCTCGCCTGTGGTGCAGAGCGGTTTGGTTCTCATCGTTCTCATGTTCCTGGTCCTTGCATGGATATGGGGAAAGCTTCCTCAATGGTTTCGGAAGTTCATACACAAGCAATTGACTAAACGGAGGAACCGCCATGCGGAAGAGTAATCAGCATATTCGGACGGTGGCATTGGGAAGTGGGACTAAGCGGAGTGCCAAAAGGCACGAGTCGGACTTCGGTGGGAACACAGAAGGCGCGAAAACATTGGGGTTTGAGGCACTTCGGGGAGGGCAGAGGAAACCGTACTCCTGCCCGGAGCATTGCCCGTACCCGGAAGGGACTGCCGAGGCGCTCACCGCATTGCCGCTTGGCATGCCGCTCACGATCGAAGACGTTGCCGAACTGCTCGGCTGTTCCGTCTGGACGATTCGCCAGAAGTACCTGCGGCAGGGACTTCCCTATCTGCGGGCGAGTAGCTCCGGAAAATTCGTCTTTTTCCGCGAGCAGGTGATCGATTGGATTCTCAAACGACAGACGAAAGGAGGACTGAAGTGACGAGCGGTGACGAGCGGTGACGATCTTGAATCCGGCCTCGTTCATGATCCCTGCCCCAACTGCTGCGAAAGCCGCGTCGACCGTTTGGAGTGGGTGGACGACGAAACCGTCCGTTGCCTCTCCTGCGGCCGGGAATACCGGCCAGGAGATGGGAGCGACGACACGCCATGAACCTTTACGACGAAAGGAGGAAAGCACGTTGAGTCTCTATAAGCGTGGCGGGGTGTACTGGAGTTACGTCTACGTAGACGGAGTCCGTCATGCCCGCTCGACCGAAACCGGCAACCGCCGTCTGGCTGAGCAGATCGACCAGAAACATAAAGACGAAGTGCGCCTCAAAGCGACGCAATTTCCTGAACTCAACCCCACCATGCGCTTTGCCGAACTCGCCGCCCAATTCCTGGGTGACGGCTCGGCCAAGGAGTGGCACCGGGACCGCCTGAAACTGCTTTTGCCGTATTTTGCCGGATTCTCCATCGGCAAAATCAATAAAGCGGCAATCCGGCAATACCGGGCCGAGCGCCACCGGACGAAGACGCTCACCGAAACCACGGTGAACCGCGATATCGAGTGCCTGCGCCATCTCCTGTACTGGGCGGTGGACGAAGGGATTCTCGCAGCGAACCCGATTGCCCGGATTCGCCTGGAACGTGAGCGGCGGAAGAAGAAGCCGGTCCTCAGTTCCGAGGAAGAGTCGCGGCTTTTGCCTGCCGCGTCTCCGCACTTGCGGGACATCGTAATCGTTGCCCTCGACACCGGCATGCGCCGCGGAGAAATTCTGAACCAGCGGTGGGAGGACGTGGACTTTGCCCGGCGATTGCTCTACGTCACCCATTCGAAGACCCCCGAAGGGGAATCTCGCGAGATTCCCTTGAGCGACCGAGTCTTCACTCTGTTTTCCGGCATGAGAAAGGATTCCGGCCTGATCTTCACCTTTGAAGGCAAGGCGATCTTCAGTCTCAAACCGGCTGGAAAGCAGCCATCCGCAGAGCGGGAATCCGATACATCCGATTCCACTACCTGCGCCACACCTTCAATACCCGACTGCTCGAACTGGGAGTCCCGCGAGAAGTCCGCATGGCACTTCTCGGCCACACCTTCGGGGACACCCATGAAAGCTACGAGCATGTTGAACTTCCGATGAAACGCGAGGCCATCCGCAAGCTTGACCAATGGATTGCGGAACAGGCACAAGCAAAACCATCACCCGCATTGGTGCGTTCTCAATGACCGCACCGATACAAACACCGGAGGCACTATGGAATTGCTGCCAGAAGCCCTGCGCACAACGCTTCCACCGCTTTATGCGCAGGAAAAGAACAAAGACCCCACGGTCTGGATCAAATTCTTTACCCCGGATTCCAGCTGGACCTGGTACGTCACGGAAGGCTCTGAAGAAGAAGGCGATTTTCTCTTCTTCGGATATGTAGTGGGACTCGAAGAGGAATGGGGCTACTTTGCACTCTCTGAACTGGAGCAAGCGCGTGGCCCGTTGGATATGCCCATCGAACGGGACCTCTACTTCACTCCGAGACCCTTCAGCACGATACGCCTTCCGTCCAGCCGGAACCAGGCAAACACGAATAGCTAATTTGTAAGGAGATGACATGAAAACCGAAAACCTGCCTGACTTCGAAGCGAATGCAGGCCGGGAGTTCTACTTCCTCACTCTCAAACTGCCGTACTCAGCGGTCTCAACACCGCATGCTGTCGATCCAACGGTGACCGATTTTCTGGATGTCACCGCCGAAGACGGCAGCCAACTCGGATTCGTGATTCTTCGGGAAGACAGCACGGTTCAGATCGTGGATGCCGTAACCGGAGAACACATCCGACTTACCTTCGGAAAAACACCTGCCGATAACCTGCAGCGGCAGGCGACGGATGCCTTGATACAGGTGGCCCTCGTCGAGAGCAAAGCAATTTCAGTGAGCCTTGCCGAGATCATCGCCTATTTGCAGAAGAAAGAACACCTTGCCGCCCTGGGCACGTTCCAGGGCTTGGGTGATCGATTCAAGTTTCTGGGAGCCTTGCTCGAAGCTACCGCTCGGCCTTCCAGAACGTAACGCACATTAACAACTGAAAAAGGAGAACAGTAGCAATGAGTAACAGCACTTTGAAAACCGTGATCGTGCTTGATCCTGAAACACAGGAATACAAGCCAGAAGCCCATAACCTTACGGCCGATGCCGCGGTTGAACTCGTGAACCGATTGTCTGAGGACAACCAGAAGGCGCGAGTCGTGGACCAGAAAGACCGCCATCGTTCTTCCGACCTCTCGAAATGCAAACTCTGCAAACAGGCCGCAGAGAGTGCGTCCGAGGAGCAGCCGGAAGTTACGGCAGAGGAAAGTGATTCCGAATCCGTAGCGACATAGTTCCTACGCATCAGCCGAAATTCTTTGAAAGGAGATTGATCGCAATGGCTGAGAAAAAGCAGACCGCGTCTGCACCGAAACCACCCAATCCTCCCGCGCAAGCAGCAGAAACCTCGGGCGAATCCAAACGCAAACCGTGGATCAAAAAGACCCCGGTCGAGGTCGTCCTTGAGCAGATTGCAAAGCAGGAGGAAAAAGTAAACGAAATGCGGGACGCGCTCAAAAAAGAAGAGCGCGAACTCGTGAAACTACAGCAAGCCAAAAAAGTCCTGGAGGCGAGCTGAAATATTAACTGGAGTTTGCCCATGTGGCAGGCTCCTTTTTATTGGCGGAAAAGAAAGGTGCTTAGAGTTATGAACCAAGAATTACCTGAAAGTGCCAACGGCGACCAGATCGGTTTTGAAAGTATGCAAAGCGTCATCACGAATGTCGAGAACTACTGTGCCTGCGAGGAGCGGCGCATCCGGCTCAGGAACGAAGCCGAGATCCTGGCCTTGCGGGCTGAGTTCTCCGGGCTGCTCATCGAGGAACGTAATTGTGAAGATCGTCTTTGGCACGCTCCACGTCCTACAGAGCGCAAGAACCGCCGCTTGCGAGCAGCGTATCACTGGTGCGTGACCATTTTTCTTACCATTGCCGGCTTCATCTTTGCCGTGCTCGCGTTCGAACCGTTCGATCTCGGCTGGAAGGGCTATCTGTATGCCCTCGGTATCGCAATCGTTGTGCCATTTCTTGTCGAAAAAATAATCGAGCGATGGAGGGCCGAAAGGCTTCTGAGGTGGATTGCGGGGCTCGCTGGTGCGGCTGCTCTCCTGAGCGTGGTCGTGCTTGCGGCGGTTCGCGGCAACCTCTTTGCTGAGGCGTTCAAAAGCTCTACCCCAGTGGTAGTGATTGAAGATGAACCGTCGGCACCGGAGGCCCAGAACACCTTCTACGAACAAAATGTCCCTCTCCTTCGTCTCGTCATGATGCTGCTTGCCTTCGCGATGGATTTGGGAGCCGGTCTCGCGCTTCATGATGCCTGGCGGCCGGCGTCTGATTCAGGGGAGAACTGGGTCGAACTGCAAAAGGCACTGCAGGTCGTGCGTGGACGGATGACCGAGTTGGTCTACCAGATCACCGCCTTGCAAAATGAACCTGCCGTTTTCGCTGCCCGCTTCTGGCGGAACTTCTACCGGGCAGCGCTCACCCATAACGTGCGCAGCGCCATGACCAAGCTCCTGCTCACTGTGGTGGTTCTCTTACCGTTGTTTCATGCTGATGCAGTTGCTGCCGAACGCATAACCCTGGTCATGGCGGTTGATCTCACCCAGTCGCTTGCGAATCGCGGCCCGGACCAAAAGACGGATTTTCAAAAGAACGTCGAAAGCGTTACTCAAACGCTTGCCCAAATTCCGGCTGGGTGCCGTGTCGAAATCATGGGGATCACCGACCGGAGCTTTGCCCAACCTTATGTATTGCTCAGGGCTCAGATCGCCGATGATCCGGGGCATTTCGGGGAACGGCTGCAGGCAGCGCGAAGAGAACTTGTCCGCACCTGGAAGAAGCGCAGTCAGAACCTATTACCGGCCTTTCCCTTTACCGACATCTTCGGCGTCCTGTTCGTTGCAAGCCAAACATTCGAGCAATCGCCCGAGAGTTCCCGTAAGGTCTTAATCATCTTATCGGACATGCGGCACCACACCCCGGATGTCGATCTCGAATCGCCACGGCTTGTTCCGGAGTTCGAGAAGTTTCAAAAGAAAGGAAAGCTAATGCTACCGAATCTTAAAGGCGTCGAAGTGTATGTCCTCGGAGTGGACGGCACCGGGAAGGAAATTGCTTACTGGCTAAGTTTGGAGAAATTCTGGAATGGATATTTTGCGGCTGCAGGGGCAACGCTCAAAAGCTACACGGCACTGCGCAGCATACCGCAGATTACAAAGTAAAGCTGTATTCGGATACGAGCGCAGTCGAAAGGGAATTACACGATACCCTTGAGCAGGGCCGATACTGTCATATCCAATCCCTTGCTCACTTTAACAAGTGTATCAATCGAAAGGTTCTTCTCTCCACGCTCAATCTGTCCCATGTGCCCACGATGGATATTGCATCGGTCTGCGAGCTCCTCCTGAGACCAGCCTTGTTTTAACCGGAAGGCACGAATCCGTTCCCCAATTTTCTTATGAAGTTCTTGCATTACTCCGATTCTGGGAGTATGCTCTGCGACCAGTCTACCAGCGTACGCTAGGCTAGCGAACGCTAGCATAGAACTACTGGACGAATGCCAAGAATGTGTAAGTCATTGAAAATCTGGGCGTTCCGCTTTCATGGCGGATCGCCCTCGTTACTTATAAGGAGAATGCTACGACAATGAAAAAGGGAATGATCGCGCTCGTATTGATTGCAACGCTTGTCGGATGTTCAAAGGAACTCACCCGAGGGAAGGCAAAAGATCTCATTCGGGAAAAATATCACTACGATGAAGCCATCAATTATGAAATTCATAGCCTCACACAGGTGGAAAACGACGAATGGATCAAACGGGGTCTCTGGAACCGCGGGATTACCGAATACGGGAAGAAATTTTTCGTTCTTGACCCGGCATGCAGCTGTTTTCTAACCGTCCCAAAAGTGCGCCCGGCCATTGAAATAACGGGAATCACGGGGGATGAGTCGCTCAAAATAGTCAAATACAACCTCCTCTGGTTTGAGGAACTGCCCAGAGAAGTGCGGGACATTTTCAAAGATCATCCGCCAGATCAACGAAGTTGCTATATCCGGCTCTACGATGATGGCTGGAGAGTTGAAAACTGAGAAAGGGAATTTAATCCAAGCGGGATGCGCTCGTGTATCAGCACGAACGCCTCCCTGACCAAAGTGCCTATAGGGAGGTCACAATGGCTACGAAAGACTATAAGGGTGTAGTTTCTTCAAAAGCAACCACGCGAAGTTCGTCTACGAATTCCTCTAACACAAAACTCCTGCCGGTCCGGTATCCGGTTTACCACGCCATCTCAGAAGTGAACCGTTCGTTCGAGGAGACGATACAGGGCCTCGAACATTTGATGAGTTTCAAAATATTCAATAAGGATTCTCTGCAGGGACTCCAATTCACGCTTGAAGAAATCCGGGCGCTTGCGAATGAGGAACTGACCGACACCGCGAACGAACGGGAGCTTGTGAACAGTTTCCATTACGAGCGTCTTCGGGAAAAGTATCAGACTCGCAATGGGGTGGAAACAAGCTCTCCGGAAGAGAGCCGAAAGCAGAAAGGGGGCAAGAAACAAAAGGCGGCGCGTAAATGAAAAGTGCTGCTGCCAATATTCAAGCAGTGCAACACATCAGGCGCATGAGAGGCGGCACGCAGCCGCATCTCATGCGCGCCTCTGACGGCAACTACTACATCGTCAAATTCCAGAACAATCCGCAGTACCTGCGGGTGCTTGCCAATGAATTCCTTGCAACCCGTCTCGCGGCGCTCCTTAGCCTTCCCGTACCGGAAGTCGAGATCATAGAAGTATCCGATTCACTTATTGAGAGCAGTCCTGGGCTACAGTTTGAAATCGGCGGCATTTCGGTGCGGTGTGCGGCAGGGCTGCATGTGGGAGTACGCCATGTTGCCGATCCTTGGAACGATTGTGTTTTCGACTACTTGCCGGAGTCAACTTTCGACAAGGTCATGAATCGCCAGGCCTTCGCAGGCATTCTCGCGTTCGACAAGTGGACTGGCAACACGGACGGCCGACAAGCCGTGTTCACGAAACACGGGCGCGGGTACCACGTCACCTTCATTGACCAGGGCTACTGCTTCAATGCCGCAGAGTGGAATTTCCCTGATCTACCGCTCCACGGCGCGTATTACAAAGGCCACGTGTATGAGGACATCGCAGGATGGGATTCATTCGAGCCGGTGCTCTCACGCATTGAAGCGATGGAATATGCCGACCTTTGGCGGTGTGCTGCACCGATTCCGCTCGACTGGTTTGAGCATGACGGCGAAGGGCTGTTTCAGCTCATCGAAGCACTCCACGAAAGACGTTCCTCAGTTCGCACCTTTATTACTGCGTTCCGTGATTCGAGCCGGAATCCATTTCCGCGGTGGACGGCCGTCCACGGTGCGGTTCCGCAAGGTCGCAGGTCAATAAAGGAGGAAGAGGCAGCACCTGAACTGGCGCTTGGTGGGGTTGGGGAAATCGGGAAGTCATAAACAGTTTTTTACAAGACCGCTGGAAATCCAAACGGGTGTTGTCTTCGCCGGGACTGGCACCCGTTCCAGCGGCGAGTTCAAGTTTGAAGCCAGACGTATAATGAATCTCTGGTGTTTCTAATGGGTAAAAGTCAAGAATTCAGAGCCGCTTTTGGAGTGCGAATTGTTCGCGATTCCAACATTTGCGGAGGCGAAGCAGTCTTCAGAGGAACGCGCGTTACTTTGCGCACAGTCTTGGCAAGTTTGGCTGCGGGTGATTCTATAGAAGAAATCCTGGCTGATTTCCCCACTCTCGCAACTGAGGACATAAGAGCTGCCATCGCATTTGCTGCGGCTTTCGCAGAAGAAGGTCTGGATTTGAATCGGTGACTATAAGCCGCGACCTGTACAAATAAATAAACTCTGCTGAAGACCCGCATTCGCCTCTGCGGTATAGAAAGCTCAAGCAAGGCATTTATTAAGAGACATTAATCTTCGGGTCGGTACGGTACGCAGATGAATTTTGAGATTTCGACAGCTACAAAATTCACCACAATCCTTCTCCTTCATGCAGCTAACCTGTTAAGACTAAATCGTTTGAGATCATCTTATTTGGCAGACCGCCTGATGTTGCATCAGGAGGTTGATAGCACAGCTACCAACAATCAATTTACACAGTGCAGTCGAACTTGTTGCCCGAAAATGCTGAAAGAAGGAGAGCTTTCTCTCCCTCTTCCAGCATTCGTTGAGTTTTTCTTATTGGCTAACTTGCACCCAGATCCGTAGCCTTGCAGCCACCGGCTCCGATGGCGTAGCAGCCGCACGGAGTTCCATTGCAGCAGTCGCCGGTGCATCCGTCAGGGCAGCTACAACTAGCACGAGCAGATCCTGGAGGATTGATGAGGAAATTACTCGTCGTCAATACCGCAAAGAAAGCATACACATACATCTTCTTGAACATAACAACTCCTTTACTTTGATTTGGTTTCCTGTGGATAAGTTGTGGGATGAGAGCTTTTGGCACCCAATTCAGGCGAATCAACTTCATAAATGGCGCTTGTATTGCGAGAGGATAACACCGCCGATAACAAGACGTGTTGTCTTTGATCGTAAACCAGCTTTTGAAGTAACAGATCTTTCCTTGGCATATCGTGAACTTCTACAGTATCGCCCTCAAGATTCAAGATATAAAGCCAACACCGGTCCCATAAAAGCGATACCCAGATTCTTCCTGTCTGCCGGTCAATGGCCATGCCGGAAAGAATATAAGGAGTTGATACCTTATCTCCCGGATATGCATGCACAATAGGAGATTTATGTTGGGTTCGAAACGTGCTCCGAATCATTTCGGCTTCGCCACCTGCAATATATTTGGTAAAGATCAGATGGCCGGATTTGTCATACTTCTGGAGCACGGGCGCGACCTCAAAAGCTACATAGATATTCTCCTGGGCATCGAATGCCAACTTACACCTGTTCACGGCAAAACCGAGGCGGTTATTAGATTCACGCAATTCATCTCCGTAAAAATCCGATATCTTGCGCGTATCTCCAAAAGATCTCAATAATGTGCCATGAAGGTCGAGGACATCCACAACATATCCGCTATAAGGCCGCGAAACAAATATCTCGCCGGCGGAATTCACCGCAATGTTCGATATGGTCAGTGGGCTCGTAAATTGGCTGATCAGCTTGCCATCCCAATCAAAAACCTGAACGCGTCTGCCCTGGTTGTCCAAAATATATATGTTTCCTTTGGAATCAATGGTCAGGTCAAATGGCTGGAAGAGGTTTCCCGGGTCTTGGCCTATTTGGCCGATTTGACGCTCAACTCTTAGATTGCGGTCCAGAATAACAATACGGTTGTTGTATGTATCCGCAAGCAGGAGATGGTTTTCCCACTTTTGGAGCGCCGGAGCATAGAGTGTCCAGTTTGCCGGCACCACTTCACGCAGGTCGCTTAAACGATGAGAAGTTTGGGCGTCTAGGAATTGCAATGAGAATAATACGCAAACTATCAGTCCCATTACGTTAAACACAAAGCTCCGATGAAAACCACTGTTTTTATTCACAGGTGCCATGCGAGCATACCTCCCGTTCGTATGTATCTGCCTTTTTACAGTATCGATGTCAGATTGGTGACCACCCCGTTGTCCAGACTTAACACCAACACATACTTATCAAAAAGGCCGTTTAACGAAATCCTGTTTTCAACAAGCGGTATGGGCTCTCGCGCATGGACAACGTCAGCGTTGAGTCCAGGCATTACTTTTTGCACTTCGGTGCTTGTGAACTTTGAACTGAAGATCACCAGCGGCTGGTTCTCGGATGTTGTTGTATGGTCTTTCACCCATTTTGAAATAATCTCTGTTCCGGGAACCAAACTGCACGCGGAACAGCTGGCGCTGATGATGATCACAGTTTTACGGGCAGAAATATCGACTGGTCCCGAGCGATTGTGAACTACGTCTTGCACCAGAAAGACAGGAAATTTGTCTCCAATTTGAAGACGAGACTGGTCGAGGCTGGAGAAGTATGAGATATGTCCCGTCAGATATCTTTCTGTAAGCTGCCTTAGGTCATCCGGCATGAATACCACAGACATAAATAAGACATGATTGTCAGGACTCACAAAAAATATTTCGTATTCGTGGTCCTCGAAAACAAGCTCCCTATCCAACTCACGATTGCTCACCACAACCGGATAACTTATTCCCGACTGCTGTACTCTTTTCTCAACTTCCGCCGCGCTGCCGTTAATCACCGCGACGGCCTCAAGGCCCTGCGGATGGTATTGCCGGTAAAGGGATTCGAGGTGATTGGCTCTACGCAATCCTTCTTCCGAAGTAGCCCGGAAATAAATCAGCATCAGGTACTTGCCGCTCCAGTTGAGCGCTTCTCCTTGTAAGGACCGTAACGCTACTGAAGGAAATACATTGCCGTATGCCAGATGGTCTTTATAAGTTTTATCAGCAACTCGCCGTGCGTACCAGAAGTAAAGAGCATTTGCGATTAGTACGAGAGCTGCTATTGCAACTAGGCTGGATTTACTCGCTTTCACAGTGGCCTCCATTCAAACCAAGCCTGCGGCCCCTGAGCACGGCCTGAAATGCAAATAACATAGATTCTTATCTTTATTTTTAACGCGGATATTGAAAATGTTACAAAAATATAAATAAGAAAGATTTAACGATGATTCATTCACTGCATCTTGTTCAAAACACAAAGATTGTTGGAAGCTTCAAATTGGGAATGCTATTTAAGAGTAGAAATAATAGTGGGTTTCTGCGTAGTTTCATTTTAAAATGTCGGAATTACTCATTTCGAAGTGCAATTACCGCGTCGACCTTCATTGCTCCATGAGCAGGAAAATAGCAGGCCAGGGCACCCATGATAATAAACAAAACCAGCGTGGTTATGATTGCAAAGGGATCAGCCGACGGAACATTGTAGAGCATGTTTCGAACATATCGCGCCATACCCAGGGCCAAAGCGATGCCTGGAATCTCACCCGCGATAACCAATGTTATCCCCCGAATGATAACAAGCTTAAAGATACGTCCCTGGCTGGCTCCCAACGCCAAACGGACGCCAATCTCCTGTATCTGTTGCACGATCTGATATGACAGTAAACCGTATAGGCCGACGCATGCCAGGCCCAGGCCAATGAACGCGAAAACAAGAGAGATGTTCGCGAGCAAACGCTCCTGATAGATTGTCTGCTCGATTTCCTGGGTTTGTGTCTTGATGCCGAATAGTGGAACTGCTCTGGCAACATCAGTTGCCGACCGCCTCAGTGCAGGAATAAGCACCATTGGATTTACATTACTGCGGATTTCAAAGAAACCCCTGCCAGGGACAAATGGCAGATAGACCATGGGAGCGGTCTTACTCCGTATGCTGCCATATTTTGTATCGCCGGCAATGCCGATAATTTCCATGGTCGACTTTTTCTCGATCAAACTAATGTGTTGCCCAAGAGGGCTTTGTTCTCCAAACTGCTTTGCAAAGGTCTGATTGATAATGACCGGTATATATGGGCTCGTGGAGAGGGTGGCGTGGTCCATGTCCCGCGGCTGAAAATCCCGTCCCGCGAGCAGCGGAATTTTCATGGTTGCTAAAAAATCAGGGCTTATGTGCAAAGCATATACATTACTGGATTGTTTTAAATTAGAGTTGAAATAAGCCGTTTCGGCCCACGAATTGCCGCTGAAAAGAGTGTCTTCCGAATAGCTGACCGCGGTAACTCCCGGGGTCGACGAAATGCGATTTTGCAGCTCTCCGTAAAGATTAATCATCTGCTGGCGATTATAGCCGCTCAGCGTTGGATCGATGCCAATAAGCAAGACATTGCGATCGTTGAATCCAATATCGACTGATTCCAGTTTTGTCAAACTATGAAGCAACAGGCTGGCGGTGAAAAGTACGGCGATTGACACTGTTACTTGCAATATGACAAGCATGCCGCCAAGGTTAAGCCGACGGTGAAAGAAAACCGATGACATTGTATGGCTGCTGCTTTCCTTAAGCTCCTGCAATATGGGGATCCTGCAGCTATGCATTGCAGACGGGAGCACAAAAATAAAACCGGACAAGATTGCAAGAATGAATATGGAGCCGAACAGATGTACGTCAGGATGAATGTCGATATGCAATTTTAGCTGCAGGTTCTCGGTCAGGAAATGCGCCAGCGCAGTTGCGCCCCACCAGGCAATAAAGATGCTGAGCAGGCTGCTTGAGGCCAGAAGAATTAAATTTTCGAGATAAATTTGACGCAGGAGTTTCCATGTAGTTGCACCTAAAGCCAGCCGCACCGCCATTTCTTTCTTGCGCGATGAAGAGTGCGAGAGCAGCAATCCAGCAACATTGGCGCAGCTAATAAGGAGGATGCCGCTTGCGGCAATCAATAACAGAAAAAGATTTCTTGAGAACTCCAGATTGAGCGAGGCTAACCCGTGGGCCGCATTCACCAGCTTGATGTGAGGCACATCTTCGGGGTTACGGCCTTTATCCGTAGCGTATGAGAAGATGGTATCTATTGCTACTTCGGCTTTGTGAATATCTACACCTTCTTTGAGCCGGCCAATTACGGATAACCACCAAAAGTCCGAGCTGCTGTTAATCGTAGCGAACGCGTCTTTAGAAATGACCGGCTGCTGGGAAAGCGGGAGCCACAGATCCATTGAGATGCCAGAGTCTAATCCAACAAAATCAGGCGGCATTACTCCGACGATTGTGGTAGCGACTCCATTCAGAAACATCGGCCTTCCAAGCACCGATTTATCCCGTCTGAGTTCCTGGTCCCAATACCTGTAGGAAAGAGCGGTCACAGGAGTTGCACCCGCCACGTCATCTTGAGGACTAAGATTTCGCCCTAAAAATGCACGTATACCCAGGGTCGTAAAAAAACCTCCGGAAACGTATTCTCCATTAGCAATATAGGCATAGCCATTGATGCTGGCACCAAGTTTGCCTGACCCCGCGAATCCAAAAATGCCTTCCCATAAATTTTGCTCGGACTCAATTTGACGATAAAATGGCATGGAAAACGAACATCCTGTCAGGACGCTACCCGCTGCTTTTTCTGAGTTATTTGCGCATTGAAACCAAGGGATATAAGCGCGTGTTTTGGGAAAACGGCGAGCGTTCCATTTCAGCAATACGAGTTGCTGAGGCTCCTTAACCGGCAACGGTTTCAGAATAACTGCGTCTACAAGCGCATAAATTGACGTGATCGCGCCGATGCTTATTCCAATAATAAGGGTGATCGCAATGGCGATACCCGGACTCTTGCGTATCATGAGCGTTCCAGATTTAATGTCTCGGAGAAAATCCATGGTCTGCTCCTTCCTGTAAGGTGGTTAGAACGCGGGGATGAATCTAGCCACAATGCTTATGCTTGCACGACAATTTTTATGCCTATACACGTCTAATTTTTATAATCATATGTTCAATAGCAAAATAAATCTAAGCAAGAATCGTAAGAATCCTAAGCGATAAAAACTAGCAAACTGGATCGCTGGCGGCAAGAAATTTGTAAAAATATCTACCTACACAGTTCTGTTTCGGGACTGTGGCCCCTTACAGACCTTCATGGAGCCTCACTGATTAAGCAGATGCATTCTGCTTTAGGTTATCGTTCGCCGGAAGAATTTGAGCAGCAAGCAAAGCAAGAAACTGCGGTCACCATAGTTGGTGCCACAGTTACATTCTTCCCGAAGTCCGAGGGGAGAGCTTCTACAGAGATAACCGGGGAAGGGACTCAAGGGCCGTCCCTTTCCCCAGACCCCATTCCTGCTGGAGAATCAAGCAGATGGGATTTAAGAAAAAGTAGTGTCGTAAACTGTGGGACTGGATTTTGTCTCACGTGAAGAGTTCGATCTAACAACGCCTGCAGAGTGTCGTAATGAAAACTGTCTCACTGGAGGGGTTCACCCCAATCGACTGTAGGCAATTCTGTAGCTGCCAAAGCCTCAAAGATCCACAAAGTGCTACAGTTTTCAATAAGCAGCTTGCAACAGGTTCAATATCAATCACTTAGAAGCAATAAGATTCCACAAAGTTCAATAAGCTTTTGAATGTGGTTCGGGACCAGGGGGTCGGAGGTTCAAATCCTCTCTCCCCGACCATTTACTTTCAGTGATTTACACGGATTCAAAAGTCCTGAAAATTTCCGCCGTAGGTAAAACTGCGACACTGTTTTCCTCGCGGGTTTTCCAACTGGGAAGTTTTGTGGAACTCTCATTGGAAATTTTCACAAGTTGCCTTGTGTTTTCCTGCCGGGAGAAATCCTTTCATATTTTAGCGAGACAGTCAGAAAGCTCCTTCACTTCCTTCATTTGGTTTTGATGACTTTTTACGGAATCCCCTTGCACTCAGAAAACACTTCGCGGTAGCATCCAGCCTCTTTACTGAATATAACCGTCCAAGAAAATCTCCGTAATTCTGCGAATTCGCGGGCGGTCAAGATTACTGGATGCGATGGCTGCCCACGGCGTTCTCAACCTGAGTACCTGGAAACAACCCCACCCAGTTCTTGCGGCAGTTCAGCACATTCGCACAATGCGAGGCGGAAGCCAAGCTCATCTCTTAGCTGCTTCAGACGGTAATCTCTACATCACGAAATTTCAGAACAATCCACAGCACGTCAGGATTCTTGCCAGTGAATTCCTAGCAACCAGGCTTGCTCATGCTCTTCATCTGCCAGTGCCAAAGGTAGAGGTCATCATGGTATCCGATTGTCTCATTGAAGAGAATCCAAGCTTGCGCATCGAAATAGCAGGCAAAATTACCCCTTGTAGCAGCGGACTGCATTTGGGTCTTCGGTATGCAGCCGATCTTTGGCAAGACCGAATATTCGACTATTTAAGTGAAGCAAGGTTTGGCAGCATCCTGAATAAAGAGGATTTCTGGAGGATTTTGGCGTTCGATAAGTGGCTCGGAAACTGCGATAGCAGACAGGTCGTATTCACCCGCCGCTCAGGTGGGCAGGAATATAAAGCGACATTTATTGACTACGGCTATTGCTTCAATGGAGCAGAATGGACTTTTCCTGATCTGCCGCTGCATGGGGTCTTTTAGCACGATTCCGTTTACAGCAGCGTGACAGGATGGGAGTCTTTTGAGCCAATCCTCTCGTCTATTGAAATATTTGATTGCACTGCTCTCTGGAGCATTGCTTCTGAAATTCCACCGGAGTGGTATCGACATGAGCAGGATGCCCTAAGCTGCCTGGTTAACTCTTTAGGCAAGCGGCGATCAATAATCCGTGACCTCATCTCCAAATTTCGCAACTGCTCACGCCAGCCATTTCCTACTTGGCTGTAAGAAAAATAGTCGCGGGTTCATTTGTCGCATGTCTGCTTCTGCTGCCTGATTTACTGTCTCGATATCGGCACAGTTCGGCAGTTTTATTACCGCACAAAGTGTGAACACTTAAGAAATCGCGCAGTCGAATGAGCCAGGATCTTTGCAAGATGAACAGCACTACCCATCAATTAACGATATTAAATGGGGGTCTAATGAATGGATCGAGCTTTGTAACTCATATTCTGCACTCGTGGACTTCCATTCATACAAGCCAACGACGGGATTAGTTTTAGAAATCTATAATAAAAAATATAGCCAAAGACTAATGACACTCCTGGAAATGAATACAATTTAATAAAGTACCGTCTCGCCAAAAATGCTGTTTCAAATCTGTAACGACAAATACAAGATTTTCACTATACAGACGAATAGAGCCACAAAGAGTATCTAATATGCTACTTCACACAGAAAGGAGACAACATGCAGCCAATAACGATGAAGCAAAGAGCATTGCGATCGACAGCTCTGGTTATATTGCTTGTTGTAGTAACATCGCTGTCGGTAGCTTTTCAATCTGCGTCCAATAGCCAAGGTACAGTCGCCGTGTCCCAAGCCGAAACCAACTTTGAGGATTTAGCCCGTAGGGCAAATCAGGGAGACGAACAAGCCCTGAATGATTTAGCTGGCGCAATCACCTTAAAGGACCAATTAAACAGTGTCATGCCTGGTGCGGGTGACAGCATCAAAGAGCGCTTGCTTCGTGCCGAGAAAGATCACCGCAGAGGCATTCAGCGAGGTCTTACGAGTAAAGACGCTTCCTCAGCAGAATCTGTGGGTTGAGTCCGGCTCTGGAAGGTGTCCCAAGTTGTGATATAGGGCGATTTCCATGGCTGGGTAGGTGCGGAAGCCATAGGAACGTCTGGTTACCACTCGGATCTTGTTGTTGAGTCCTTCCACGACGCCGTTGGATATCTCACCTTTGGCGCGGAACCAGT
>QHVI01000024.1 GCA_003223515.1 Candidatus Angelobacter sp. Gp1-AA117
ACTTTGCTGCGGATTCGCGCCCAAAAGAACGCAGGCGCTCAATCGTCTGCATCTCCGGGCTGAGCGAAGCTTCAGCGGCGCTGAGCAGAAACGCCGAGCCCAGAATTGTCCCTGCGCGGCCCAGCGTCACATCCAGCTTGTCGCTGTCTTTGCTCGAAGCCTCAATGAATGCGGATGTCGCAAGCTGCTGCAGCGGCGCATTTCCACTTGCCTGCGCAATCAGCGCCTGCACTGCATAAACTCCGGCAGGACTGTGATACAGTGACGTCTCTCCCATTGTCTCCTTGGTTATGCCAATTTCCTCGTTGTAGAAAGCGCTTTCATCTGGAATCTGGCGAACTGCCCTGCCTGCCCACGCATCGGCCAACGCCAGCAGTTCCGCATCTTCACCGGCACAAGCCATGCGATACAGCGCGTAAGCAATTCCCGCCGCGCCATAATTCACAGAAGTTGAGGGTGCAGAAAGGGCTGGACCCGTCAGCAGTGGTCCCGATAAGCCCACCTTCTTCAAAAGCCTCTCTTTCACCTCCCGCAGACCGGCATCGGTGGTCGCCGCCTGGCAGCCGTAAAATGCGGGTTTGGCCTCGCGTGCTTCCTGCGAGTCGGCAGCAACCAGCAATTGTGAGGCGATGAGCGACTGCAGAATCGGAAAGGCTTCTTCCAGCAATTGTTCGGGGTCTTCGTGCTGATCCCGGCTGTAGCGGGCTACGGCTTCGGCAATCGTTTGTGGCTTTTCAAAATGTCGGACGAGCGCAGCCGTCTTGGGGTCAATAATCTGTGCTTGTGCGCGTGAATCAGGCCGGCTGATGGCAAAATCGTCTTCCTCAGCCTGAATTTCCCGGCGGACATTCTCCGGCAGTTCGCGCATCGGCACGAGAATAGTTCCGGCAGGCAATACAAACGGACCAGTGAACGCCATACTTAATTTCCCATGATCGCCATACTTAATTGTGCCGGACATTTCCATGAGTTCGATGCAAGCCGTCTACAAAATATTAAATGTTTGATGCCACATTCATGCGTCAGAAGAATACCTTAACCTCTCGGCTGCCGACTCGTTGAGTATAAAAGAATCTAATAAAAGTCAATAAAAAGGTCCGATTGGTAGTTATGCTGCTTCTGAGACTTTCCTTTTCTGTGATATCGGGTGATAATCTCCAAGAGAAAAATTCTGCTAGAGAAACGGAGAACAAAAGAAGTGAAAGCTACAAAACTCCAACTCAATCAAGAAACTCTGAAAAATCTCACCCAACATAACAAGCCGAACGCTTTCTGTACCCTGAACTCAGACCAGAGCTTCGTCAATACAGGCTGCGTACACACCCGGTGTACCTGCGCTAAATAACAGCCAGACCTGCTCTTAGGGATTATCTTCAACTCTTAAACCGGAGGGCGGCCAAGTCGGCGCCCTGCTCTTCCCTGCCGACGTTTTCGGCGGCATCGGCAATTTTGGCGATTCTTCGGCTCTACCTCTTCTCTACCTTAATCACGTTGTCGTCGGGTTTGCGGTCGATCAACTTATTCAGAGGATCAATTCCGGCGCGGGCCGGCAGCTTGTCTACCACGACTGTGAAGTCGGCGTTTTCTTTGTCCATCTTTTGTTTTTGCAGATACAGATAATTCCCATCTCGGTCCAGCACTCCTATATCGACCAGATCATGGGGAGCTATCGGCTGCTCCTGTCCGCGGCCATCGGCGTGGGACTTTTTCAACTCCACTGCCATATGCACCTGGTACTTGCCGTCAGGCAGTTGCGAGTAATCTGCGGAGACTGCGCGGTTTTCGTACAGCGTGATGTTGGTGAAGAAATCGTCGTAGATGTACTGCAGTTCCGGAGGAGTCACTTTGCGCAGGTGATCCACCAGATCCTGGGAGGTGGGATAGGGTGGCCCATGGAAACCATAGTCCTTGATGAAGGCCGCCAGCGCCTGGTTCATCTTGTCCTCGCCGATGTAGTCCTGAATGGCATACATGATCAGCGAGCCTTTGCGATAGTGGATGTATCCCTGGCCCGGCTCCACGCGCAGCAGGGGCTTCTCTTCATTGCGCTCCTGACTCCGGCCCACCAGGTATCGATCCAGTTCGTGGCGCAGGAAATTCTTCATCGCCGCAGGGCCGAGCTTATGCTTCATCACCATCAGCGCGGTGTATTGGGCGAGCGATTCCACCACTGAAGTTGCGCCTTCGCTGTTAGCGGTGACTACCTGGTGGCCCCACCACTGGTGGCCGACCTCGTGCGCGGTGACATAGAAGGGAAGATCGAGATCCTCAGGATTTTTGGGATCGACGCGGGTGATGAAGCCAATGCCTTCAGAGAACGGAATGGTGTTAGCCAGTGATTGGGCAAAGGTCTGGTAACGCGGGAACTCGATGATGCGAAGCTGGTGGAACTGGAATGGACTGAAGTTGGCGCTGCAGTACTCAAGTGTAGCTTTCATGCTCTCGCGCATGCGCTCGATATCAAAGGCATGCCGGTGATCGTAATAGATTTCGAGGTTTACATCCCTCCAGCGGTCGCGCAGCACCTCATATTTTGCGGAGTTCAGCGAAAAGCCGAACAACACTGGTGCATCCGTCTTGTAATGGAAGTAGCGGCGGCCATCCTGCATCCATTCTTTCTGGAGATAACCCGGCATGATGGCGATCTGGTCAGGAGAGGTGCTCACGGTATATTCCAGGTTCACCCAATCGGCATCCTGCGTGCCGTAGTTGTTCTGGCGGGCGGCAACGTCTTCAAGCTTGGGAATCCGTTTTACTTTTTCCAGGCCGTGCCGGTGACGGGTGCTGTCATCTCCGAGTTCAACGCTCTGCTGATAGCCAATATGCGGAATATAGCCATCACTCAGGAAGCTGCCGTTATAGGCAAAATCAGTGTTCTCGCCGCTGTTGGCGAATCCCTTAAATGCATAGCTGATCGAAAACTGCAATGGCAAACGCGCATGCGGCGCGAGCGGCTGCGGCAGACGGTATAGGTAAAACCCAAGCTGGTTGTCTTCGATGACCGGTTGCTGTCCTTCGGCAACCTGCAATTTCCTGAGTTCTATTTTGGGCCGTGGCAATGGGGCAAGGCCCTGCGGCCATAAAGTGATGGCGATGCGATCGATAGGTTGATCCGTCTTGTTTTCTGTCCAGATTGTCCCCTGAAAATTGGCTGCCCTCTCTTCAGGATAAACGTCAATCTGCAGGTTCAGGTCAGTGGTGCGAGGCTGGGGCAAATCCATGTACTGCTTGTATTTCTTCTCATACTGGGCACGCTTGTCTTCAAACCGGAAGCTGGTCAGGTAAATGTTTCGGATATTGGTGTTGTAGAAGATGATCGCACCCGTAGCGGCAAACAGGATCACGCCAATTGCAATCCCGAGGCCTGAAGCAGTGGAGAGACGCGCCCTTGCCACTCTCAGGCGCTCACGCCAGCCGCTGCCCGTGCCGCGCACCCACAAGAGATTGGTAAGGAGCGCCAGCAGTATGGCGGCAATCCCCCAATAGACGTGATACCAGACGAGCGGCTTCACGAATGACCCATAGCCGTTCATGTCAGAGTAGGTGTAGGCCGGCAGTTGTCCAAAGCGGAACATATAGTGCTGCAGCGGTGTATTCGGGAGCACGAACAGCACTACCAGGTAATACAGCACAAGGAGAAAGTGGCCGAGATACTTCTGGTTCACTATGGTGTGAATGAAAATGGCCAGCGCGCATATCACCCACAGTATGAGCAGGCGATTGAGATATAGCTCGGTAAAGTAAAGTCCGAATTCAAAGTGATAGTAATGGTGGGCTATCTGGACAAAAACTCCTGCAGCGGTGACCAGTGTCACGATAATGACCTGAATCAGCATCAGGGCCAGCAGCTTGGAGGCGAATACGACCCAGCGCTGCACCGGCAGAGCATCGAGAATCTGGTTCACCCCCGCATCACGTTCACGCCACACCAATTCGCCCGCGAGAAATATGGTGATAGCGACGGCGAAGATATTGAATGCTCCTCCCGCAAGGGCAATCATGCGATAAGTGACTGGATAGACAGGCGCTGAGAAGGGATCACCTATATCGAAAGCGATGACCAGCGCAAACACGAAACCAATCGCCATCAGCACAATGAAAATTACGTTTCGCACCACCTCGTTAAATTGCAGTTGTGTAAGAGAGATGAATTGCCGGAAAGAGCCAGCCGGTGAAAATTCCGGTAGGATTGCAGGCGTGGCCAGCACTTTGACCTGTCCGATATTTTCTGGTTCAGCCTTGACGCGCCGCCTTCCCGTGCCTGCAACGTGTGACATGGAAAAACGGGAATACGTTAGTGCCAGGGCAATGCCTGCAATAAGAAGCCAGAGAATACGGTTCCAGAGCAGAACACCGGTAGCCGTGAGCAGGCGGGTGTTGCGTTCATAGGGTGTCCAGTATCGTGTGACCAGGTCAAAAGCATTGCTGCCAAAAGGATCGACCAGCGCTCCAATGGCATTGGCGCTTATATTGGTCGAAAGCTGCAGAGCGACCAGATAGCCAATCAGCAGGATGGCGCTCCCCGCATACACCGGCAGCATCTTCCTGGCGAACGCCGCTAAAGCGAAAAAGATCGTAGTGGTGATAAGAAGATTCGGGAATACCAGCACCAGGTAAGGCAGAACGTACGCAACCGCATGTTCTGGCCCGAGACGGGTTGGATCAATCCAGTGGGTGTGCAGGCCCACCCATCCGCCCAGCGCCACTGCAGGAAAAATAAAAAATACGGTGGTAAGCGCGCCCAGGAACCGGCCAGCCAGGTAGTCGAACTTGCTGATAGGCGCCGTGTAGAAGAATGCCGTGCTGTTATTGTCAATGTCCTGATAGGTTGCCTGCCCGGCCATGGCAGCCGTAATGATCATTCCAAACAGGCTGATGTAGGTGATCATAATGGCAATGGCAAAAGGCGAGTTGAGCAGGACCTTGCCACCGGTTCCGAAGTCCACTCCGGCTCCGGGGAAAGCTCCTCCGGAGAGCAGCGCAAAAAGTAAGCCAAGGCCAAACAGCACCAGAAAATAAATATAGGTGGAGATGCGGCGCAGTCGCTGGCGAAGTTCGAACGCGAGAATGGTGAGTATCATCGCACCACCTCGGCCAGCGTGGGTGTGGTGCGTGTGAACCCTTTGATGGTGGCGAAATACAGGTCTTCCAAATCAGGCTTGACCGGCTCAAATCCTGTTTCCGGCAGATGATCGCTGTAGACGTGTACGATGTTGCGCCCGCCAAACAGGCGCGTGGAGATCAACTGGAAACGCTGCCGGTAGGATTCCAGTTGCGATGTCTCAATCGACTTTTTCCAGATTTTGCCTTCAATGCCGGCCACCAGGATCGCCGGTTCACCGTTGACGACTACCCGGCCCTGATGGATGATGGCCATCTGGTGGCAAAGATCGCTTACGTCGGAAACGATGTGAGTGGAAAGAATCACGATGATGTTTTCGCCGATGGCGCTCAACAGGTTATGGAAGCGCACCCGCTCCTCAGGGTCGAGACCGGCGGTGGGCTCGTCCACGATGATGAGGCGGGGATTGCCCAGCAGAGCCTGCGCGATGCCGAAGCGCTGCTTCATGCCTCCGGAAAAATTCCCCAGCGACGTGTGCCGGTGCTCGTAAAGATTGGTCTGCTGGAGCAATGCCCGGACGACCTCGCGCCGCTCTCCGGCATTGGAAATACCTTTGAGAGCAGCAAAGTGGGTGAGCAGGGCATCGGCTGAGATCTTAGGATAAAGGCCGAATTCCTGGGGCAGATATCCCAGGATGCGGCGCACCTCGTCTTTCTGTTTCAGAACATCGATATTGCCAAGGAAGGCGCTGCCCGAATCGGCTTCCTGCAGGGTGGCCAGCGTGCGCATCAATGTGGATTTGCCTGCGCCATTCGGCCCCAGCAGGCCGAACATGCCGAGTGGCACCGTGAGCGAGACATCCTGCAATGCCTGCGTGCCGTTAGGATAACGTTTTGAGAGCCTTTCAATGCGCAACTCCATGCCTGGGCCTCCGTGAAGATAAGAATACGAGCGGGAAAGAGTTATGGTTCCCCTGATTATAGACACTTGAACAATGGGTAAATGAGTAAGTTGGTAAATGGGTAAATGAACTGCTGTGGCATATGAGTATTAGACGGAACAAAGATGAAGAAGTTAATCTTCTCATAGAACGAAGCAGTTTCTTGAGTTCGCTCAGTAAACAGTATTGGGGCTGAGTGCTGACTGCTACTGTGCTGAGTGCTACCGTGCGCCATCGTTACATCCTCTTTCATAAGCCTTACGGCGTATTAAGCCAGTTTTCGGGTGAAGACCACACTTTGCGGGACTACATTCCTGTAAAAGACGTCTATCCCGTGGGGCGGCTCGACCGCGACAGCGAGGGCCTTATATTACTCACCAGCGATGGCGAGTTGCAGCACAAGCTGAGTGATCCCAAATTTGAGCATCCGCGCACCTACTGGGCGCAGGTCGAAGGCATTCCTGAAGAACAGGCATTACGCAAGCTGGAACGCGGGATCACCATTGAGGGTTACACGACCCGTCCGGCGAAGGCGCGGCTTCTTGCTGAAGAGCCGCAACTGCCTCCGCGCAACCCTCCCATCAGGTATCGTAAATCTGTACCCACTACATGGATTGAGCTGGTGTTGACCGAGGGCCGCAACCGCCAGGTGCGCAAAATGACCGCCGCTGTAGGCCATCCAACCCTGCGCCTGGTGCGCGTGGCCATTGGCAGCCTGAGGCTGGAAGGATTACAGCCGGGAAAGTGGCGTGATCTCAACCCCAATGAACAGGCGGCCCTGTTCAGGATTGACCGCAAAGGACACTAAGGACGCAAAGAATTTATCGCGTTCATCCAGCAAAACCAGCGTCTTCAATCTTCAGCGAGCGAAGTTTTGCCGTTCCCGTTGTGATAAACTTCTGCCGCTTCCGGAGCTTTCGATGTTGTACCCCAGCACGTCCTAACTTTTTGGAGGACTTCCTATGAAACGCCTACTCACAATTCTATTTGCGGTCATGTTGCTGACTGCCATCTCTGCTTCTGCCCAGACCTTCACGGGCTGCTTCGCTCATCATCCGAAATATATTGAGGGAAAGTTCGAGGTCAGCTACAGCCCCGGCTGTACCGGTCACGATGAACCGGAACTCGATCCGGTATCGAGCGCTCCCGGCTCGGCCCGCGACCTCACTTGGACCGTGGTGTTGCCCACCGGAGGCAGTGCGAGAGTATCTGACGTGGGGCCTACATTCTGGTTCGGCGGCGCGGTGACCGATCCAAAAAGCGTGTTTGGGCAGGCATTCGTCGAACTGCAGTTCTATCCCGATTCAGTCGTGGGCAAGTGCTTCAATGACGGCGCATTCAGCGTCAGCTTTTCCCCGAACACCTTTACCGCCTGCTCCCCGGTATTCAAGCTCAATCAAACGGGCAATCCTTCAAAATTTCTTGAGACTACGGCTTTCAACGCCATGCTGGAAGACAGCGCCAACCCCGGCAATCCGCTCATCATGCATGCAGGAGAAACCATCACCATCCATTATTATGTGACGCCTGCAAACGATGGCTTCCACATCACGGTGACTGACCTGAACACCGGGCACTCCGGCACCATCATTCTGAATTCATCTTCAGAGGGGCCATTGATGCCGGTATTCGACACGCAGCAGACCGGCAATGCGCTGGCTTGGGGAACAGTGAATGACACGCCGAATTCATTTGTCTGGGAGATCGGCCATGCCTCGATCTTTACTGGCGGAGATGCCTTCTGCGTTCCAGGGCAGACCAACTGCAACTCCTATGACCCCGCATCCTGGGCGGGCTTTTCACCCATTCAGATCAAGAGCGTAACTTTCGGCGACGGCTCTTCACCCAAAAACTTTGCCGCCGTGAGTGACTTGGGTGGCAAAGCTGAAGTAGCGCAGACCTGTGCTACTTATGGCGGTTCTTTCTGCATTTATCCGTGGTTTACGCTGGGAACATCTGGTTTCCACTACGGCGTGGATTATCCTGATACCCGCAAAGACTTCGGACAGGCAAACCAGTTTGCCACTACAGAGCAGTGTGGCGGCCCGTCAGGCGCGAACACGACGTTCTGTTCGACCATCTTGAAGTAGGAATTGAGAGCAGAGCCGGTTTCGAGTGAGACCGGCTTTGTTGTGTTCAGGCACAAAGCGCTAACAAGAAAATCTTACCGCTTGTATGACACGGATCAACGCTGATTCGACTGTAGGATCGGACAGATGATCCAATTTCCCGATAACCCGATGACCCGATCTCTACTCGTCCTGCTCTTCGCCCTCTCTGCCATCGCTCAGCAACAGCCCGCCAAACCTGTCTACGAGGTCTATGCTGTCCGTTACGCCACGCTGCCGGACTTTCCCGTAGCTGGCCTGGTGAAAGGCGCTGATCCGTCACGCAAGCTCGACATCGCCATGATGGTATGGCTGGTGAAAGGCAACGGCAAAACGATCGTGGTGGACTCAGGCTTCTACCATGACCACTTCTTCAAAGACTGGAAGGTGAAAGATTTCATAAAACCTTCCGAGGCTTTGTCCGGCATGGGAGTCAAGCCGGAAGACGTGACTGACGTGATCATCACCCACATGCACTGGGACCACGCGGATGGCATGGACCTGTTTCCAAAGGCGCGCATCTGGATCCAGAAAGATGAATACATCTACTACACCGGAGAAGCCTGGCAGCAGCGGCGCACCCACGGCGGCATCGATCCGGAAGATGTCTTGACCATCGTGAAGCTGAATATTGAAGGCCGCGTTGGGCTGGTGAATGGCGACGATCAGGAGATCATCCCCGGAGTGCGCTGCTACACCGGAGGCAAGCACACCTTCCAGTCACAATTCGTCAGCGTGGAAACTAAAGCGGGCAAAGCAGTCCTGGCCAGTGACAACTTGTACCTGTATGAAAACATGGATAAGCACGTGCCCATTGCCGCGACGCTCGATGCCGATTCCAACCTGCGTGCACAAGACCGCATGAAGCAGATTGCGGCCAGTCCCAGGCTGATCATCCCCGGCCATGACCCGGCAGTGTTCGAGAAATTCCCCAAAGTCTCAGAGCGAATCGTGAGAATTGAATAACCAAATCTCTACCACAGCGCGGCAGGCCGCAACCAAATCGAAAATTTTTATGGAGCGCAGCCCCCCTCGGCTAATGTCACTTACTTTACGGACACCATGCTGTATCCCAATGAGAGATGTCATTCCGAACGCCCGTTAAGCTCACGCGCGTTTTCTTCAGCGCGTGAGTAGGGCGGAGGAATCTGCCCCGCTGCTGCCCGCCCGTGCGAAAATTCTTTTAAATTCATGCTCGAATATGCAAAGTAAGTGGCATTGGCCGCCCTCGGCTGCGGGGATAAATCTTTCGTGAGCCGAGAAGAATTTGATAAATAGTAATACATGAGGACCAGAGGCCGCAGAGAAAGTAAAAGAAGCCGCGAATAACGCGAATCAGAGCCAATTTACCCCTTACTCATTCCTCCGCATTGTTATATCCAGAAATCTTGTCTTTAGAGAAAGATCTTTCTTCTTCGCTCCAAGGTTATCAGCGTACATCCGTTTCAATCAGCGTCATCAGCGGTAAGGTTTTGGGTTTTTATTTTAAGATTCCTCTGCGTTCTCTGCGTCCTCTGCGGTAAAGCTCTTCTTTCGCTTCCCGGCATACTCCACCATCAGTTCCACGGCCTTGGCCACGCGGCGGGCGCGCGCCTCAGGATTGGCATAATAAAAGATGCCCAGCAGATGGTTGCGCCGGTGCGAAGGCGGCATCAGCTCCCATCCGGCGCGCGCTTTCGCATTATGCGCCAGCGCTACCTGCAACACCGGAGGCAGTTCACGCTCAGCTTCCATGGTCTGCATCAGGCGCTCGGCCATCTGTTCTGCCCGTCGTTCGCGGGTCTCAGCATGTTTGCCTTCAGCGATCCACTGGGCGATCTGGTGGCGGGCCGAGTTGTTGAGCGAATCGTAGAATTTTTGCAGGCGTTTCGACTGGCGCAACACCCGCGAAAGTTCCGGCGGCGATTTGATCTCGCGTGGCGTGGTGTCCGGCTCCAGACGGAACCTGGCTTTCATTCCCGCAACTGTCTTTCCCACCTTTTGCATGGTTTTGTTGACCACCATGAAATGCGTGCCCTTGCCGGTGGGAAACAACGTGGTCTTGAAGGCCGCGCCGTTGATCTCGCCCTTCACGCGAAGCTGCCCGCGCTTTCCCCAGAGTTTATGAACATCAAAGGGAATGCGGACAATTGTCCAGTTCAGCCGGTCGCCGGTGCGCTCCAGCACGGCATCAAAGGTTTTGGCGGATGACTTCGCAGCGGGCATAAGCAATAGTCTAACCTTGCAGCGCGAGTTCCACCTGCCGCAGGATGTGGTGTGGCCTGGCTCCACCGCAATGGGTGGGTCCTTTGTTGTCGGCTCCCTTCCCGCTTTGGTGGCATAAGCGCTAGCTTAAAAATACCTTTGGCGAGCGTCAAATGTGATCTCTGATCTCTACGCCGCTTTTGGCCCCTGCTTTGGGCCTTGGAAGAACTGCTCTAAATTTGACCCTGAATTTTGGTCTCCTGCCCCTTGACTTTCCATTGCTATAGTAATACTTTTACAGCGTCACCCAGGTGGCGTGCTGTATCTGCTCTTTGAAAACTGAATATTGATAGGACTCCCCTGCCAAACCGGCAGTCGTGTGCCTTGGGTGGAGTGGGCTTGTCACACCGTCATGCGGCTCACAGATATTTTGTGGCCGCTGACGGTGTTGACCTGATTTCACCTGCAATCCTGATCTTGTGCAGGTTTGTGGAAGTGGCTCCCCAATTCCGGTCGTCAGAAAGGCTGTTCCGCTTCTGTACCGGAACAGGAAACGGCAACCGGAACGCCGGATCTAATTGCAGCCAAAAGAGTTAACACCGTTTGTTCCGTGTTCCGCTTCATTTTGCCTGATCGATTGCTGACGGTCATAAACGACGACGCGGCGGAGTTGGGCTGGCAATTGGAAGCCAGGAACTCGCCCTTCACGCGAAGCTGCCCGCCTTTTCCCAGAGTTTATGAACATCAAAGGGAATGCGGACATTGTCCAGTTCAGGCGGTCTCCCGTGCGCTCCAGCATGGTTTTAAAGGTTTTGGCAGGTGATTTGGCGGCCCGGCATAGGTGATCATTTTATCGCTGCAGCGTGAGCTCGATCTGCCGCAGGATGTGGTGCGGCTTGGCCTCATCGCACTCCATGAGGTACTCGTCCGAGCATGTTCGTTCGATGGTGTCCACAGGATTATTCATGGTAGCTGAAAGTATCTTGCCGTCGCTCAGGTCCACTTGAATATGAACGTCAAATGTCTCTTTTCCCACGGCAGCCACATATTTGCCTTTATCGTCTTTATGAACTTCCATCCAGTTATTGGGAGTGTCCGCCACGCGCTTGCGCATCCATTCCACGGGAACAGTAATCCCCGGCTGTGCGGGCGGTACATGCTTCACCAGCAGTTCGGCCACGTGCTCCGCCGTGTTTACCTTTTCGAGTGTGATGTCGAAATCGAGCGAATCTTCTCCCTCAAGCACGTACCGGCCATCTGCCCATGAGTTTGCTCCACCAACCTTCACAAAGGCGTGATCTCCGGGATGCCCCAGAGTTCCCTGGCGGGCGGCAAGTTGGAGATCAACGTAGAAGGTCATCAGGTCGAGTACCGGTCCAACCAGCATGGGAACCTTCCCGAAATCGGGGATGCTCATGCCGTAATCGAGCGCCAGGGAGACATCCTGAAAGAAATTACTCGCCTCTGGCGGCAGCGGTACGTTCTTGCCATTCATGGTCAGGCCGGTCCAGGTGAACTCCTCAAAATAGGATCCTTCCGTGTTCCGCTTCACCACTGCCTTGGCGGTTGCCTCGTAGCGGCGTCCTTCATTCACGCCCTTCATTACATAGTTGAGTGTTTCACCTACGCGGTAACGCCGCTCCAGAATGTTGGACGCCGATGTGGGGGCAGGCGCAGGCCGTTGGGGTGTTTTATGCGTGGTCTGCGCATGAAGTCCCAGGCTCAGCCATAGAAAGCCGATGGTTGCGATCTTTATTGTGTGGTTAAACATGTTCTTACAGGAACGCTCCGGCCATGCGAATTTGCGTCAGGATTTGTCTCATGACTGGGTTCTGCGGCTCAGAAGCAGGGGAATATCTTTCCTGCGCACCATGATCCATTCGCTTCCCCGGCGCTTTTCATAAGGAACCATGCACACTTCGCAGCGCAGCCGCGTCTTGATAAGTGATACGGTAAAGCTCAGAAAGAGCAGTGAGGCCAGTGCGAAATATACCTTCTCGGTGCGCGGAATGCCCATTGAGCTGGGAATAAGAAAGACGGCGAATACAATCGTCGTCAGTGACAAAGCCATAATCGGTCCCCAGGTGCGGCCAGGATGATACAGCACCAGGTTGACCGACTCCACCTCTACCACGCGGTCAAGCTTGCTGCGCTTGTACAAACCAATCTGGTTGTATTGAGAAAACCTGCCCAGGACTTTGGGCCTTTTCCGGCGGCGAAACTCGTAAATCAGAAGCACCAGTCCGAATACCATGACAGCAGCCGCACCAATATATTCAGCTCGTGAAGGCTTGGCCGGTTGCGTGAAGACCAGGCTTCCAAATAACAGCAACCCGAAACCCCAGTTCGCCGGTGCCCAGCCAAACGCCTGGGTAACTCGCGCGTTTTCCGGCAGGGACCCCAGGTCTTCAGGAAAGACCGGTGCAGGGCCTCCGGCAGTTGGATTTATCGGCATGCGCCGATTGTAGGATATTTCCTCAGTCATCACTACAAACTTTGCTATTGTTCAAAAAAGTCTTTGAGCATCTTGGTGCGCTGCTGGGTAAGCCATGTTTTCCAGCTATCGGCGCTTACCGCAGGATATTTCTTCTGGCCAAAACTGACCCAGGCATCGCGGTACTGAAGCCAGATGCGCTGTGTCGTCCGGATGCCCTGCTGCGTGACGGTGCCATAACTGAAGTCTTTCCGGTGCTGTATTTTGCCGTAAGCTGTATTCAGGCCGGCATCCGCCTGGCTGAATTGTGCAGCGGTGAAATGCGGAAGCTGTCCTTTTTCAAAGCGCTCAAGGGCATCGATAAAATCCTTACGCAGAGTGGATTCCTCTCCCATAGCCATTGCCGCGCGGGCAGTGCCGGTTGCATCTACCTCGTTCTCGGCACGGGCCTGCACAAATGTATCGAAGGCCGGCTGCAACGTCTGCAATGCCTGCCTCTCATCGGCGCTCCATTGTGATGTGAGAGCATTCAGGCGTGCCTGGCGTTTGGCTCCATCTGCTTTTTCGTTGTGGCTGGCACATGCGCCCATCATGAAGCCGCTGGTGACATCGTCACAAACATCGAAATCTTCTTCAGGATCTTTCTTCATCGCCTGCAGGTGCGCGATGCGGCCGGCAATTTCAAAGGGTGCTCCTTCCACCTCACACGTGAGCCTGAGTGCGGCATCGAGGTTGCGCGTAGCGCCTTTCCCATTGGCGTAGACCATCATCAGGATGCCTTTACCCGCAAAGATCATGTCGGAATTGCGGTCCATCTCCGTATAGGCACACTTCCGCGCCTTTACCGGATCGGCAGGCTGGCCGATGCCGTAATACAAATCTTCCGAGACGCATCCGGCCAGCGTCTTCGCTTCCTCCAGAGTTGGACGGTCATTTTTGGGCAGTTGGATTTTCATAAATCCTTTGCACGCATTCTGAATTTCAGGCGGCGCATCGCTGAGCTGTGCCGAGGCCGGGATACAGAAGTACCAGAGGAGCAGGAGAGTGACCACGGTTCGAATTCGCATAGTGGGGACGAAGCATGAGTGTAGCAGGCTGCGTGAAATTCAAATCATCTCCTCAGGCAAGCCGGAATTGACGCTCTGGGGTAAGCACTGAATTCAGCAGTAAAGTCGCGGGGGGCGCGCCCATGGGCAGAAGAGCAGGCCCTGCGCGCCCCAGGTTATTTTCGCCCTGACCTCAATGCGATGTCTTTGTATCACCCGGTACAGTCTGGGTGTTCTGTTGCTGTACCGGTGGTGCGCCGCGAAACTTCTTCATCTTGTCGATAATTTCCCTTGCGACGCTGGCGTGGACCAAACCCTCAATTTGATGCACCTCTCCGGACATGACTACCGTCTGCGTCTCACGGTCGGTTACGGCATAGGTAAAGATCGCGGTGAACGGGATGCGGCGAACGCGCACCAGCAGATCTGCAAGGTCTTTTCTGTTGGTGATCTGCAGGTCCCACGCTTTGAATTCGGGATGACCGAGCAATGAACTTTCAAGCTGCTCGCGCTTCATCAGAAAAGTATGCGACTCGACATAAAAACTTCTGGCCCGCGACACCAGTTCCTTGTTGTCGGGAATCCGTGAACTGCTTTGAGCAAAGCCAATAACGCTGACCGTCACAAGTAAGAAGAAGATAAATCTCTTGAACATCACTGTACCTCCTGAAGCAACTGCGAGTATGGCATTGGGCCCTCCAGTTCGCGAGCGGCATTGCGCGGCATAGAACGGCAAAATCAGCCTTTAGCCGTTAACACTTAGCCTTGAAAAAAACCCTGAGCTTTGTCACGTTGAGGCGCTCTTCTACGCCGAAACATCTTCTTTGCTTGCGACGAATTCTCCGCGCAGCCAAGGGCGCATGCGGGCCATAGGGAGCAACACACCGCCAAATTCAATACACATCAACTACTTTTGTTACCTTTGCGTCCTTTGCGTCCTGTGCATTGCTAACTATAGAATTCTTTCTTTTCTGAGAAGAATCTAGGCTGCTTGGGCCAGCAAATGGTTCACAGTGGCATGGCGCGCCGCGAGGAGTGTGGAACATTTGGGACGAACTCGGGAATGCCTTTCATTCCACTGGCGTGGCCTGCAGCCGCCCGCCGGTGGGAGTCTACACAAACTACATATTCCATATGAAACGGCTCTCCGCCACTCAATTGCAGTACGCGGATCTACAAGAGGGAGCGGCCCAGTGACGGCGATCGATCCAAGCACGGGCACGTTCAACACGCAGTCCATAGCTAATTTGAATGCCATAAAAGTCGGAATCAAACTGATGGGTAATGCACAGATGAACGACTACTCTGTTTACCCGATGATCTTCGACTTGGCTATCGCTAGAGGGACTTACTTGACGTGAAGTGGTACGGTGGTGCGCGACGCACTGGCTCGTGTCGAGTAACAGACACTGATCCGATTTGGCACTGGAGCCAATAGTGGCGGCCGTGTCTGTTCAGCGTATGAAGAACGGCATCCGCGATACTGCTAACGCGCCCGTTGACGATCCCCACAGGGGCAAGGTCATGGAAATTTGGGCGGAGAAGTCATCGACCTGTTGGGGTGCTTCGTGGGTCGGCAGCGACAAAGTTCTGCCGCTGTCAACGATCTTTTAACTTTGATAAGAGTAATGGTCGGGACGGGCAGATTTGAACTGCCGACCCCTCGCACCCCAAGCGAGTGCTCTACCAGGCTGAGCCACGTCCCGACAAAAAGAAGAGCCGCCGTCAATGAAAATTGGGGTAATACGGCGGAAAGGGCTGAAAGTGATTATATCTGAAGTGGCAGCATTCCCGCAGCCGAAATGACCATGCCTCCTACGGTTTTGTTTTTACCGAATAACTGCTGAAAGCCAGTTGCATTTGCGTAGGGGCGCCATCGTAAATGCTGTCCAGGTCCAGCGCGCGAGGGAGTTGGAACCCACTGACCTCCTGATAGTCGATCCTGATATTGAGGTGAACGACACCCGGACCTGACGCAGGCTTGTAATCCCCTGTATAGCTGCTCAGCATCAAACCCTTCGGCGATTTCGCAAATTGGGGCAAGATGGTGCTCTTGAACTGGGGCGAATCGACAACGATCCCGGTGATGGTCAGGTCTTTATTCATGGTGGTCACAACATCAGAACCCCCGTCCTTATAGGAGAGACGATATTGGCCCGCCACACTCTCCAAACGGTACTCGCTTTCTATTGCGGGAAACGGAGAGGTGAGCATGAACAGAGACCACGTGGCGAAAAATCCGGAGACGGCCTGATCCATGCCGGAATAAATCTGCTGGAACCCGGCTGCGGCCGCTTCGTTCGGCGGTGGAGCGTCGGTATTGTGCTCGACCTTTACATTTCCCTGAGGATCGAGAGTCATCGAGAAATGGATGCCATTGAGCATCTTGAGGCCGTTCTGCGCGCCTTCAGGATTGCTCTGCAACTCTTTTTTCAGCGTCAATTCCCAATTAGGCCGAATGCTGGCCTGGAATTCACTCAAGCCAAGGTTGCGCAGGCTGTAATAGGCATTGTGTGCCTTGGTAATAATTTGTTTCTTATCGGGTAAATCAGTGGCCTGAGCGACTGAGAGATCCAGACAAACGAAACCGCAGAAAAACAGGAACAATACCCCGATCACAAGCTTTTTCATAACGTCTCCAGTGTGCAAGTGGTTGGGGGCCCACTTTATTTGTAAATCTCTAAAATCTCTTATTTGGCTGGCGGCACGTACTCCTTGGGAAGTTCAGCGCCGGAGCCGAAGAAATATTGCTCCATCTGCTCTACCAGGAACTGCTGAGCCTCAGGCCGCCAGGGCTGCAGACGGTATTCATTTAGAAGCATTTTCTGGTGCTCGCTCCACATGCGCCACGCCTCGGCGCTCACGTTCTCATAGATCTTCTGGCCGAAGGGAGTATCAAAAGGAGGCTCATCGAGACCGGGCAGTTCCCGTCCGAGCTTTACGCATTTCACCATTCGGGCCATAAGTAATCTCCTTAATCGTGGTCAATTCTATTTTACAAGGCCCAAGATAAACAGGAGAAGATTACCGCCGTGTGTTCATTGTTGGTCGACCTCATCCATCTACAAAGAGTCTCTCACGCAGCCGAGGGCGGCCAATGTCACTTACTTTGCACATTCGAGCATGAATTTAAGAGAATTTTCGCATGGGCGGGCGGCAGCGGGGCAGATTCCTCCGCCCTACTCACGCGCTGAAGAAAACGCGCGTGAGCTTAACGGGCCTTCGGAATGACCTCTCTCATTGGGATACAGCATGGTGTCCCTCAAGTAAGTGACATTAGCCGAGGGCGGCTGCGCTCCATAAGTGCCTTCGGGGTTCCCAATCACCCGATCTCCCGATGATCCGATCATCCGATCCCATTACCCGCGTTTACGGTGGCGCTTCTCCGCGCGAGAAGGTTTTTCTTCGACCACGGCGAACTGCATTTTACGCTGCAGGCGGTCGATACGGTCGAGCAGCACATGGACTTTGGCGCCGATCGAATATGTCTTTTTCGTGCGATTGCCGATGATCTGGCGGGTGTTCTCGCGGAAGGTGTAGTGATCGTCAGTGAGTGAATTGAGAGGCACCAGCCCTTCAATGAATAGCTCTTCCAGCTCCACGAAGAAGCCGAATTTGGTCACGCTCACGATCAAGCCATCGAATTCCTCGCCAACGCGGTCCTGCATGAACTTGAGCTTCTTCCATTCCAGCAGTTCGCGCTCGGCATCATCGGCGGCGCGCTCGGATTTGCTGGAGCTTTCAGCAATGTCATGCAGTTCTTCGAGCGGAATGGGGCCACGGTGGGGTGTGTGCTTCTTGTGCTCTTTGCCGTCTCGCGAATGCTTTTCATGGTGCTTCGACCAGGGTGAAACAGCGCCATCGCTGGAATGGGCCGCTGATTGTGCCTGATGGTACCCGGCAGCCGTGTCGCACAAAACGTCTCGCAGAATGCGATGAACGATCAGGTCAGGATAGCGGCGAATGGGCGAGGTGAAATGGGTGTACGAAGGAGCAGCCAGCGCGAAGTGGCCTTCGTTCTCTTCCGAGTAACGGGCCTGCTTGAGCGAACGCAACATAAGATATGACAGGATGCGCTCTTCCGGTTTTCCGGTGATCTTCTGTACCAGCTTCTGGTACATGCGCGGGGTTACGTGAACTTCCTCGGGCAGTTCAATGACCGGGGCATGGCGTCCGCTGCCATAACGGGCGCGTTTATCGGCGCGGGGCTGGACGCGCTTCACGGGCAGCGCACCTACGCCCAGTGAATAGCCGAAGCTGGCAGCGATGGTTTCAAATTCAAAGATCTTTTTGGGATCGGGCTTCTCGTGGATGCGGTAGATGCTGGCGACATCATTCTGTTCGATGTGAGAGGCAACGGTCTCATTGGCCGCCAGCATGAACTCTTCAATCAGGCGGTGGGCCCAGTTGCGCTCGGTGCGAGAGACGCCCTTCATCATGCCGTAGTCATCGAACTCGATCACCGGCTCAGGCATATCAAAATCAATGGAGCCGCGCCTTACGCGCTTGCGATTGAGTATCTGCGCCAGCTCATACATAAGCTTAAAGTTTTCAACCAACGGTGCATAGCGGCGGCGCAGATGCTCATCGCCTTCGATAATGGCGTTGACGTCGGTATAAGTCATGCGCTCGGCGGAGCGGATGATTCCCTCACCCAGTTTGTAGCTCACGACCTCGCCACGCGGATCGATCTCCATCACGCAGGACATTACGAGGCGGTCCACGTGGGGGCGAAGCGAGCAGATATCGGTAGAAAGTTCCAGAGGAAGCATGGGTACGGCACGATCAGGGAAGTAGACCGAGGTTCCGCGTTTGCGCGCTTCTTCATCGATGGAAGAGCCGTCTTCCACGTAATAAGAAACATCGGCAATATGGACATGCAGCCGGTAATTGCCGTTCTGGAGGCGCTCGACCAGAACGGCATCGTCGAAGTCACGGGCAGTCTCGCCGTCAATGGTTACGATGGGCAGATTGCGATAGTCCGTGCGATGGGCAATCTCACGCGCGGGAATGACCGGGCTGATCCCCTGTGCTTCTTCCAGAACCTCCGCCGGGAAGACGTGCGGAATGTGGTGCTTGCGGATGATGATCTCCACGTCCACACCGAAATCGTCTTCATAGCCCAGAATCTCGACCACGCGGCCACGGGGATTCTGGGTGGCTGAGGGCCACTGAACGATCTCAACTTCCACCACCACGTTTTCAAGGTCGTCCCATTCGCGGCGTTTGGCTTCTTCGCCCAAGACGCGGTGAGGGCTGGACCTGCGCGGCTTCCGGTCGGAGGGTGGGCGATGTTCGCGGGCTTCCCTGTCTTCTCTGTCTGGGGCAGAGGGCAGGTTTTCCTGGTCTTCTTCGGTGGGGTACTCCATGCCGTGGGGGATGCTGATCTCCATGGCCAGCTTTTCATCCAGGGGGGTTACATAGTTGTGGCGCTGGCCATAGTGGAAGGTGCCGACTACGGTTTCCTGCTCGCGCTCGGTCACACGGACGATCCGGCCTTCAGCCCGGCCATCGTGGCGGATGGCCCCCAGTTCCACCAGAACCCGGTCGCCATGCATGGCGTTGCCAATCTCGGGGGGCGGAATGAAAATATCGCCGATCAGTTTGCCGATAGCCCGCTCGGGCAGGGAGTCGGGGTCGGGCACGACAAAGCCGAAGCCATCCCGGTGCATGGTCAGTCGTCCTACGACCAGGTCGCGGTTCGATGCTGAAGTAGGCAGGCTCCAGCGTTCCTTGCCGATCGCCACGAGCTTGCGGCGGCGGATCAGGCCTTTGAGCAGGGCCTCCAAGGCACGCCGTTCCCGCCCTTTTACGCCCAGATCGTGGACTATCTGCTTGTATCCGGCAGTATGTTTGGGCTGCTTGCCTATATAACGCAGGATTTCCTGTTCCGTGAGCATGACCTCTTTACTGTAACCCCTGCTAAGCGCGAATGGTTTTTTTCTCTAAGTATGATGCCCGATATAAGAAATGCCAGCAGAGCGGGAATAATTACACGCAAGCTGGCAACCATGCTGATCCTTCCGGGCAGCGTGGTCTGCCGGAAAGCAGTGCCAATCCAGCAATTCTGGAATTTGGCGCGGGCAACCAGAATTTGGCGATTTACGTGCCACTGCTTTGGTTTGTCCCCCCAGGTGCCATGAAAGTGCGTTTGAGCAGACGGCCGAAAGCTGGCTGTGCGCTGCACCAAGACACCGGGCTGAAGTAGCCCAAATGAAAGGAATTTTTGTAATGTGGAAGCCCGCGAATCCGCCTAGCAGCACCACCCCCAATCAGAAACCTATGATGGAACCGGAGAAACCAACCATGAGCACCACACCGAATCTGACCAGCGAGCCGACGCCCGCCGCCGCTCCTCGCAATGCAGTTCTGAACAACCAGGAGCAGGCCACCATCGGCAAGTCACTCGTCATTAAGGGCGAGGTTACCGGCTCCGAATCACTTTACATCGATGGCCGCGTGGAAGGCACGATCAACCTTCCCGGCAACCGTGTGACTGTGGGCCGCAACGGCCAGGTCCAGGCCAATGTCAATGCCCGTGAAGTCGTAGTTCTGGGCAAAGTAAAGGGCAACCTCACCGCCAGTGACCGCGTGGACATCCGCAATGAAGGCTCCCTGACCGGCGATGTGGTCTGCCAGCGGATCAGCATTGAAGACGGCGCCTATTTCAAGGGCGGCATCGATATCCGCAAGCCCAACCAGAAGGAAATGAACGGTACCACGCCAATCAATAGCGCCACCAAGACCGAGAGCACTCCCGCAATTGCTGCGGCAAATGCTTAAAGTTTAGCGAAAGGCTGCCGATAAGAAAGACATCTCCTTATATCTCGTCGGGTGCTTCGTCAGTGGAGCACCCAACATTTTTATTTTTAACTCAATAAGCAGTGACTCCCCATGGTTAACAAGATTCTCCAGCTCTTATCCATTCGATGCTCCCATAGAAAGATCTCACAGCCCTTTGCTGCTTCTTCGGCTGTGCGCCGCGCCGTAAATTCAGACTGGGATGCACCCACGCCTTCCGGCCATCATTACGTGGTCTGCCTGGATTGCGGCAAGAAGTTTCAGTATGACTGGGCGAACATGAGGATGCTTGAGAAGTAGCAGCCAGCAATTAGCACTTGGCAATTAGCTTGGGTGACGACGCCCCTCGACCATTCCAGCCGTTTTTCACCATAACGGGGGCTAAGGACGCGAAGAGCACAAGGGCAATTCACTGCAAGCCGATCTAATTCACATGGTCCATCCGGACAATGATGGTGTGTCCGAATGGACAGGGGCCCTGTTTCACTGAACCAGGCATGTGAAGATGTTTGCACCCACCTCTCAGGCGCGATCTCTACAGATTTCAGGAGAGACATAGAAGAGACCTATAGGCGAATGGATGAATTTCCATTGCCAGGCTAATTCGGGTGAGACACTCCATCGCGTAAAGCCACATGTTTTCAATCAGAACGAGTTTTCTTCCATCTTTAGCGTTTCTGGCCAAAAACTTGCTTTATAAAAAGCTGCTCAAGGGTTAGAGCCACACCGCTGGGTTCTGTGTGCCTTTGAGTCCTCTAATCAAAATCCAAACCGAACAACTGAGAGGAACCAGGAGATGAGAAAACTCTGTTTAGCAGTTTTGGCTGTGCTCTGCCTATGCGTGATGAGCGCAGCTACCGACAAGGATGACGTGATCAAGCTTCGTGCCCGCTTGCAGGGAGCCAATGAAGTGCCTGCGATCAACAGCGATGGCAGCGCGCTCTTCACCGCGACGATCCATCAGGATGGCTCCATCAACTTCAAAGTAACGTTCGAGAACCTGACCAGCAACCTGCTGGTGTCGCATCTCCACTTCGGCAAAGAGCATGTGGCCGGTGGAGTGATGATCTTTCTCTGCGGCGGAGACAGCCAGCCTGCCTGCCCCGCAGCTACTACCGGATCATTTGAAGGCACAATCACCGCGGCCAATGTGACTGGTCCTACGGGACAGGGAATCACAGCGGGCGATCTGGCCTCCGCGTTGCGCGCCGTACGGCAGGGAGCCGCCTACGCGAATATTCATACCGTCAAGTTCCCCGGCGGTGAGATTCGCGGACAAGTTGTTGTACGTAATGAGGGAGACGACGACTAGCAGCAATTCCCTGATGTCCTTTGAAACCCCGCTTCGGCGGGGTATTTTTGTAAAACTGGAAATTAACCGCAGCGCAGTAGAGTCGCAACCAAAGACAAACCTCAACCGCAGCGTGGCGAGCCCACAACCAAATCTTTTACCGCAGCGTGGCGAGCCACAACCAAAAACCTTTTACCGCAGAGGACGCAGAGGAAGCAAGAGTAAGTTTATGTATATCGGATCTGGCAGTGTTTCAGTTCCTTAAGACTTTTTCGGTTGCCAAAGCTGGATTGGAAGGGGGGTAAAAGCAGCATGAAGTTCTTCACAGGAAGACAAGAATTTTGGAGATAGCAATGCAGAGGACGCAAAGGTAGCAAAAGTAGTTGATGTGTATTGAATTTGGTGGTGTGTTGCTCCCTATGGACTGCACTCGCCCTTGGCTGCGCGGGAGAATTCGTCGCAAGCAGAGAAGAATTCGATCGCTAGTAATACAAAGGACGCAGAGGAAATCTCATGCGATTGCCCTGGGCTACTTAGCTCTCTTGAATCGGCGAAGCAGGTTTTGTGTTTGGTCGATTCCAATGGCGGCGGTGAGGCCAAGATAGACCAGCCCGTAGGGGATCAGAATGAGCACAGCGGCCAACCGAGGGTTGGAGGGATGCAGCCAGAGTTTCACTCCCCAGCCTGCGGCGGCGCCCACAACCGCACACAGCCACAACTTCGCCAGATAAACAGCAGGAGCGGGTATACGGCCGATGCGACGCTCCATTCCACTACGCAGCAAGAGGAATTCAATCCACGCAGCGATGCCCGCCGAAGCCGTAAGTCCTGCTGCGCCCCAGCGAAGATCGATTCCCAGTAGATGCGGCAGCGGCCATGCAAACAGGAAGCCCAGAACAGTCGTAAGGGTTACACGCACGATAGCGAAGCGCAATGGAGTGCGCGTATCGCGAAGAGCGTAATATGCTGAGTTGTAAAGGCGACCTACGGTCGAAGCCACTAATCCTACAGCGGAGCCGGCCAGAATGCCCCAGACATAGATGGCGTCTGAATGAGTGAATCGTCCCACCTGGAAAATAGCGCCAGCTACGACGTCACCCAATGCAAGAAACGCTATGGCAGAGGGCACAACAAAGAAACCGATGCGGCGAGTGCTGGATTCAATTCGACGGCCCAGAGCGGCGGCGATCTCCTGCTCATTGCCGAGAGTGCTGGACATGGCCGGCAATTCAGCTACAGAAACCGACATGCCGAACAGACCAATGGGCAGCAGATAAAGATTCTGCGCATTGGAAAGCGCCGCCAAGGCACCCGCGGGAAGATAACTGGCAAGAAAAGTATCAATGTAGCCGCTCAACTGCACCACACCCCGGCTGACGAATACCGGGCCGAAGTTGCGGATGACCATCCTGACGTTCTGGTTGGCGATGCTGAGAGTCAACCGCAGTTTGGGAACCAGCCTGAGCACAATCGGAAGCTGAATGAAAAATTGTAATGCGCTACCGACAACCGATCCCCATGCTGCATAGGCAGCGAGCCGGGGGATTTCGGTGTGGCGACCGAATGCCAGTAGAGCGACAATGATGGCCGCATTCCAGATCACCGGTGAAACATAGGAGAGAAAAAACTTGCGATGGCTGTTCAGGACGCCCAGGCACCATGCTGAGAGCACCATCAGTCCAGCCGCGGGGAAGAAAATCTTTACCAGATGAATGGCGAGTTCACGTGTCTGGCCCTTAAAGCCACCTGCAATAACATCAATAAAGTAAGGAGTGGCAAAAACACCCAGCAGCACCATCACTGAGGTGACCAGGGCAAGCAGCGAAAGGATTACCCCAGCCACACGTCCGGCCTCCTGTTCGTCATCCTGTGCGATCAGCTTTGCATATACCGGAATAAAGGAGGCGGAGAGCACGCCTTCGCCAAACAGGTTTGACAGGAAATTAGGGATGCGCATGGCTGCGCGAAATGCGTCGGCCACGGGCGAGATGCCGAAGAAACCGGCGATAGCGCTTTCCCGCACCAGCCCGGCAAGACGGCTGAGGAAGATGCCGGAAGCGACCAGAAAAGCCGAACGGCCAGTCTCTGTGTGTGCAGGTTGCGCCGCTGGCCCCTTGGAATTATCGACCATGTCTCAAGTGTTGTTATAAATGAAGAGTGTTGCGAGTGGACAGAGTTAGCCGGATTTTTACCGCAAAGGACGCAAAGGAAACAAAGGAAGCATGGGAAATCAAACTTCAACCACGCAGACGCCGAGGCACTGAGAAAACCTAACTAAAGAATAATAAGGAATTAACCGGACAATACTTCCAGTTGAATGCGGTTGGATTTCGGGCCGAAGGCGCCTACCACAATGGCCACGATGAGCATGGCCGTGGCGATGATGGCAAAAACGCCGAGCGTGCCGTAGGAATGCAGCACCTGGGCAATCAGGAATCCGACAAAGATCGAGGTGAAGCGGCTCCAGCTATAGACGAAGCCGACGGCCTGGGCGCGGATGCGCGTGGGATACAGTTCGGCCTGATAGGTATGCAGCGCGCAGGAGAACCAGGAGTTTGCCAGTGTAATGACTCCGCCCAGCAGGACGATGCCGGCTGCGGTGCGCTGCTGCGCCCAGACCAATCCACAGGCGGCGATGGTAAGCGCCAGGACGACGATCTGCCACTTGCGCTGCAAAGTGTCGGCGTAACGCATGGCAATGATAGAACCGATGGGATTGAGCATGGCCATCAGCAGCACATAAAGCAGAGACTTGGTAATATCAATGCCCTCATTGACCAGCAGCACCGGTACCCAGGCGGCGAAGCCGTAATAGCCGATGGCCTGAAAGGCGTTGAAGACGGTCAGCATGACGGTGCGTCCAAGATAGGGCTGTTTCCAGATTTCAATCCATGCGCCGTGCCGGCCTTCTGTTTCGGCTGTTGAGGGTTCCGGCTCAGGCAGTTTCCCGCCAGTCTCCCTGAATACTTTCGACTCCAGTTTTGAAATTACATTCAGGGCCTCTGTGTAACGACCGTGGGCGGCCAGCCAGCGCGGTGACTCGGGCAGGCGGGCGCGCAGGAACCAGACAACCAGCGCCCCGGCTCCTCCGGCGAGGGCCACGTAGCGCCAGCCCGCAATGCCGAACCAGGAGTGCGGAATGGCCAGCAGCGAGATCGCGGCCACGCAGGGCACAGCGCAGTAGGAGATGACCTGTGAGAGCGCGATGTATTGTCCGCGAGCTGTTTTGGGAGTGATTTCGGTGATGTAAGAACTGATGGTAACCAGTTGGACGCCAATTCCCAGCCCGCAGATGAAGCGCCACAGGTCGATCATGGCGGCGGTATGCATGAAAGCCATGATGAGCGTGGCCAGCGAATACCAGAGCAGAGATAACGTAAACATGGCGCGGCGGCCATAGCGGTCAGAGAACCAACTGAAGACCAGCGTGCCCAGGAACATTCCGGCAAATCCCGAGCCAACAAAGCTGGCAAAGCCGTGAATGTCCCAAGGTTCTGGTGTGGTGGTCCTGAAGACGCCGGACTTGATGAAGCCGACAGCGATGTAGCCGGTCATGAACAGGTCGTAAAGTTCAAAGAACCCGCCGATGGAGATACGCGCTACCAGGTTGCGGAGATATCGGGAGGGAGGCAGGCGGTCCAGCAGGGCAGCAATGCCGGCAGAGGTGATGTGGACCTGTGGCACCCCAGCTTTATATCGGAAGCAAGTAGCAGCTAGCAAATAGCAACTGGCGAAACCAGATGCAAGATTCAGCCGCAGATGAACGCTGATAAACGCTGAAAAAACAAATCTAACCACAGATCAACACAGATATACACAGATTTTGCATGTGGGTTAAACGATAAGGGACGAGGAAAAGCGAGTGTGCATATTGATCAATAAATGCTTGTCAATATTGGGAAGATGAGCCAGACAGAAAAATTGTCGCAAAAAGCAAGAAGTCAGGACGGAAAGCTGGGGGGTTGCTACATCTTGTGTTCGTTGGCGTCGGACATGGCCTGCCAGGTAGCGATGCCGCAATCGATGATCTCAGTCCTGCCGCAATTGCTGCATTTGTACTCGCGCATGTCGCGTCCGGAGAAGGTGGTCTTCTCCGTCTGCTCCATCTTGCCGCTGCAATTGGGACAAGTCAGTTCGTCCATAAGCCCTCATCTGTGCGCATCATACACCCGCAGGGATACCCGATGACAATCTTTTGTGGTCGTTGGGGCATAGAGCATCTGATTCGCCTCATCACGCCGGTTTGATTTATCCTCAATGGTTTACCCGGACACGCATGAAGATACTGGTAATCGGCAACGGAGGCAGGGAGCACGCGCTGGTGTGGAAGCTGCGCCAGTCGCCGCGTGTGTCTGAGGTGCTGTGCGTTCCGGGAAATGGGGGTATCTGCGAAGAGGCCACCTGCCTTTCCGGTGATTCCCGGAACATTGAAGGGCTGCTTGCGCTTGCTCACCAGCACCAGCCGGACATTACGGTGGTGGGGCCGGAACTGCCGCTGTCACTGGGCATTGTGGACGAATTCACGCGGCGCGGCCTGCGCATTTTTGGTCCTACGCAGGCGGCGGCCCAGCTTGAAACGAGCAAGAGTTTCGCCAAGGAGTTCATGCAGCGGCACAAGATTCCCACCGCGCATTACGCCGTCTGCTCCTCAGAAGAAGAGTTGCGCAAGTCCCTGGGGCTGTTCTCAACCCCTATCGTAGTGAAAGCGGATGGATTGGCAGCGGGAAAAGGCGTGGTGATTGCCCAAACCAGGGATGAGGCGATCCAGGCCGCGACAGGGATGCTCAGCGGCAAGCTGCTGGGGACGCCTTCGAGCCGGGTGGTGCTGGAGGAATTTCTTAGTGGTGAAGAACTGTCATTCCTGGTGCTGAGTGATGGCGAACGTGTGGCGCCGCTGGTGGCTTCACAGGATCACAAACGTGTGGGTGATGGCGATACCGGCCCCAACACCGGAGGTATGGGCGCTTATTCGACTGATTCGCTGGTAGATCATCCGATGGTGGAGTGGCTGCTCAATCACATTGCCCGCCCGGTCATAGCCGGGATGAAATCGGAAGAGATGGAATACCGCGGCCTGCTCTACTGCGGGCTGATGATGACTGCTCGCGGTCCCATGGTGCTGGAGTTCAACTGCCGCTTCGGCGATCCAGAGACGCAAGCGGTGCTCATGCGCCTGGATAGCGATCTGGTGGAAGCGATAGAGGCTTCGATTGAAGGCCGGGCCAGTGACGGCTTATTTCACTGGTCGCCTGATGCTTCCTGCTGCGTGGTTATGGCCTCAGGCGGATATCCGGGAAGCTTTGTTACCGGCAAGAAAATCTCAGGGCTTGATCAGGCGGCGCAGCTTCAGAACGTGAGAGTCTTCCATGCCGGGACAACGATGCGTGATGGAGAGGTTTACACCAGCGGCGGACGGGTGCTGGGCGTTACCGCTCGCGCACCCAAATTGGAAGACGCCATCCAACGCGCCTACCAGGCGGTGGAGATGATCCGCTTTGAAGACATGCATTACCGCAAAGACATTGGAGCGCGTGCGCTCCAATCGAAGGCTTAAATAGTGGCCGATCTCTTATTGCGCTCCGCTCCAAAAGCGGGAGCTGCGCGCAAGCCTTCGGCAGATTGGAAGTGATATTTTTTGACCTTTTCGGCACGACTAAAAGTCATGCCCTGTTACATGTCTCATGAAAGTAACCAGCAATTATCAAACGAATATGCACCAGGAAGGTATGAATGGCTGATAGTCCTCTTGTTTCCATTGTAATGGGATCGGATTCCGATCTGGAGATCATGAATGAAGCTGCCAAGGCACTGGAAGACTTTGGCATTCCTTATGAGATTGACGTTACCTCAGCGCACCGCTCACCGGCGCGCACGGGCGAGTTCGCCCGCAACGCAGCCAGCCGGGGAGTGAAGGTAATCATTGCAGGAGCAGGAGGAGCGGCTCACCTGGCCGGAGTGATTGCCGCTGAAACCACTCTGCCGGTCATCGGCGTGCCCATTCCTTCGGTACTCAATGGCCTGGATTCCTTGCTCTCGATTGTGCAGATGCCTGCGGGAATTCCAGTGGCCACGGTAGCGATTGGAAAAGCCGGGGCGACCAATGCGGGAATCCTGGCAGCGCAGATTATTGCAACCGGCGATAGCGCCATCGCAGCGAAGATCAAGCAGCATAAAGAAAAACTGGCCAGGGGAGTGGCGGAGAAATCCATGAAATTGCAGGAGTCGAGAAAGAAGTAAAAGGCAACGAAAACAAAAGGCTTTAACCGCAGAGGACGCAGAGAGCGCAGAGAAGAATGGGTAAATGGCTAATTAGGTAAGTGAGTAATGGAGAATCTGTTCTTTCAATTACCCATTTACCAATTTACTCATTTACTCATTACTCAGTTACCCATTACTTCTGTTGAAAAGATTTTATGAAGGCTGTGGCCATCATTCCCGCCCGCATTGCCTCCACCCGCTTGCCGCGGAAAATTCTGCGGGAGATTGCAGGCAAGCCGATGCTAGCGCACGTCTATGAAGCTGCGCGAAGCTCGCCTCTGCTGGACGATGTAATCATTGCCACGGATTCCGACGAGATTCTGCACTTAGCCCGGGCCAATGGCTGGAGGGCACAGATGACTTCCCCTCAGCATCGCAGCGGAACGGACCGGGTGCACGAGGTTGCGCAAATCGTAGAGGCAGATGTTTATGTGAATGTGCAGGGCGATGAGCCACTGGCGCGTCCCGAACATCTGGAGGCGCTGCTCAGGCCCATGGCACGCGCTCAGGTGATGATTTCCACGATTAAGACACCTTGTCCGGCTCACGATGTAGAAAATCCCAATGCGGTAAAGGTGGTCACGGACCAAAATGGCCGCGCACTTTATTTCTCGCGCTCCACGATTCCCTTCAATCGTGATCGCAGAAACGATGTCCAATACTTCAAGCATTTGGGCTTCTACGCCTATCGCAAATCGGCACTCGATGCGTTTTGCCTGCTGCCTGAAGCGCGACTGGAAGCTGCCGAACGCCTGGAGCAGCTACGCTTCCTGGAGAACGGGATCGACATCTATGTGGAAGAAACGCCCTTTGACACCATCGGAGTAGATACCGAGGAAGATCTGCAACGGGTGGAGAAGATTCTTCAAGAAAGTTGATCGGATAGGGCGTTCATCTTGAATGAAACAGCCATGCACCCAGATTCAGCACAGCAGTGATCCAAGCTGCAATCACGAGCCCCAGAGCTGTCCTGGCTTTGCCCCGCCGTTTTAGCAAGCGATAGATCGGCACCGCATAAGTAACCTGAAAGACGCCGATGCCGGTGAGAAGGATGAGTCCGGTGGGAAGAGTCCGCTCATTGGTTACGAATAAGAGCCATGCGATCAGTGCATACGAAAGATTCAGCAACCAGCAGAGGAAAAGACCGGCGATGATGCTGCCCTTGGACATAAAGCACTCAGCATCTTCAAAACACAAAAGCCGCGGATGGCTCCGCGGCTTTGTGGTTGAACTGCGATTTAGCGGCGACGGCCACCCTTCTTTGATCCGCCTTTACGGCCACCTTTTTTAGCGCCACCTTTTTTGCCGCCACCTTTTTTGGATCCGCCCTTCTTGCTGCCGCCTTTTTTGGATCCGCCTTTCTTAGAGCCACCCTTCTTGGCGCCACCTTTCTTAGCACCGCCTTTTTGGGCGCCGCCCTTCTTGGTGCCGCCTTTCTTAGCGCCTCCCTTTTTGGCGCCGCCTTTGCTTCCGCCGGACTTCTTCTTGGATCCGCCGGATTTCTTACTGCCGCCGCCTGAACGGCCGCCGCTGCTGCTGCGGCTGGAACCGCCACCGGCACTTTCAGAGGAAGAGGACTCAGTCTTGCCGTGTCCGGAGTCGCCTCCCGTGTCTTCGCTGTCGTCACCACCGGAGCTGCTCTCAGCACCAATGGATTCTTCTTCCTCTTCGTCATAATCTTCTTCTGCGGCGCCACCACCATAACCGCCAATGTCGCCGTAATCGTCTTCGTCATCCCCATGCCTTGCATAGAGGGTCTCGTCGTATAAGCTCATGTTTCCTCCAGAAATTAGGGCCGCATCAACTTCAGGTAAAACAGGTAAAACAAGACAGGCGCGGATTATAGCAACACACATGAATCGCGTGTCAACTCCACGCACTCAAGCTCTAAAATTACCACGCCTGATGAACATGTCAATGGCTGTAACGATGAACGTTGGATTAACGCTCACCGCGAGCAGCGAGCGTAGTGCTGGAGCGCTGCGCAGGAGAGTGGCTGGTGCGCGCTTTCACGTTCTTTTTGCTGGAATGAACGCTCTTTCTGGCAGTCTGATGCCCCTTGCGATGATGGCCGGCCACCAGCGGTTCGGCTTCTCCGGGCCCCAGAGGCTTATAGATCACCAGCATGCGTCCTTTGCGTAACTGGTTTCCTTTCAAGTGGTTCCAGCGCCGCAGCTTGTCCGGCGGAACACCGAAATCATCGGCGACGGACAGCACTGTATCCCCTTTGCGGGCTTTGTAACGGCTGGGATGTTTTGAATATGCAACCAGTCCATTCGCAGAAGCAGAACCGCTCACAGGAATGACCAGCTTCGATTCGGGGAGAAGATCGGTTGCAGCCAGATTGTTGGCTGCAGCAATAGCGCTTTCGGTGGTGCGGTATTTTTTGGCGATGACAGGCAGCGTCTCACCTTGTTCCACCTTGTGGTAACGCCAGAGCACGCGCTTATCCACCGGTATGGCGGCTATTGCCTCTTCAAATTTGGATTTGCTGCCTTCAGGCACGCGCAAAGTAAATGACTGGTCTTTAGGAGTGGTGCGCCGCAACAGGCTGGGATTCAAATCGACCAACTGCTCCACAGGCGCATCCACGCATTCAGCCACCAGCCGCAGATCGACCGGATAATCGACGTTGACAACCTCGTATTTTTCCGCGGGCTCCGGCGTGATGTCATCCAGGCCGTACTGCGCCGGATTCTTCGACAAGATGGTCATGGCCAGAATGATGGGGACATAATTCTTGGTTTCAGCGGGCAGCACGTTGCGCTTATAGAGTTCCCAGAAGTCGGCATATCCGGTGCGTTTTACGGCCTGCTGAACGTTCCCAGGGCCGGAGTTATAGGCAGCCATGGCCAGATACCAGTCGCCGAACTGGTTGTAGAGGTCTTTCAGATGGCGTGCAGCGGCGCGTGTGGCCTTTTCCGGGTCCTGGCGGTCATCGATCCACCAGTTTCTCTGCAAGCCGTAACCGGAGGCCCTGCTGGCCATGAATTGCCACATGCCGCGCGCTCCTACGCGCGAGAGCGCCAGAGGATGAAAGCCGGACTCGGCCTGGGCGAGGTAAATCAGGTCCTGCGGCACGCCTTCTTCCCTGAAGATGCGCAGGATCATCTCGCGATATCGTCCGGAGCGTGCCTGGGCGCGCACGAAGGTATCGCGGCCACGGGTGGAAAAGTAACTGATGTATCCGGCCACGGAGTCGTTGATCATGAGTGGCAGATCTGAGTGGGTGGTGCGGAGGTCGGCTTCAGCCTTGGCCTTGGTATTGGCGTCGGGAGGAAATGTGGCAGCGGTATTGGCCTCATCGATGGGAGCCGGCTCGGCCTGCTGTTCGGTAAATCCATCGCCTGCCTTGAAGGCGGTCATCTCCAGCTTGTGAATCTCTTCGGTAATCTTGTCGAATTCCTGCTCCAGCCGGTCGTCAGACTTGATGTCCACTGGGCTTTGCATCAGGATGTCGACGGCGCGGTCAAAATCCTGCTTGGCGGCATCCAGGTGCCCCGCTTTGTAATCTTCCTGGCCAGCCAGAAAGGCCTTCTCAGCCTCGGCAATCACATTGGTTACCGGATCAGACTTGGAGGGCTGGGCCTGAGGCGCAGTACTCTGCTGCGGATTAGTAGCAGGCTGCTGGGAAGCCGACACCAGAGGCTGTTGCACCGCTCCGTTTTGTGCGGCCAGCGGGCCGACAATGCTTAACGCCAGCAGTGTGGCGGCGGCCAGAAAAGAAAACCTCATAAAAGCCGTGTTCTTCCTAATAATACCTGTACTTAGACGAGCTTTTCTCGCCAACAGCAGCTTGGGATTGCTTCTTTAGTTGCACGTCTCTCGTAAGTTATTAAGAAAAAAGGCCCCGGAGTTCCGGGGCCTTGTACTTTTGTACCGCTTACCACATCAGCCGCAGGCCAAACTGGAACTGGCGCGGGTCATAGGCGGCGGTCGGCTGGCCCGCCTGGGTATAGAGCGGGTTCACATCGGCCACGTTGAAGCGGTTGATCAGGTTGAACATGTCCACCATGCCCTCAAGCTTCATGCGCTCGGTAAAGTTGAAAGTGCGGGCCATACGCAGGTCGGTGAAGACCGTTCCGGGACGGGTCCCGGCGTTGCGTCCCATGTTCCCGTTGAGCGAGCCAAGGAAGGTGCCATCCAGAGGATTGGAGTCAACAAAACAGGGAATCTGGAAGAAACCTGTGGGTGAAGCTTTGGAGGCCACCACCGGGAAGCCGCAGGCATTGGTGGTCGTGCCAGCCGCTACCGCGCTGGGACGATCGGTTGAGGTGCTGAAGTTGAAGTTCTGATCAGCCCCGGTAAGGATGTTGTACGGACGACCGGAACTCAACTCAATGATCGGTGCAACCGTCCAGTTGCTGAAAAACTGGCCCCAGAAGCCGTTGCCGGCGTTGCCGCTCTGATAGACGCCGCTGAATACGAAGCGGTGGCGCTGATCAAAGGTCGAATTGGAGCGCTCCTGCTCAGGATGAGAATCGTCCTGAGGTGAGAGCAGGCTCTGGAGGTCAGTGGAATCGTCAATCGCATGCGACCAGGTATAAGAAGCCAGGAACTCATAATGGTTCTTCATGCGCTTGCGCAGGTTGAGCGTCATGCCGTGGTAGACCGAACTGCCATTGGAGAAGTTGGCCACCATGTCACTGAAGGGCACCGGCACTCCCACGCCCAGAGCGTACTGGTTGGCCAGCAGGTTGGCCAGGCCCATGCATGGAGCAAACACCGTGGTCAGTGACGGATTAACGCCCGACTTGCGGAAGAAGCTCAGCAGCGCGGGGGGAACAAATGCGCCCGAGGGACCGACGTTGCAGGTATTGATGGAGAGCGGGTTGGAGAAGAGGGGCTGAGCATTGGCCACGGCCCAGGCATTCGCGCGCTCCCAGTTCTCAATCAGCGCCTTGGTGTTAGTTGGGTTGGCATTGATGGGACGGTTCAGGTGATGTCCGCCGGTGTAGTTATAGGCCGCGCCCAATGCGAATTCATGACCAAGATCATGCTCAATCGAGAAGCCGGTTTGCTCGGCATAGCCGTATTGGAAATTCTTGCCGGTGGGGAAACCGAAGGGCTGTGAGATCAACGGTACGCCTGCCGAGAGATACGCCTGGTTGGTAAAGAGCGAAGGCGCATTAGGAGCGGGATTGAAACGCTGCTGGGCGCTCAGGTAGTTCAAGCCAGTGGCCAATCCCGGCGAGAGGCAGTTGCCTTTATCCAGCAGTCCCTGGAATCCGTTGGTGGCGTTCAGGTTCAGGGCGTTCGCGGGCGAAGGCGGAGCGGCCGGGTTGCAGGGAGAGCCGCCAAACAGGATGAACTGAGGCGCCTGGCTGCCATCGGCTACGTCAGAGTCGAAGGCCAGCGCCAGCAACGGGTGATCGTAGAAGATGCCATAAGAACCGCGGATGACCGTCTTGCCGTTGCCCCAGGGATCCCATGCCAGACCCACGCGAGGCGCCACGTTGTTGTTGTCACGCGGTATGCCCTGGGTGATTCCCAGACCGTCCTGGGCAGCCTGTGAAAGCTGGTTGACAGCCGGGATTTCCGGACTGAACTCATAGTCATAACGCAGGCCGTAGTTCAGCGTGAGGTTATGGAGAATCTGCCATGAATCCTGCACAAAGAACCCGGTGGTGTTCAGGGTAAAGGAGTCATGCGGATTGCCTACACCCTGAATGAAGACCTGCGGCAAGCCAAGGCCATACGCCTGCACCGCCGAGAATGACGGGAAGCTCGAAAATGCCGGGCTGACCTGCGACCCGGTAAGCTCGCCGAAGTTGTAGATGCCGCCAAAGTTCACGGTGAAATCGGCGGTGATGGGCAGGTGGTTCACGTCCATGCCGAACTTGATGCTGTGCTTGCCTTTGTTCCAGGAGAAGTTATCTGACCACTGGTGGCGAATCTCTTCGCGGTTCACGAAGGAGAAGGGCTCACGGCCGAAGAAGGCAAAGCCGGGAATGTTAACGGCCACATCACCGCCTCCGGTGCCGCGCGAGAAGTTATAGAGCAGGCCACGGCGCGAGAACTGATAGTGGAACTCGTTGATGCGGTTGCCGCCGAGCACCGATGTGTATTGCACTCCGGCGCTGCCATCGTGGTAGTTCTGTGTGGAGGTGCGGGAGAAGGCGTTCTGGCCGAAGTTCTGGTTTTGCGCATTCACCTGGATTCCCGTTACGTCGCTGGGGCTCAGGCCAAAGCGGAACATCAGGCTGTTATTCTCGGTGATCTTGTGATCGAGGCGCAGCGAGTAAATATCAGTGGCTTCTGAAACCGGATAGTTGCCAATCTGGCTTAATAGATTGTGGAACGAGTTGGGCAGCGGAGCGCCGGTTGTGGGAAATGCGCCCAGTGGACCAAGAGTTCCGGGCCTGCCTTGCAAAGCTACAGCAGAGCCGCCAGCCGCTAATTGGGCGTACGCAACTGTGAACGGAGAGATTGGAGCGCTGCTCAGGAACTGAGCTTGCGCCGGAGTGACCAGCGAACCGGCGGGCAATCCGAAAGTGGCGGAATTGGCCAGCGGCACCAGCCTGAAATTCTGTTGGCCAATGGTGGAGAAGCCGGTCTCCTGGCGGCGTGTGGTTTCAAAAGAGAAGAAGTAAAAGGTGCGGTCTTTTTTCAGCTTGCCACCGAATGCGATTCCGGACTGCACGCGAGTGAAAGCAGGATCAGAAACGTTGGAAAAAGGATTGGGAGCCTGGATGGCACGATCGCGCAGGTAGCCAAAGGCGCTGCCGTGAAATGTATTGCCGCCGGACTTGGTGATGATGTTTACCACGCCACCCGAGGCGCGGCCATACTCAGCTTCATATCCATTGGTGAGAATCTGGAATTCCTGCACCGCTTCCTGGGAGACGGTAGAGCGGATGCCATTCACCGAATTGTCTACGGCATCCATGCCATCAACGTTTACGGCGTTGGAGCGGGCCCGCTGGCCGCCAAAGTTCAAGCCGGAAGTAGGCGCCGCGCCGATGCTGGGCGCGATATCGCGCTGCACCTGCGAGTTGGTCAGCGAGAAGTTCACGTAATTGCGGCCATTGATGGGCAGGTTCTCGATGCGCTGCTCGCCGATGGTAGTGCTGCTGGAAGTCTTGGCCGTTTCGATCAGGAGTGGCTCGGCGGTGACGGTAACCTCCGATTCAGCAGTGGCAAGCTGCATGGTGATGGGATACTCGGCCGCCTGCCCTACGGTGAGCACCACGTTTTTGGCCACAGATTTGGCGAAGCCTTTGGCTGCCACCGTTAACGTGTAATGACCGGGAGGCACGGAGAGGAGCACATAATCCCCGCTTTCATTGGTCTGCACGGTGCGTTCGAAATTCCGGGCATCATTACGGATGGTGACGGTGGCGGAGGTAATCACTGCTCCATTGGGGTCTTTTACTTTTCCCCGAAGGTCGGCAGTTGCCGCGCTCTGGGCAAAGGCTGACAGTGTTAAGAACAAAGCCAACAGCAGGCATGCGGCGCGCTGAATAATTTTCATCTCGTCTCACTCCCTGATCCCATTCGGCCTATATGTGGTGTCCCGGTTCCGGATGGGTGGATGGTGCGCTTTGTATCATTCCGGAGCCGCAAAGGCAAGCAGCTATTTGTAATTAGGGTATCTTCATGACACATCTCCAGCTTTCCCTTTACAAGCTGATAAGTTCTCCATAAACTAATGCCACTTCTCCCCTGAAAACACCAGCCGAAGACCGTGAAGGCGTGGCAGGTTTGTGTCCCGGCCGGAGATCCTGAAATCAGCATTTGGGTAAATTTGTGCCAATAGCCAGAACTCAGACCAAGAGTTATGTAAATGCCTTCGCCGGAGCCATGGCTGCACTCACCGGAAGAGGTGAGGACGCAATCACATCACTGGCCGGAACGCTGGTCAGCAATTTTGACGCAGAGCGAGCCGAGCTCTGGCTGTGGGATACAACTTCCAACTCCAGTCACCTGACTGATTTTGGCGGATTGAAAGGCGAGCACCGCCTCGAATATGTGCCTGCCGGTACCGGCGCCATAGGCAAAGTCACCGCCAATAAGAAAAGTATCGAGAACATAGTGCTCTCCACCTTTGGCGGGGATGACATGGAGTTCTCGCGCAAAACCGGCCTTGTGTACATTACGGCGTATCCGCTGCTGGCGCAGGGACAGATCGTCGGCGTGCTGGCCATCTACACGCGCGAAGAAGCGCACACGGACCTGCTGTTGTGGTGGCAACTCTATGCTGAATTGAGCGCGGCCAAGCTCAGCAATGTTCTGACCTTCCAGGAAAAAGACAGGCAGATCAACAAGCTTTCAGTGTTGTTCGAGGCTACGCGCCTGTTGAATTCCACACTGGACCTGGCGGAACTGCTGGAATTGATCCTGAAGATCGCGCGCAGCGAGGTAAAGGCCGACCGTGCCAGTGTCTTTCTGGTAGATCACCGGCATAACGAACTCTGGTCGATTGTGGCTTCAGGGCTGGATCACCAGGAGATCCGCATTCCCTTTGGCGCCGGCATCGCCGGAAGAGTGGCAAGCACCGGCGAGATCATCAACGTGGAGGACGCCTACACCCTGCCGTTTTTTGAATCGTCCTTTGATCAAAAGCTGAATTACAAGACCAAATCTCTGCTTTGCCTGCCAATTCGGCATCATTCGGGAACGATTGTGGGCGTGGTTGAACTTTTGAATTCGCAGAGTGGGCGTTTTTCCGCAGAAGATGCCGACTTTCTCTCGCGCCTCTCAGGACACATGGCCATGGCGCTGGAGAATGCGCGGCTGCATCGCGACGCGCTCGAAAAGCAGCGCCACGAAAAGGAACTGGGCCTGGCGCGTTCTATTCAGCGCCGTCTTCTGCCGCCATCGCCGCCGGTTGTGCCTGGATATGAAATCGCGGTGCTCAGCGATCCGTGCTATCACGTGGGCGGCGATTACTATGATTTTCTCAATCTTGGCCCGCAATCACTGCTGCTGGTGATTGCAGACGTGCAAGGCAAGGGCATCTCGTCGGCACTGGTGATGTCAAACCTGCAGGCGACCCTGCGCGCCCTGGTCATGCATCTGCATTCGCTCGAAGTGCTGGCTTTTTCGCTGAATGAAATGCTTTATAACGATTCACAGGCAGGCAAGTATCTCAGCCTTTTCCTGGGACTCGTGGATACGCGGCGCAACCTCATGCACTACATCAACGCCGGGCACGTGCCTCCAATCCTGGTGCGTGCAGGCACCGGCGAGGTGAAATTGCTGGAAGAAGGGGGTACGGTGATCGGCCTCTTTCCCCAGGCCGATTACCGGCGCGGCTAAGTCAAGCTGAATGCCGGAGATGTGCTGGTGTGCTGCACCGACGGCATTCTCGATATTGCCGATGAAAGCAACGAGGAATATGGCGGAAAGCGGCTGGCAGAATGCGTCCGCAAGCACCGCGAAAAGAGTGCCCCATCCATTGTGGATGCGGTGCTTAGCGAAGTGGCGAGCTACTCCACGGCCAGCATGAATGAGGATGACAAGGTGCTGATGGTGATGAAAGTGACGTCTGATCCGGCGGCAAATCCTTCCACTGATTAACCACAGCATAGCGAAGCCACAATCAAAACCTTTTAACCGCAGAGGACGCAGAGAGCGCAGAAGAATCTCAAGCTGATAATAATGCAGACAGCGCAGAGGGATCACTTCCGTTTCACGTTCCTTAGGGCCAAGGTTTTCCAATTATGGCAATTGCAAATTATGGCAATTTGGCAATTCCAGCCAGGGCTCTGCGCGTTGCGCCTTCTGGTGTTATCCAACGACTCTCAACTTGCTCTCCTTCGGCAAATAGCTTTTCCGTCTAAACCAGTCTTCCATCGCTTCGCGCAGGCGCTCGATGGGTACGCGAGTACCTATCTCCATTGACCCATCGGACACCGGCAGGGTGTCGTCGAAAATCTGATCATTGGTAAAGTTGCGCATGGCAAAACTGTCGAGCCACTTCAATGGACAGGGCAGCCACTCGTTTCCATTCTGGTATTGAACCTGAATTCTTCTCGCGTACATTGCTTCCTGACAGCGCTGCCGTGGCGCAGTGACAAAAAACGGCATAGTTTAATTTCTTAAAACGAATACATGGTTCATTTTAATGTTCACCAAATAAAAGGAATTAAGGAACTCCAATTTATTCCAAATTTCCACACCGGGCATGTCCTTGGGTAATCAGCATAAAACAGCCGCAAGGTGCATTCTAATAACGTATGTCAACTTCGTCAGGTACCCCGCAGCAAGCCGGCCCCTCAGATATGAGGAAGCGCATTGAGACCGTGAAAGATGACCTCATGTCTCTGCACCGCGAGTTGTACTGGCTCGTCCAGGGGCCTAATAGCCCTGAGCAGCAGCAGAAAGTCGGCGAGCTGGATTTCGACCAGATCATGGATCTGAAGCTGGCCGTAGACAACATGAGAGAGCTGCTGTGGAAGTATGTGGATGCCGCTGCAGAGATGGAGCCGCAACGCGTCCAGCACGCCATGGAAAGTCATCGTGTGCGCCGTGTGAGCCAGCTTCTGCAGTTGCTGCGCGAACGCCTGGGCCATTATTCCGACCCGCAACAGCCTGTCTCATTCATCGAAAAGATGAGCGCCGCGATCAAAGAAAAGCTTTCAGGCGGCGACAGAGCGGCGTAAAATCTGCACCCAGCCCTAATCATTCTTGTGTCTGGGAGTGCGCCGTGAATCGCGAAGACGGCCAATGAAGCAAGGGCTGTCTTGTGGTCTGTGCTCGGCTTGGCAATCATTCTGGAAATTGACGACTCGCCGGTGGATACTTTTTCTGTGACTGCTCTATTTAATTTTATTTATCTCTAAAACTTATTGTATTAAGCTTACGCTGCCTTGAAATCTCAATAAGGATAGGTAAAATTAAAAATGGCAGCTAGTGGACCAACGCCTGCTCCAATTAATCCGGATTCCCTGTTATCCAAAGTACTTACTCAGCTTGGCTTAATTCTTGTCCCGACCGGAGTCATAGCATTATTCTGTCAAGTTCTGGACGTATCAGCACAAGTAACAGGAATCATCTCACTGGGAGTAATCCTTGTAGTCGGCGTTTGTATCTATCGAAAATTCATAAATTATTATGTCCCGTCAGCAATCTTGACAGCTCTACTGATTGGACTGGCTATGGTTTTTTTTCTTAATTATCAGCACATATTGCTGAAGAAAACAGGATTGATCAAATATTATGCCCAGAGCAATGATTTTTTATCAGAAATTGATACCCACATTTCCCAGTCGCAGCAAGAGATTTGGTTTTACGGCGTTGATTTTAATATTAGCGCTACTCAACGAAGAGACTTACTCCTCAATAAATTAGAGAATGGAATAAAAGTTAGATATCTTATATTCAATCCGAAGAGCACTCATATAGCTGATTTAGCTAAAGATTTTGATCAACCCGAGAATGCGTTGCGCAGCGAACTAGAAAAAGGCTTAAATAATCTTTTAGACTTGCGCAAACACTGGACAGAGAGAGCAGCATCAAGCGCTCATCCAGGAGAACTCGATATCAGACTATTCGAAACTCCTCCCCATTTTAGATTGTACGTGTTTGATCCTAATCGTCCTCGCGGAAGCACTTACTTTATACCCTATGCCAGTGTCGTAAGTTCAACAGTGCTCCCAGGTTATCTTTTGGAAAATGTTGACACTGGAGTGTACAAGGCGTATTTCAATTCAATCCGGAAATCTTGGACTACTGCGACAACGCTGGACGAATATCTTAAGAGTCATCCTGAAATTGTTATTCCATAGATGACCTGAGATTTTGCCTCTAATTTCTCTCTCTGCGCCGCTGATCTCCGATGAGCCAATGCAGCAGCCAGGAGACAATCGTCAGCACAATTGCGCCGATGATGGCTGCACCCCAGCTATCGACCCTGAAACCCGGCGTAACCGCCGCCGCCATCTTGAGCACCACGGCGTTGATCACGATCAGGAAAAATCCCAGAGTAAGAATGGTAAGCGGAAAGGTCAGAATCTTCAGGAACAATCCAATCGTGGAATTCAGCAGGCCAAGCACGATGGCCGCGAGCAGGGCTGAGGTGAATTTATCAACATGAAAGCCAGAGACAAAGTGCGCCACGATCAACAATGAAATGGCGTTGATCAGCCACCGTAGGAGCAGTCTCATCTTGCATCGCCTTTCTTAAAGATGCCCTTGGGCATCATTACATGGACACCCTTGTTCCCGTCCACCAGCTCGGTAATGTCCACGTCACCGGCCACGCTGGTCAGCATGTAAGCTTCATCACGACTTAGATGTTTTTCGGCAACCAGGAAATCGATCATCTCGCGCACTGCCTGCTTTGTTGCTTCGTACAGCTCCTCATGAAAGCCCATACTGATATAGTGCGTCGGGGTTTCCGCACGCGGGTATTTGATCTTGAGATCTTTGCGGACAATAAACTGCAGCTTGCCCGTCAATGATGTTTCCAGCGCGGTGATGTCTACTTCGCCATTGCCCTGTCCGGCGTGGCCATCACCGATTTCAAACAGCGCGCCACGCACGTGGACGGGCAGATAGAGCGTGGTGCCTTCCACGAGTTCTTTGTTATCCATATTCCCGGCATGAATTCCCGGAGGCGCGCTGTTGATGCGCCCTGCCGCCTCGGGAGGAGCTTCGCCCATGCTGCCGAAGAAGGGATGCAGAGGAATCTCAATGCCGGGCGCGAACTTGGCGACCATGCGCTCGCGGTCCAATTGAATGATTTTCATCTTCGGATAGGGGAAGTCTTCAGGCAGAAAGCCGCGCCCCAGGCCGAAGGCATTGTACGCATACGGAATGGCCAGATCGATCTTCTGAATGCGGACTTCCAGCGTATCGCCCGGCTCGGCGCCTTCGATGAACACAGGGCCATTCAGAATGTGTCCGCCGGGCCCTTTGTTGGTGACCTCTTTGTAGATGTCGCGCAAACTCTGCTGCACCTGCCCGGGAGGCACTCCGGCCTTTTCCAGCCGGTCAGGACTATTGGTGATCAGGGTTTCAAAAATAACCGTATCGCCGGAATGGATGTTCAACACCGGCTTGGCGGCGGCATCGTAGTAGCCCCAGGCAACCGTGGTGGGCGTAGCTTTCAAGGTATAGGTTTGCGAGGTTTGGGCCAGAGCAACAGCCGAGGCCAGGAAAAAGAGGACAAGCGTGCGCATAAGATTTTCTTTATACAGCGGGAAAACCTTATCACAGCAATTTGGTAAATGGGTAATTTGGTAACTGAGTCATCGAATTTCTCTTCGTTTCCTTTGCGTTCTTTCCGTATTTCGCGCCGTTTGCCGTAAAAACCGGATCGATCTCTATCTCCGCAAAATGGTGTTCTCGGGATCAAGCACGATGTCTTTCGTGCCTGCGGGAGCGTTGAGCGTGAATTCGGTTTTGGGCTCATCTACGAAGACGAATCCTATGAACTGTGAATCTCCCTTGGCGTTTTTGCCGTAGACCGGCACGGCGGTCACCAGGTCTTTGGCGGCGTGACTCTCCTTGATCGTTCCGCTCACTTTCACCTGCTTTCCGGCAGGGACAAGATGCAGGTCTTCAACTTCGAACTGCGGAATCGAGATGCCGTTCACCCAGCTATCGAAAAACCAGTCAAGGCTCTTGCGACCTTCATAGGTCAACTCCGGCGGAAGCACCTGCTCAAAAGCCTCCTGCAAATCGCGAGTCGAAATCTTGCCATGATCTGATTTGGCCAGCAGTCCTTTCAGTGCCTTGAAAAACAATGCATCGCTTTTGCCTCCGCTGGCCCGGCGCAAGGTGGTTCGCAGCATGTGGATAAGCCATGTGCCCCGGCCATACAGCACGGTTTCATAAGCCACAGGAAACATGGAAGAAGTCAGCCTTCCGCCGAGCGTGACCGGGCCAGCTTCAGCCACAATCCCATTGGGCGTGTCTTTCAACAGCTCTGCCCGGTAGTGGTCGAGCACAATCTTCATTTTTTCCGAGTCTTCATTCTCCAGCATGAGCAACGCGCTGTAATTGGCCAGCGCCTCAATCATCCATTCGTCGCGATACGACTGCCAGTCCACGGCATCACCCCACCATTGGTGGGCGGTTTCATGGGTGAGCATGAGTTCGCTGAAGAGCAGTTCCAGGTAAGTGTCTTTGATTCCTAGCGCCGTCCGCTCACCTGGCGTCAGGAAAGCGGTGCTGGAAAGATAGATCAACCCCGGCCAGGACTGGCTGAGCAATGCGGGCAACTGCGTAATTTCCAGGCTTGAATACGGAAACGGATCCAGTTCAGAGGAGAGAAACAGAATTGCATTGGCCGCCTGGTGGGCGGTTCGCTCGACCTGTTTCGCCGGTTCAGGATAAAGTCTGGCCCTGGCCAGGCGCTGCGCCAGCGATGCCTCAATATTCTGCGAGGCGTAAGAGCTCACGATGACATCGCCAGCGGAGGCTGATTCCGACTCGAACTTGCCCATATTGAATCCGGCGTGAGCAATGGGCTTGTCAGGAACAAAGCGGGTGATATGCTGACCGTTTTTGGTCGCGCTCGACACGCGTTTTCCTGTTGCAACCAGCGTCCAGTTGGCGGGGTACTCAAAGGTGAGATCAAAATTTGCAAACGCGGCCCCCGCTTGTGGATACCAGGTGCCCCGCGCGCCCACGTAGAGGACTTCGCCTCCGGCATCAAACATCACCGCGCCTGCGTACTTCAACGTGATCTTTACGGGACGCCCTTTCTCCAGCGCGGCAGGAAGGATGATCGTCATCAGATCGTTGCCATGGCGCGCCAGCTCGGTGCCCTCGACCGACTCATTCTGGATAAATGCAACCGGTTTGCCATCGAGCTTTACCTCGCTGACTTTCAGGTAGCGCGACAGTTCCAGAATGAGAGCACGCTGCCCCGGTCTTCCGGCAAAGAGGGTTAATTCCGCCTCTACCTCAAGATTTGTGGGAGGCTCAACTTTCGAATGAAGGCGGAAATCTGAAATACGAATGGGCGCGGGGAGCGACGGGCCTTTGGCTTCCCGGACGGAACGCATGGGAAAAGACGTCCAGACATCGAAAATGATCGATCGCTCGCTCTGCGCAGCCTGGGCCACGGAGAACTGCTCAGGTGTGTTGGTGTTGAAGAACACATCGAAGAGTCCGAGGGTTGAGCCCAGCAGCCGCAGGTGAAAATAGTGGGAGGAGGTGTCTCCGGCGTTGGTCATGGACTGCAGAAGCACCAGGCTATCCGAGCGCGCCAGCGTGCGCGCCGGCTCCTGCCAGCGATTTACAAACTCCTGCGCGTCTTCCGGCTCACGGAAGCCGGCGCGCAGTTCCTCCGCGAGCTTGTCATCAAAGAAGCGCAGGAAAGCAGTTCTGAAATGCTCATCCAGCACGCTCTGCCTGGTAAAGAGCGCGAGGGAAGTTCGTTCCGCGCGTCCCGGTGGAACCAGCAGAATCTCACCTTCGCCTTCAAAAACCGCGCCGGTAATATGCCCGTCTACCGCCTGGATGAAGGCAATCGTTCCATCCTCCAGCACAACGTGCAGGTCTTCCCGATCGATGGCAACCTGTCTGATTTTGTGGACATCGGCAGCGCTCAATACCGGATTGAGCAGTTGGCGATAAATTCCAAGCGCCGGATCCTGCGGGGCGGCGGATTGCGCATGTCCCAGTGCCGCGAGCAGCAGGCAGACCGTCATTATTTTGGTAATCAGGTAAACCCCTAACTTCCACACCGGCACATACTTGCTACAATTTTTGGGCTTGCGATTCAAGTTCATATACCTGTTTCTGGCGGCCATCTGCATGGCCGCGCAGGCCGACGTCATCCATCTGAAGAATGGAAAAAGCATTGTTGCCGATTCTACCCACGAAGTGAATGGACGGGTAGAGTACACCGTCGGCGAAAACACTTTTGCCATCCCGCTGTCGCTGGTTGAAACAATAGACGCAGGAATGCCTGCCAGTGTTCCCGGCGCATCCCAGCCTGCCCCTTCCGAAGACGTACCCAGGCCCCCGGAAGTTCAGAATGGAAAGGATTTGATTGCCCAGGTCATCCGCGATGGGCAAATCGATGCCGCGGCCCTGAGGAGCATTGAGGCGCAGGGGAATGCCGATCTGTCAGCGGCTGCGAACCTGGTGGCTGCCAATTTTGAGGAGAAGCGCAACCACCTGAACGAGGCGGCACGTTACTTTAACACTGCACTGGGTTTTGCTCCCAATTACGCCGTGTTGCTGGAGCATTATGCCTCAGTGCTGGTGAAACTGGGCAAGCCGGCGGAAGCCATTCTTTATGGGGAGCGCGCTACCCGCGCCAGCCCTGAAGCGTCTGAAGCCTTTGCTATCCTCGGCTATGCCTATTACAAGAATGAGCAGTTACGCGAGGCCATTGCCGCATGGAAGAAATCCCTGGCATTGAAGAAAGACTCCAAGGTGGAGGAACTGCTGGCCCGTGCCGAGCGCGAAGACAAAGCTGAAGCTGACTACCGCGAGCAGCAGAGCAGCCATTTCGTTCTGCGTTATGAGGGATCACAGGCGCCTGACAGTCTCCGCACTGACATTCTTTCTGTGCTCGAAGAGCACTACAGCACGCTTCAGCGCGACTTGGGTGCAGCCCCGGGCAACATCTCGGTTTCCCTTTATACGAAACAGGCTTTCTTTGATGTAACCCAGGCCCCGGCATGGTCCGCGGCAATGAATGATGGAAAGCTGCGCATTCCCGTCTCCGGGCTGACCGGCATGACTCCGGCTCTTATGCGCGTGCTGCACCACGAGCTTACCCACTCTTTCACCGGCTACATCACACACCGGCATCTGCCGCAGTGGCTCGACGAAGGCATAGCCCAAATGGAAGAGCCGCGCTCGGCTTCCATGTTTGGGCCGCGCCTGGCTGCTCTCTACACTGCCGGACGGCAGATTCCGCTCGACCAGCTCGAAAGCACCTTTCAATCCTACGGACAGGACGAAGCCTTTGTAGCCTATGCTGAAGCTCTGGCGGCAGTAGAATGCATCCGCACCAATCACGGCATGGCGAATCTCGCGCAATTGCTGCAGAAATTGGGTTCTGGAGAGCCAATAGAATCAGCCCTGCGCAGCACGATTCACGGCGGCTATGCCCAACTGGAAGGTGAGATCACGGAATATTTGAAGAAGAATTACGGGCAGTGACACTGCAAAAATCAATAGAATATCTGATATAATTTCTATTGGGAAACCCAATATAATCTCTGGGACGCTGCCATGGCCATAGCAAGAACGACAAAGAGCTTATCTTTAGATAGAGGAGTCTTGGATGAAGTCGAGCGCACAAAAGGCGCTGCTTCGACCAGCGAGAGAATCAATGCTTTGATCAGAATCGGCCTGGAAGTTGAGCGTAAGGAATCCTTACATGCCGAAGCTGAAGCATTTTTCAAATCAGAGGATGACAGAACTGCTCGTCGTGCATTGCAGTCAGCTTCCATAAAATCCATTAGCAGAGAGAACGACTAGCATGGCTCGGAAACGTGGCGCCAAACCCCATGGTTGGTGTCCACGAAGAGGTGAAATTTGCCTTTTTGATCTGGATAAAGAAAGACCTGCCGTAGTCATCTCTACAGATGCCCTTAACCGGTTCTCTTTGGACGTATGCATTGTGCCTATTTCAAAGGTAGAACATAAACAATTCTCTTTGCGTCCAAAGCTAAAGGCGGGTGAAGGAGGATTGAATCATGATTCCTGGGTTAAATGTGATCAGGTCACTACACTCGAAAAGAGCTTAGCTGTGTATCCTGCCCTAGGCGTTTTAACTCAGGAATCTCTGCGCCGAATCGAAGAAGCGATCAGCATTGCTCTTGAGCTTCTTTAGCTCAGTGATCATACCGGTCACAAGCGAAACCGTATAGTGAACACGCTTTCCACTTGAACCGGCTCCCCATTGAGCAGATACGGCTTGAACTTCCATTGCATCATCGCATCTACGGCAGCGCCAGTGAGTGATGGAGGACCTGACATCGGCTTTGCCTTGATGACATTTCCTTGCTTATCGATTAGGATGCGCAAAACTACATCTCCCTGAACGCGGTTGTCCTTCGCCTCTTGCGGGTACTGAGGATCAACCTTAACGAGAATGCTTCCTTCCAGCACTCCCTGGGAAACCCTGATTCTTTGCGCGGGAGCCTGCTGGCCTGAGGCCAATGCTGACAGCATACCCAAAATAGTGACAATAACGATCTTATATCTCATAGCGCTTCATTATAAGGACAGAAATCCCGAATTGGCTGCGTGCAGCACTTAAAAACAGGGCAATCGCATGAAAAGATTTCGATGCTGTTTGAGGTAGAACTATGCCGCCCGCTTCGCGGGCTCCCCCTGTTTTCTCACCTATTACCCACAGCTTGCGCTGTGGGCTAGAAGAATCTCGCCAAGCTTCGCTGGCTAGGATCCCGAGTCAAATTGAGCCCAGAGGACAAAAACGTTTTCATGCGATTGCCCTGCACTTAAAAACATATTGGTACAACTCTCAGGTTTCTGGTGTCTAATCTACATGAGCTGCCGACAAGAGTTTCCCGCCCATTATCCCAGTCCCACTCTGGAGTTGAACTATGCGTAAAGCTATCAGCTTTGGTTTTTATCAAAGAAACAAGGCGGAATGGATTCCAAGGAAAACGAAGAATTCCTGCGTGAATTTCTCTCGGAAAGATATATGTCCATAATCTTCAACGAGCATTCATAAAACTTTACGGCTAAACAGCCCAGGTAATCTTCCCCCATTACCCAATTACTGCTACGATTCCGCTTTATGAAGCGTTTGTGGATTATCCTCGGCATCGTCCTGGGCGTTATCATTCTCACGGTTCTGCTTGTGCCGCTTTTCATCAACGTGGACAGCTTCCGTCCGGAGATTGAAAGCAAGCTCTCCGCGGCCCTGGGGCGCAGGGTGAGCATTGGGAAAATCCAGGCTTCGTTTTTCAGCGGCGGCGCTGAAGCCAGCAATATCGTCATCAATGACGATCCGGCATTTAACAAAGGACCGTTTCTGCAGGCGTCTTCCCTGCAGATCGGGCTTGAATGGATGCCCCTGATCTTCTCGCGCCAGGTGAAGGTCACCTCTTTGACGATCAAGAATCCTGATGTCCTGCTGGTGAAAAACAACGCGGGAAAATGGAATTTCTCCAGCATGGGCAATTCTTCCACCCAGGCTAAACCGCAGCCCACGTCCGGAAAGACAACAGACTTCAGCGTAGACAAACTTCAAGTCGAGAATGGAAAGATCAGAATCGCGCGCACCAATGGCCATGCATTAGGCAAGCAGCATACCTACGACAAAGTAAACCTGCTGGCGCGCAATATCTCCACCACCTCTGCAGTTCCATTCAATTTGAGCGCGGTCACTCCGGGCGGAGGCGCACTGGAGATTGAAGGGAAAGCGGGCCCTCTGAACCATGAGGATTCCGCCAAGACACCTCTGGACGCCAAAGTCACTCTCGATCATGCCGACCTGGCGGCGTCGGGGTTGCTTGATCCGAGTTCCGGCCTGAGCGGTGTGATCGATTTTGACGGCCAGTTGAAATCTGACGGCCATCGGCTGCACTCTACCGGCAAGGCCAAGGCCAATAACCTGCGTCTGGTGAAGGGTGGCTCTCCTGCGCGGCAGGCTGTGAATCTTGACTACAACTCCGACTACGCCCTGGACTCAGAAACGGGCACTCTCAACGCCAACCTCCACACGGGCGGGAGCACGGCCCACGCCAATGGCACTTTCAGCAGCCATGGCGAGACCACCAGCACTCATATGAAGATCCAGGGCAATAAAATGGCCGTCAACGATATTGAAGGCCTGCTGCCGGCATTCGGCGTGGTGTTGCCTTCCGGTTCATCGCTTCAGGGCGGAGTGCTGAATGCCAATCTGGATGCGGAAGGCCCGCTTGACCACTTGGTGATTACAGGTCCGGTAGACATCTCAGGCGCCCACCTGAGCGGATTCAATCTGGCCTCCAAGCTGGGTCCGATTGCTGCGTTGACCGGCCTTCAACCCAGTTCAGATACGGTGATTCAATCCTTCAGCAGCGCGTTGCGCGTTGCCCCTGAAGGCATTCGGGCGGACAACATCCTGCTGAGCATGCCTGCGATCGGCCAGCTTACCGGCAACGGGCTGATCAACAGCAACAATGCGCTCGATTTCAAGATGCTGCTCAAGTTGGCCAGTGGTAACGGCGGACTGCTCGGAAATTTCGCCAATATCTCGGGCGGCGCGCAAAACAAAGGTATTCCCTTCCTGATCCAGGGCACAACCTCAAATCCAAGCTTCCTGCCTGCGATTGGCGGACTCGGGAATTCGCTCAAATCATTAGCCTCGCCTCAGCAGGGCCAGCAGCAGCAAAGCCCGGCTCAAGGCCTTGGCGGCTTGCTGGGCAACATACTCAACAAGAAGAAAAAGCAGTAGTGGGTTACTTTCAAAGAAACTGACCCACTACCCATAATGCTGACATGCGTGTGGCTATCCTGAGCAGCGGCTGATAAAATAATGGGAACGTCTGCCCTTGAATTGGAATGTTCCATCTATGTTCAAAAGAATTTCATTGTCCTCCCTCGTCCTGGTATTTTTCGCCGCTTTGCTGCCTGCGCAGCAGAGCAATGCTCCTCAGGAGCCCAATCGTGCTCAAGACAGCAACATTGTTGATGAGATCGTTGCCCGGGTCGGCAATTCCATCATTACCCGCGCCGATCTGGAAAAGGGCAAGCAGCTTTCCATCGAAGAGCTGAAACAGCGTTATCCTCAGGATTGGCAGAGCAAGTGGACAGAGCGCCAGAAAGACGTCTTACGCGACCTGATCGACCAGCAGCTTCTCCTCGAAAAAGGCAAAGAACTGGGAATCACCGGCGAGACTGAAACCATCAAGCGGCTCAACGAAATGCGCCAGCAACTCGGGCTTGCCAACATGGAAGATCTGGAAAAGGCCGCCCAGCAGCAGGGAGTCTCCTACCAGGATTTCAAGCAGCAGATTCAGGATGGCTTCATTACTCGGGACGTCGTCCAGCGTGAGGTGGGTTCGCGCATTCATATTACCAACGAAGAAATTCAGGCCTGGTATGACGCGCACCAGAAAGAACTTACCTCGGATGAGTCGGTAGTCCTCAGTGAAATCCTGGTCTCAACTCAGCCCCCCAAAGCGGCGGATGACAAGGACAAGAACAAAGGCAAGGAAGAGAAGCCGCAGCAACCGCTGCCTGAAGACCCCGCCAAAGTTGCCCAGGCCCAGCAGAAAGCCGACGGCATTTTGAACATGCTGCGCAAAGGCGGAATGACCTTTGAAGACGCCGCCAAGAAACTCTCCGATGGATCGACTGCGGCTGATGGCGGCCCTATCGGCATATTCAAACGCGGTGAACTGGCTAAAGAACTTGAGGACAAGACCTTCTCCCTGAAAAAGGGCGAGTTCACTGACGTGATTCGCACCAAACAGGGTTTTCTCATCCTGAAGGTGCTGGAGCATCGTCCGGCCGGTATTCCACCTATGAAAGACGTGGAAGACAAAATTCGTGAAGCTATTTACGTGCAGAAGCTCGAGCCCGCAGCCCGCACCTATCTCACCAAGCTGCGCGAAGAATCGTATATTGACGTTCGTCAGGGATTTCTAGATACCGGCGCCAGCCCGAACCAGTCCAAGCCGGTCATCATGGCCGCCAATGCATCCGGCCCGGATGAAGCCAGGACTGCGAAGAAGAAGAAAAAGAAATTCCTGGTGTTTTAAGCAACTGCTAATTGGCCAGACCCGCATCTGAATTGTTTGCAAGAGACATGCGTTAGTGCACGACCTCGATCGTGCCGATTAAGTCGGGAGCTAAAGGCCAAAGGCTATAGCAATTTTTCGAACTGCTGTAGGGTTCTTGATCGTGCTCAAACAGTTTCGTGAGAACGCCTTGATGCAGCATGTTTGAATAAATATCCTCGGGGTTTCCTTCGGCTTCGCTCAGGACAAGCTCTCCGCTCCGTCCTCCCTCGGTCGGAATGACAGGGGGGTGAGTAAATTCCCTATACATTAACGGAAAATGCTCTAATAGCCGAGGTTAATTGCTAGCTGCTAATGTCGCTTGTACTTTCCTGGGCAGCTTCGCCAGAACCAGTTGATACGATCCGCGAATCAGCTCTTTGATTTCGCTCTGGCGCAGAGCATCCATCTCTACCAGCGCTACCCACTGATTTCTTGCCATGTAAGGGGCGGGAATGATCCCTTCAACTTCCACCAGCTCTGCGAATCTCTCAGGAGTGCATTTGAAAGAGACTTTGGCGCGGACATCCGGTTCCAGGCAGAGGACGCAATACATCTTGTCGCCGATCTGGAAAAGCAGATCGTTACCCCATTGAATCTTTTCAGTGGTGTGAGGGAGTGAAAGGCAGAACTTTCGTATCCATTCGATATGAGATGCCATGACCGCAAGCACTATAAAGGCTTGCGGTCATGCCGGCAAACAGGTCTTACGAGCTATTTCTTGGATATAACTGCGCCGTCTTTGGAGTGTAGTTCAGGGAAAACCATCGCTTCCTCTACGCTGGGTATGCGCCAGATCATGAGCTTTTTACGCAATGCCTGGGCTTTATCTTTGGTGCCGCTCTTGTCGTATGCAGCAAGCAGCACCTTCATCGTCAGCGGGTTGGCAAAATCCTGCTCGAGATGAGAGATGGCGTCAGGATACTTCTCCTGCGCCAGAAGAACGGTTCCAGCAGCGCCATGGTAGGTGCGCTCAATGCTAATGCTGGCGCCTGCATTCACCATCTGTTCCAGCTTCTCGACAGCCTTGTGACCAGCCGCGAAATCATGGGCTGAAGATGCGCGTTCGGCGCGTACACGCCAGATGCGGGCAAGCTCTTCATCAAGGTCGCCTTTGGGCACGGCGTTTTTCTTTGACATCAACAGCCCTTCAGCCACATTGAGGTTATCTGCCACGTCTTCATCCTTGTACATGGCCATAATGCGGTAGGCGCGGGCTTGCCATATCCACTGTTTCATGGCCTCGGCTTGGTCGGCGGCCTCTGTGTAAGCTTTGTCGGCCTTATCGTACTGCTTGTCACGCAGGTAGGTCATGGCTGACTTCTGCAAATATTCAGCCTTCACACCGTCACTGGGCGCATCATGGATCGCCTTGGCGTATTCTTCACGGGCCTTCTCTTCCTGGCCCATCACGGCGTAAGTCTCGCCCAGTTCCTTCTGCGAGATATAAAACGTCGGGTCCATCTTCAGCGCCAAGCGGTAATGCGTGAGCGCCTCTTCATAGCGCCCGGAAAGGCGCAGCATCTCGGCGTAAGAATCGTGCGGATTCGGCTCGTTGGGAAGCAGCTTCACATATTTCCCAGTGGCTTCCAGAGCCCTGGCGTAGTCGCCCCGGCGCGAATAGAGATAGCCCATCTGGTTGTAAGCGGTGGCGTAGTTCGGATCTTCGGCCAGTGCCCTGAGCGTAAGCTTTTCCGCGAGATCATACTGATCCTGCTTGTAGAGCCAATAGGCGACAAGGAAATTCAGCCGCTTATCACGCGGATACATGGCCAGCAGGTCGTTCATGGCGGAAATCCCCTCCACGTAACGGCTCTCGTGGGTGGCCACCATCCAGCGGACCATCAGTTGCTCCGCAGGAGAGACCTCGCTCATGGTGGCCTTGGCCTGGGCACGATGGGCGCTCTCTTCCGCAGGGTCGGTGGTGGTCATGCAGATCCAGGCATAGGCCACGGCCATTTTGGGATCGAGTTTCACCGCTTCATGCCAGTCATTCAGAGCCAGATTCCAGCGGTGGTTCTCGTAATGCACCATGCCATTTTCATAATAGCGTGCAGCCGCCGCGGAAGAGGTGGTTACCGGCATGGTCTGCGCCGGCTCTTTTTCTGCCGGGGCCCTGGTGCTCTTCTTTGTCTGCCCGGCAACAGCCAGAGTACACAGCATGGAGATCATGAGCAGAACCAGCAAGGTCTGGGGGAGCGGGTTCATGGTGTGGTCCTGGTTAGTTGCCATGGAATAGATACCCCTGTTCGAACGGAAGCTTGCCATCAATCTTTAAAACCTTTACGGCGCTGTTAATGGAGTAAACATTCACGAAGCCGATAGATCCGGGATGCTCTGCCACCGCCTTCATCACGTTTTCGTCGGAATCCACGGTGAGGATGTTGGCTTTGTGAGAAGCCAGCAGCGCCTTCACGTCATCAGGCGTGAGCTTGTAAATCTTCAGGAGCACCAACTGGCCATCCGCCGAGGACGGGTCCGGCAGGAAGATGGTAATTTTCTTTCCGTCTGGCCACTTCGGCGTGTCAGTCTTCAGCAATTTCAGCAGGTCAGTGCTGCTGACACTGGAAGAGGAGTTAGTCTTGTCGGTAATCACGGCCAGTTCACGCGCCAGGCACGCCTGCGTGACCCACAAGCCCAGAAATAGCAGTACTATTCTCGTTTTTCGCATACGCCTTTCGGACTGGTAGAGAATTAGAGGATATTGGACTCCATCACGGCGGGAGGAACAATATGACGGTAGTAACGTAGCATTGAGCTTTTAGCTTCTTCTCCGCTCAACGACGAATTCTTGAGCGCAGCCGGGCGGCTGCGCTCAAGAGATATTGTCACTTTGCTTGCGGCCCTGCCGCGCTGTGGTGAACGCCTTTGGTTTCCGATTTGGCGATCTTCCATTCCCGATCAATTCAACTCAGTGTTGATCAGGTTGGCCAGGCGCTCACCGGCCAGGGCTACGCGAGCGTCGGCGATCTTATGGGCCTGGGTTTTGTACTCGTCTGTAAGGGTAAAAGGCCCGGGGCCAGGGCCAGGGCCAATGGGATTTTTGTAGACGAAGTTCTGGGCAAGATCAAAGCTTTCGCTAATCCAGTCTGAGGCATCGGTCTTAGCGGCCAATACCGGATCAGCCGGAGGCAGCGCCTTGGCGTAATTGATGACTGCATTCAGGTCGTTGCTATCGCCGGGCAGGCCGTCCCAGAAGGCATGCAGCTCTTTGCTGGGATCATTCAGCTTGACGTTGTTGCCGCCATTATCGCCCTTGGGGGCACCCGAGCTGACCCGCGTGGTGGCATGCAGCGGCTGGTGCACGTCTCCTACCAGGTGCAGGAGCCATATCAGGTCATAAGACTTGAGCGCCTCAATCCTCTCTGCCTCTTTGTCCACTCTCACTCCATGGCCCTTCTTCTTGGTTCCCGTAGATTTCTTCGGCGCAGGCACAAGCGTAAGAGTCTGGCGACAGACGGCGATCTCCGTTTCCGCGTTAGTGGTAGGGATCGGGACGAGCGGCGTGCCGTCCTGCGAAAATGGCGTATCGATAAAGTGCCAATATTTATGCAGGTGTAGATCGCTGTATCCCTGGTTCAGCCACTGCGTCCCGTCGGTGGGCGGAATATTGCCCCCGGCAGCGCCGTCCGGCAGGTTATAAGCCGTGTCTTCCTTGATCTGGTCCGGCCACGTGGCGGCGATCATGAACAGCATCATATCCTGCTGGTCGGCGGGCGTCCCGGCGGGAATCATCGTTTTCCATTTCGTCTTGTAATAAGGATTTTTCTTCAACAGAGCGGCCACCCGGGCCTTCTTCTCCGGCGTAAGCTTCTGGTATGCCACGTAAGCCACGGCCATGTGGCCAAAACTGAACCATGCCTGTGAAGTGGAGCTGAAAAAAACCAGACACGCGGTTAGAGCAGCAAGATAACGCAGCTTGGTCATGGAACTTCCCCCTCGAACTTGAAACCGCCAGGAATGAGCCCCGGCCACGGCGTCGTTGCGCGTGGCCGCGCCCCCCTCGAAATCCTTACGATTCCTGATTACTAGTGATCATTGTTGTACAAGTGTTACAGAGGATTTTAGTACTGAATTCAGAAAAGCCGAATCTTTGCAGTCAACATTTCGAATGGCAAGAATCCGGGCCCTCTTCAGCATACGAGTATTGAATAGCAGTTTTGTCCTTCCCGTTACCTCTGTAACTTGTCCGCGCTATCGCTTTACCTTCTACTACTTCCTGCATGCCTTTCCTGCGCCTTCGCACGCTTGTTCTAACCTTCATTTCATTGCTGGCGCTCTCTTGCGCTTACGCTCAGCAGGAAGTTACAACCAAGTCAGACAAAGCTCGTGCCTTCTTTGAACAGGGCATGGCCAAAATGGAGACGCTGCACTGGGAAGAAGCGCTGGAGGAATGGCGGCACGCCACGCAGGCTGATCCGCAGTTTGCGCTGGCACATACTTTTCTCGCCATGCTGTCCCGCGATCCGGTAGAACAGGCGGCTGAACGCGAAGAAGCGCTCGCCAACCGCAAATTTGCCGGACCGGAAGAGCAGCTCATCGTCGACTGGATCGCGAATGCAGGGCAGAGTCACTGGATTCCCGCCATTCAGGCAATGAATGAGGCCATCTACCGCTATCCTGATGACAAGCACCTGGCATGGTTTGCCGGTTTGTGGCTGGAAAACCAGCGGCAGTCGGAGCGCGCCATATCGCTCTTCGAACGCGCCAATAAGATTGATCCGAAATTTGCCGATCCTTTGAACCAGGCAGCGTACTGCTACGCCCGGCTCGGCAACTTCGATAAGGCATTTGACAACATGCAGCGCTACGCAGAGCTGCTTCCCAACGAAGCCAACCCGCAGGACTCTCTGGCAGAAATCTCGCGCATGGCCGGCAGGTTCGATGTGGCGCTCGAGCATTATCATCAGTCATTGAAAATCGATCCGGGATTCATTGAGTCACAAGTTGGCCTGGGCGACACTTACGCGGTGATGGGAGAAGAGACAAAAGCCCGCGCCGAGTACGCCATTGCCATTCAGAAGGCGACCACCCGCGTGCAAAGCATCAATTTTGCCATGCAGTCGGCGGCCACGTACGCGCGCGAACAGGATTTCACCAAGGCCGACGCGGCCTTCACCGAAGTAGCCCAGCAGGCCCACAGAAAAGATTTAGGAGCGCTGGAAGCCGAAACCTGGCGCAGGATGTCCGTCTACCAGAAGAACAATGCGCGAGCCATGGAGTTGCTCAAGAAAGCAGAAGCCGCGCTTCATGAAAAACATGAGATGACGGCTGCAGCCCGTGACCAGGAACTGGCTACAATCCTGCGCACGCGCACAGGCCGTGCCATCCATGATGGCAGCATGTCTGCGGCCCTGAACTCATTAAAGCAGCTTCAGGAGCTGGCCGATACCAACAACAGCGGGCTGGTGCAGGCTGCTTATAACGGCGCCTGGGGAGCCGTTTTGCTTGCCCAGGGAAAATACGAAGAAGCCATTTCCCATCTGGAAGAAGATGAAGGCAGCCCATTCTCACTGCAGCGGCTGATCGTGGCTTACCAGAAAGCAGGATCAAAAGAGCTGGCCGGCCGCATGTCGCAAAGACTTTCCAATCTCTACGAGCCCACCATTGAACAGGCCATTATTGTTCCAGAGTTCCGCAAGAGCCTGATTGCCATGAAAGATAAGAACTGAGTTTCTTCCGGTTGCCTGCCACCACGGTCCGCCAATTCCGGAGGCGGACCGGCTTTTCCTTGACTCCTTTGCGTCCTTTCCGCCCTTTGCATTATTAACGCGTTCGAATTCTTCTCTGCTTGCGACGAATTCTCCCGCGCAGCGAAGGATGGGTGCGGTCCATAGGGAGCAATACACCGCCAAATTCATACATCAACCTACTTTTGTTACCTTTCGCGTCCTTTGCGTCCTCTGCACTACAGTTCGTCAAATTCTTCTCGACTCACGAAGATTTATCCCTCGCAGCCGAGCTGCGCCGCCGGTAGACCGGATTGAATAATCTGTGAGTTTGGCCGCAATGAAAAACCTGTGAGCCGCGCTTCCGCACGTCTCAGAGACGGTGCTGAGCACCGTCTCTACGGCAATCATTCCTTTACGCTTCTGAAAGAAACTCACAGGCCAGGGCGGCTGCGCTCCATAATGATTTTCGTTTTTGGTTGCGGCTCTGCTGTGTCTCTACTCTTGCAGGCTGAAGGCCGCCTTGATTCCTGCTACTTCGAAGATGTCGCCTTCTTTTAACTCATGCTGGCCGGAGACGTCTTCGCTGTTGACCTTGAGTTTCGATTTTTCGTCAGAAGGCGAAATGAAATATTTGTTGTCACGCCGGCTGATGAGCGCGGCCGTCTTAGGCTTAAAAAATCCCTTCAACCGGATGGTGGCCATGGCGGATCGGCCGATCATCGCCATCTTTCCGGTCAACACATAGCGCGGTTGATCCGTGCGTCCTTCCAGGATATTGAGCATGCCGACGCGTTCTTTGCCGCAGTCCGCATGACTGATGGGTTTTGAAAGCCCCAGCGGGCCTGAGGCTGCATTGGGCGTTGCCTTGGCTGCAATGATCTCCTGCGCTTTCTTAGTATCGAGCACCACGGTTTCGTCGAGCTTGGGCGCAGCGGGAACCTCGGCGACCGGGGCGCCGGCAAAGGGCTTGAATCCTTCATCCTTGAACTGTACAAAGTGTTTGCCGATGGCGATCTGGTCCCCATCGCGCAGGGTGGCTTTACCGACGCGCTGGCCATTGACCCATGTGCCGTTCAGCGAGCCCAGGTCTTCGATGACGTAATGATCCTTCTCCCAGTAGATTTTTGCATGGCGGGCGGAGACGGCAAGATTATCGATCTGGAAAGAGTTATCCGGCATACGGCCAATGGTGAAGACTGCTGTGGTCAGATTGGCCTCCTGCAGGGTAGCCTTCTCAAACTTCAGATAGAGTTTTGCCATTGTGGTCCTCCGGAGAACCAGCGCTGCGCTATCTTCTTGTACCACGGCTGCTCCATTATTTTAAGAAGCAGGCAGGTAATGTTATCGTCACCGCCCCGCCGGCGGGCCATCTGTATGAGCGCATCACATGCCATTTCCAGGGTTTCAGCCGAATTTACGATCTTGAGTATCTCCTCGTCCTTTGCATACTTGGTCAGGCCATCCGAGGTCATCAGCACCACGTCACCGGCGAGCACCACCAGGTCTTCCACGTCCGGCTGCACCTCTTCTTCTGAACCGAGGGCGCGCAGAATAATGTGCTGGTTGGTGGAGCGCTCCGCCTCTTCGCGCGTAATGTATCCACGCCGCAACTGCTCCATGACCAGCGAATGGTCCTGGGTGAGTTGCTGAATCGACCCCTGGCGCACCAGGTAGATGCGGCTGTCACCCACATGTGCAATACAAAGCGCGTTGTCTTTCACCAGTGCTTCGCGGAAGTAATTCAGCAGCACATCCACGCCAATTTTGCTCGCGACCTCACCGGCAGCCTGTCCACCCATGCCATCACAAACCACAAAGATTCCATAACGCGCGTCATAGCCGAAGTTATCTTCGTTGTTGGTGCGCACACAGCCTACATCAGTTTTTCCTGCTACCTCAACGGCTAGTGTCATGTGGTTTGTCGCTACAGCCCATTATTTCAAACACAACTCATGTAGCTTCCGGAACCGGAAGAAAGGTACTAGTGGGGGATTGTGGCGATTGTACTCAGAAGGTTCGCGCGTTGGCAATGGAAAAGCAGCCTCGCAGATATCTACTAAGCTGCTTCAGCCGCCAATATGAACCATGCTGCGGGAAGGCTTCTCGAAACCCGGCTCTCCGATATGGTGGCGGGCTTCTTTCTTGTCCACGACTGAATGTATGTAGCCGGCCAGCTCAGTATCGCTTGCCCCTGCATTCAGGCGGGCAGCCAGATCGTGATCGAAGAGGGAAAAGAGGCAGGTGCGGATTTTGCCGTCAGAGGTCAGACGGATGCGAGAGCAATGTCCGCAAAACGGGTGCGACACGGGAGCAATAATACCGATCTCGCCTAGACCATCATCAAAGGTGTAGCGCCGGGCGGTCTCACTCAGGCTGTTGGCAAGCTGGCGCACTGGACGAAAACTGTTCAGTGCTTCAAGAATCTCGTCCATGGCGACCACCACCACCGGAGACCATACCCGGTCTTCTTCCAGAGGCATGAACTCGATGAAGCGGACCACCACGCCTTCTTCCCGCGAGAAGCGCGCAAACTCAACGATCTGGTCTTCATTGAAGCCACGCAGCAGCACGCAGTTAACCTTTACCGGATCGAGTCCAGCGCGGCGGGCAGCGCGAATTCCAGCCAGCACGTTATCGAACCCGTTCGACACCCGGGTAATCTTCGCGAACTTCACCGGATCAACAGCATCCATGCTGACAGTCACGCGCCGCAATCCGGCTTCTTTCAACGGCTGAGCCAGACCGGCAAGCAGGTGTCCATTGGTAGTGATGGCAAGATCGAGCGGCTCGCCCTCCAGGGTGCGCAGTTTCGACAATTCGCGGACGAACTCCACCACGCCTTTACGCAACAGTGGCTCGCCGCCGGTGATGCGCACCTTCTCAATGCCAAGCTGCACAAAAACGCGCACGATGCGCTGGTAGTCGGCGATGGGAAGCTCGGAATAAATCGCACCATCGTTGCCGGTGCGGCAATAAACACAGCGGTAGTTGCAGCGGTCGGTAATGCTGACCCGCAGGTCGGTAATGAAGCGGCCGTGTTTGTCGCGAAGGCGCATGGTTGGATTTTCTGGATTGCAGAGAGACAAGAAGGAAGGAGCGGCAATTGCTGCCGTCGGTCCCTTTCCAAACACGGGAGGCCCAGGCGTTTCCGCGTGAACCCTTGTCCTTGCAATGTGAACTGCAAGGAGCCGCCGCAACAGCCAGGGTATACCCGAAGGCCGTTGCGGTCGAAACCTCAAGACTCATTATAGACCTTTGGTCAAATCGCCTGCGTAACGTGGCAGAATGAACCGCAGCGCGACAGAGCCGCAACTAAACGGCAAAACCTTGGCAACACAGAGGAACAGAGTAAGCAGAGGAAAACGAAAGTCAAAATCCACCACGGAGGCACGGCAGACACGGAGAAGAGCCATAAGAGTTTTGAAATCTCAGTGCGGCAAATATCGTCCTCTTTGGCCAGGGAAAAGCTGGTTTCAGCAGAACTGAGGAAAAAATGAGGCCACTGAGAGGTGCCAAATTCTTTTCAGGCTACGAAAATTTGAAAGATAGCAAGGCAAAGGGCCGCTAAGAGGCAAGGTAAGTAGCCTGAAACGTTTCACGATGTGCCATCACTACATAAAAGGCAGGATTTCAAGGACGATGCTGGGGAAAATAATTGTCTTCGCCGTTCTCTCCCTCATGGCCTCCGCAGTCTGCGCGAGCGCTTCCACCGATATTGTTACTGTGGCTAACTTCCGCATTGCCGGTATGATTTGCTTGATGTGGGCTGAGCCGCCGCCTTTGCCCGCGCAGGAGCTTCTTTGATCATCTGAATAGCAGACTTTTCCAGAAGTTTGGGATTACCTGATATATCTCTGAAGAGGAATAGAAAGGTGCCTCTCATGCTGCAAAAATATGCAATGCAACTATTTATTGCCGTCCTTCTGCTGCACGTGGCTTCTTTTTCCTGCGTAGCCGGCAATGACATTGCCGACCTGGCCAGGAAAGCTGAAGCAGGAGACGCAAACGCCCCCAATTGCAGCTTTCGCAGGCCTATGAAAAAGGCAATGGCGTAAAGCAGGACTATCAATCGGCATTTGAATGGTGCCGCAAAGCTGCTGAGCAAGGCAATGCAGAAGCGCAGAATGCCCTTGGCGTTATGTACAGTCTGGGCCGCGGAGTAGCGCAAAGCAAGGAAGAAGCATTCCTCTGGTACAAAAAAGCAGCGAAACAGAACATTGCCAAAGCAGATTATAACGTAGCCATCTCTTACTACAACGGAGATGGAGTGGGAAGCGATCTGGCGACAGCATACGCCTGGATGATGCTGGCACAGCGGAACGGCGATCCTGATGCAGAGCAGGCTATGTCACGAATTCGCAGTGAGTTTCAGGACAACGATATGGAACCGGCGAAGCTGCTTCTGGCAGACATGTATGACAAAGGAGATGACGTCCAGGCCGATTTTGCGAGTTCCATTGCCCTGTACCGGGAATTGGCCGGGACGGAAACAAAGGTAAATGATGGGACCACTGCCAGCGAAGCACAGTACATGCTGTGCCAACATTACTTTGTCGGAAGAGGGGTGCCCCAGGACTACCCGAAAGCAAAATTATGGTGCAAAGCGGCTGCGGGGAACTACAAATACTTCGCCTTCGTGGTTCTGGCGAGAATGGCGGAGCAAGGGCTGGGAGGGCCAAAGGACCCGCAAGAAGCTGAAATCTGGTATCGCGATGCGGCCCTGATGGATGTTGCTGACGCGGTTCTGTATCTGGGAAAGCTCAAATCGCAAAGCGGCAACCATAATGACGAAAAGGAAGCATACTTCTGGCTCTCTCTTGCCAGGCAAATGCAAATCAACGAAGCCGATGCTCCGCTCCAACAAGTCAGCGCCCATCTCACTCCCAGGGAGATGGAATCTGAACGGAAAAAAGTGAAGAAGTGGAACAAAACCGATTCGGACAAGAGATGGAAACAAGTAATGTTTCCGTGAGTTACATCAGTTGATTTGATGTGCTTCACATGCCATCATAATTCGGCCCGCCGCCGCCCTCGGGCGGCACCCAGGTGATGATCTCGTAGGGGTCCATGATGTCGCAGGTCTTGCAGTGGACACAGTTGGAAGGATTCAGGTGAATCTGCCTGCCGTGAGGCACATCTGCGGCCTCCACCATCTCATACACATTCGCCGGACAGAAATTCTGGCAAGGGTTACCGAACTCCTGCACACAGCGGGTATTGCAGATGTTGGTGTCATGAATGACCAGGTGTGAAGGCTGGTCTTCTTCGTGCCTGGTGCCGGAATGATACAGATCGGTCAGCTTGTCGAAGGTGAGCTTGCCGTCTCCACGGGCTTGGCCCAGCATGTGCGCCCGCTTGCCGCCATCTTCAGGAAGCTGGTTGAGATGCTGCAAGCGCCGGTGTCCGGCGTGGGTGGTGTAGACCTCATGCAGCCCGCGTCCGCCGGTAATCTGCTGTAAGGCGGTATGCAGCAGGCCGTGAACCAAGCCGTTCTCAAATCCCTGGTGGAAGTTGCGCACCTCGTACAGTTCATCGCGAATCCAGCTTGCGTCCACCCGGTCTTTGAATTGCTTCAGTTTTTCATCCGTGAAGTTGTTCTCCAGGAGGGCTTCGAAGGCGGTCTCCGCCGCCAGCATACCGCTCTTAATGGCCAGGTGAATGCCTTTCAGGCGCTGCGAGTTCAGGAAGCCGGCAGAATCGCCGACGATCATCCATCCATTGCCACCCAGCGGAGGCATGGAATACCAGCCCCCATACGGCAACGACTTTGCGCCGTAGCGAATCATCTTCCCGCCGTCCAGCAGGTGCGCGATAAAAGGATGCTGCTTGAAATCCTGCAGGACGTGATGCGGATCGAGACGCGGATCGGCATAATCGAGGCCAGTCACAAAGCCCATGGAAACAATGTTGTCTTTCGCACCGTAGATCCACGAACCGCCATATTCTTTTGTCGTAAGCGGCCAGCCCATGGTGTAGACAACCTGGCCTTTGCGGATGCGCCCCGACGGAACTTCCCAGAGCTCCTTTACTCCGACGCCATATACCTGCGGGTTACGGTGTTGATCGAGGTTGAACCGCCCTACAAGTTGCTTGGTCAGCGAGCCGCGCGTGCCCTCGGCAAGAATCGTGATCTTGGATTTCAATTCGTAACCGGGCTCGAAATTCGATTTCTGCTGGTTGTGCTTGTCTACGCCCTTATCGTCGGTGCGGACTCCCACGACCCTGTTCTCGTTAAAGAGCAATTCTGATCCCGCAAAGCCGGTGAAGACAGTGATTCCCGCCTGCTCGACTTTTTCTCCCAGCCACTTCACGAAGCGATTGATAGAGATCACGAAATTGCCATGATCGCGCAGCGGCGGCGGCGTGATCGGCAAACGATATTCTTTTTTCTCGGTGAGGAAGTAAACGTCTTCGTGGGTGACCTCGGCCTCAATCGGGGCCTCGCTGCGCCAGCCGGGCAGGAGTTCGTCCATCGAGCGCGGATCGAGCAATGCACCCGAGAGGCAGTGCTGGCCTACTTCACGCGCTTTTTCCAGCAGATAGATGTTTTCTTTGCTGATCTGCGCGTCAGGATGGCGCTGGTTGTGCCTGTCAATAAGCTGTGAAAGCCGCAGCGCGCAGGCCATGCCTGACGGCCCGCCGCCGACGATCACGACGTCAGCCTCCATCTGCGGGCGGTCGATTCCTTCGATGGGTTTACGGAAAATAAGCATCAGAATTTGGTAATTGAGTAATTTGGTAAATGAACGTCTTTGGGTGGACTTCAAATTACCCACTTACAAAATTACCCAATTACCCACTTCGATCATCCCTTGGCCTTTTTCACTTCTTCCGTGAGCGCCGGCACAATATCAAACAGATTGCCCACCACACCATAATCGGCAATTTCAAAGATGGGCGCTTCAGCGTCTTTATTAATGGCAATGATGCTGCGTGAGCCTTTCATGCCCACGATGTGCTGAATCGCGCCGCTGATGCCCACCGCAAGATAGAGCTTGGGCGCAACCGTCTGCCCGGAGCTGCCGATCTGCCGATCCATGGGAAGCCAGCCCGAATCGCAGATAGGACGCGAGGCCGCAATCTCTCCGCCCAGCGCCTCCGCCAGTTGTTTTGCCAACTCGATGTGCTTCTGCTCTTTAATGCCCCGGCCCACAGATACGATGATTTCCGCCTGGGTGAGATCCACGGCCTGCTTGGCTTCTTTGAAAGGAGCTTCCGGCTTCGTGCGGACGGCACTCTCGGGGATATCTACATTCACAGTTTCCACCGGAGCGGCTGAAGCGCCAGCCTCGGCTTTATCGCCACGGAAAGCCCCTGCCTGAAAAGTGGCGAAGTGCGGCGGCTCGCAGGCAAATGAGACATCCGCAGCGAACTTGCCCTGGAACATCTGGCGGGTGAAGAGCAGCTTGTCACCTTCTTTGCGGAAGGCAATGGCGTCACTGATCAGCGTGCGTCCCAACGCGGTAGTAAGTTGCGGAGCGAAATCGCGCACCTGATAGGTATGAGGCATGAGCACCAGCGCGGGCTTCTTCTGCTCAATGAATTGCTTGAGCGCCGCTACTACGCCATCCGGCGTGTACTCGGCCAGCCGGGGCGATTCAAGGGCGTAAACTTTTGCCACTCTCTTGCCCGCAACTTCGCCGGCAATGCTCGAAATTCCGCTGCCGAAAACCGCCGCTTCGACAGTCCAGCCGGTTTCTGCGGCAATGGCCTGCGCGGCTGCCACTGTTTCCCAGGAGACGCGGTTCAGCTTGCCTTCGCGTTGTTCGACAACAACCAGGATTGTGTTTGCCATTTTATTTTCTTATGTGCCGTTTCTTGCTGAAGCCCACCACCATGAGCACCAGCGCGATCAGAACGTCAGCGCCGAAGATGATGCGCATCATTATGTTTCCGGCGCGAATGTCCCAGTCGACGAAGAGTCCCCAGCCCAGCGCGGCGAGCAGCATGATAATGCCCACCACGATCAGCGTAGACCCTGTTTCACGAGCGGTTACAGGGAGGTAATTACCGCCTTCCGGATCGTATTCCATTCGTTCCATGGCTTCCTCCTCAGATCACGCGGACTTCGTTGCGAAGTTTTTCTACCAGCTTCTTCGCCACTTCCGCGGGAGAACCTTCCAGCATCTCGGTCTTCTTGCTCTTCTGCGGGATGTAAAGCTTTTCCACCTTCTGCATGTTGTCGCTCAGGGAGGATTTCACCTCGTCCAGAGTGACCTTGCGCAATGGTTTGTTCTTGGCCTGCTTGATGCCCAGCAGCGTGGCGTAGCGCAGCTTGTTGATGCCGGATTGAATGGTCAAGACCGCCGGCAGCGGCATACCCACGTGCTGGAAAAATCCCGACTCCAGTTCGCGTTTAACCTTGATTCCGCCATCGCTCTTCTGAATTTCCATGATGATGGTGGCGTGCGGCCAGCCCAGCAGTTCTGCCATGATCACGCCAGTCTGCGCGTAGCCGTAATCGTCAGACTGCAGGCCGGTAAAGATGAGATCGAATTTGTCATCCTTGATCGCAGCAACAAATGCCTTGGAGATGTTCATGGCATCCATGCCGACGAATGCATTGTCGTCAAGATGAATGGCGCGGTCGGCGCCTTTGGCAAGTCCCTCGCGCAATACCTGCTGGGCGCGCGCCGGACCAGCGGTAATCACCACCACCTCGCCGCCGTGCTTTTCTTTCTGGCGCAGCGCTTCTTCGAGCGCGTAGGCGTCCGGTTCGTTCACTTCGTAAGAGACGTCTTCGCGAATCCATGTGCCGCCTTCATTGAGCTTGAGGGGCGCATCCTTCTGTGGGACCTGCTTCATGCAGACCAGAATCTTCATAAGACTTTTAATCCTGTATAACAGCAGCTTAGATGCAAGTTTCAGGGCGTACCGGAGACAGTGCTTACAGCGTCTCCAGTCACCACAATCGAAACCTGCAAGTATAAATGACGGGATGCGTGGTTGAGAAATGCTGTAGACCCGTCTTTTGCTGCCTTTGCGCCCTTCGCGTCCTTTGCATTAACCAACGATACCGTCTCTGATTCAACACGCTTCCACAATCACCATTCTGATATGGTCACACCAGGGCAGCGATGCCTCAGTCCCGCAAGGAAGATAGATTCCAATGCAAGAGTGGAATGCGAAGTCGTTTGAGAAGTTCATCCACCCGCGCGGTCAGCGCCAAGTGGAAAAGTCTGCCGAAGAAACATTGCCGCGAGTCGAGAGATGGCTGCAACTGGCCGATCAGATGTTCAGCACCGACGAAATTGATCCGGAAGCAAGCTGACATCACCGATCCAAAAATGAAAAAGGCTGCAACTTGCATTGCAGCCTCAGTGCGGGTAACGCGAACGTGTTTACTTCTTGTCTTTGTCGGGGGACTGGTGTTTGTGGCCGGCCTTCACGTCAGCACTGGTGCTGGACGAAGTTTGGGTCTGGACTACGCTTGAATTCCCTTTGTGATCCGCCTGAACATTACCGTTGGTATTGCTGTTGGCGTCCACAGCGGCCGAGCCGCCGCCCACATTTACGCCGACGCTGGTATCAGAACTGGCCCCCAGAGCACCCTGTGCGCCATGAGTTCCTCCACTGCCTGCCTGTGCTCCCTGGCTGCCCGCGGCATTCGTATTCTGCTGTGCTGTCTGTCCGGTGGTCTGCACCGCAGCCTGGGTGGTTGACTGAACCTGTGATTCCACATTCGCTACCGGCGGCTTCTGCTGGTTCTGTGCCGTTGTTTTCTTATCGGCCTTTTTCTTCTTGTCGACCTTTGCAGCCGCCTGCGTGCTGGAGCTTACGGTTCCATTCACGCCATTCTGTACGCCTGCGCCAACCTGGGTGACGGAGTTCAGATCGCCGCCAAGTGCACCGCGCTGTCCGCCCAGGCTGCCGGTCACTCCGGTGGCGCTCCTCACTGTTCCGCCCAATAACTGTGCGCTGGCGGTCAAAGCCATACTGAAGACAAAAACGAAAGTAAATATGAACACCTTCCCGTATTTCATTGTCAATTTCTCCTTTGTCAGTACCCGAAACCAGGATGATGCAAAATCCATGCCAAGTACCTGCTGGGTTGTAAGTAGATGAAAAAAGGAGAGTTGCCGGACGGACGTGTCCGGTAGTCACTGGAAAGAATTACTACTACCTGGGAAATTCCTACAAGGTTAGTCCAGAAATGCCACGGACTGCACGCCGGCCACCTCAAACCGCTTGCGGCAGCGCATGTTTTTACACATAACCATATCGTCGCGCCGAACCATATAGGAGCGGGCTTTGGCGAATTTGGCGCGATCGCGTTCGTCGGCCCGGGGTGGCAGTTGGCGCCTCTTGGTGCGCACCAGCCATGCCAGTTCGTACTCATTCGCCTGGTGGCAATGAGGACAGTTCAGGGTGTGGGGTTTTTTCGAGTCCTTCTCGTCAAAGAAATCGCGCTCGTCCATTGCATTATTTAATCATAATAAGAAGAATCTTTTTTGCCGCTGATAAACGCTGATGACACTGAAAAACCAAAAAACCTCAACACAGATGACCCTGATAAAACAGATCAACACAGATTTCAGAAGTTAATTCGAATATTCCTTGTTCCCTCTGCGCCCTCTGCGGTTATAGGTTTTGTTGTTTCCTTTGTGCCCCTTCGTGTCCTTTGTGGTTAAATCAGCATGTGCCCAAGAAGAAAAAGTTGAAGACGTTTCGCGCCACCTCGGCGGTGAAGTCCATCGCGCGTGATGTGCTGGGCACGCCTCCGCCGGTGCGCCGCTCCGAAAATAAGAAGCGCCAGAAAAAAGAAAAATACAAACCCACCCTGGGCAAACTTCTCGGCGAGTAATTCACTCAGCACTGTTCTCTTTTCTGGTTCTGCGGTACAAGTAATCTCATGACCCACCAACAGCTTGTCCGGCTGGCAGAACAATGGCTTCGCAGAAAATACCGTTGCGGCATCGTGCTCTCTGAGCAGTCATGCGCCAGCGGTGAGACCCCGGACGTGATTGGCTGGAAGAATTCCTGCCGCTCCATCATGATTGAATGCAAGGTCTCGCGTACCGATTTCTTTGCCGACCGCGCCAAGCCCTGGCGCATGAAACCGGAAACCGGCATGGGCTGTGAACGCTTCTATCTCGTCCCGCAAGGGCTGGTCGGAAAAGATGAACTGCCGAAACATTGGGGCCTGCTGGAATACAAAGGACGCGAGATCGCCATCGTCGTGAAGCCGTGCCGGCAGAGCCAGCGCACTGAAGTGGGCTTTATGTGGGAGATGAATCTGCTGCTGGCCAGCTTGCGGAGGGTTGAGGTCCGCATCGAGCCGCGGAGCATCACCGACTTCCTGAAATGGAAAAACCGGCTGGCCGAGTACAACGGCGGCAAGCTGCCGGAAGGGATTGCTGCGCAGCATGACGAATCCAACACTCACCTGCTGGCCGCCGCAGAATCAGACAGCTCAGCAGCAGAAGCTGATTGCCTCCGGTCCTAGCTGAACTTCTCAGAAATCCAGCAGCAAAGACACCTTAGATCAGGCCACCTATTTACTAATCAGTAACTCTAAAAAATACAGCTACGTTCCCAAATCCGGTTCCTCTTTTGGAGTACTGCCATGTCTTCCCAACGCCCTGCGTCTCTGTTCGTGGTACTGCTTACACTTGTTACTTTCATCTTCTACGGTTGTGGAGGCTCGACCAACAACACACCCGGACCGGTCGCGTTTAATCCGCCCGGAAACGGAAACAACAGCGGAGGTTCAGGAGGCTCCGGCGGGGGCGGCAGCACAGGTGGGGGCGGCGGAGATTCTTTTGCAGCGTGTCACACCGTGAATACCAGCAAGCCTGCTCAGATTACCGGCAGAGTCATTGACGCACAGACGCAACAACCAATCTCCGGCAAAGTTATCATCAATGTGGACCGTACGATGGATGCTGCCAGAGGTAAGTGGGTAAACACAATACTCGCTTCTCCTGATGGCAGTTTTGAGTCCCATACCCTGAACGAAGTCAGTCATGAGACTTTTACGCTGACGTTCCTGGCCGTTGATTCTGCGGGAGTCTTTTACGGTCCCAAGATCCTGATCACAACCGACGCCTGCCCGATCACTCTCGGGACTACCATTGGAACCATTGCATTGACGCCGGGGAACTCGGCAACCATCACCGCGCAAGTTACAGCGAAGACACCCCAGGGTACGCCAGCCAGCATCAGCGAGAACCCTGAGGCGGTTTATGAAAATGCCAACGGCACGCTCTGGGCCATACCGTGGTCAACCTTCATTCCAGAGCGGCAGAGCCTCGATCCAGGACCATCTTGTCCTGCAAACACCGCGTGCACCCAGATCACAACCAAGGTTGCAGCCAGTCCTGCGTTGTGGGCTTTCTATAACGGGAGTTCCACCCAGTTTCAGGCTGTCGGTTCTCAGGCCGAATATGCACTCACCATCCTGTCGGAACCAGGTTCGCAGAGTACCCTCAGTGGCCAGTGCACTCCGGGTTCATTGTCACAATCTTCCACGCCGGTATCAGCAGGAGGCACAACAACATTTGGGCCGTTTAATTTCACGGGTTGCAAGTAACTGCAGCGCTCCGCTTACTCTGCTCCTCTGTGTTGCAATGGTTTTGCCGTTACACGCCGGTATAGGTCGCGCGCTTCAGGAAATTGCCCTGTCCCGGCTTGCCGTGGAACTGCTCGCCTTGCACCAGCACCCGCCCTCGTGACATCACCACATCGGGCATGCCTTTCACCTTGATTCCTTCGAACATGGAATAGTCGACGCGCATGTGGTGGGTTTTGGCGCTGATGGTGTGCTCGCGGTCCGGATCAAAGACCACCAGGTCGGCATCGCTGCCCACGGCAATGGTCCCTTTCCGTGGATACAGGCCAAACAGCTTGGCCGGGGTGGTGGAGACCAGTTCTACAAAGCGGTTCACGCTGAAGCGTCCTTTGCCTACGCCTCCGGAGTAAATCAGGCTCATGCGGTGCTCAATGCCAGGGCCGCCGTTCGGGATTTTGGTGAAATCGTCCTTGCCCATTTCCTTCTGCTCCTTGAAGCAGAAAGGGCAATGATCGGTGGAGACCACCTGAAGATGGTCCTGTTTGAGGCCGTTCCACAGCTTCTCCTGGTGCCACTTCTCTCTTAACGGCGGAGTGAATACATACTTCGCTCCTTCGAAGCCGGGTTTGTCCATGTCGTCCAGCGAAAGATACAGATATTGCGGACAGGTCTCGGCATAGACGGGCAGGCCACGGTCGCGGCCCTCGCGCACTTTCTCCAAAGCATCATTGCAGCTTAGGTGGACGATATACACCGGCGCTCCGGCCATCTCCGCCAGGGCAATGGCGCGGGCCGTGGCTTCGGCTTCAGCGGTGGTGGGCCGCGTGAGCGCGTGATACTTGGGCGCGGTCTTGCCTTCAGCCAGCGCCTGCTGCACGATCACGTCGATGGCCCCGCCATTTTCCGCGTGCATGCAGATCATGCCGCCAATCTTTGCCGCCGTGCGCATGGCTTTGAAGATGGTGGCATCGTCGAGCATGAAAACGCCCGGATAAGCCATGAACAGCTTGAATGAAGGAACGCCTTCGCGCACCATCTCATTCATCTCATCGAGCCGCGCATTAGGCAGGTCGGTAATGATGCAGTGGAAAGCGTAATCAGTAGTGGCTTTGGATGAGGCCTTTTGCATCCACGTATCAAAGGCGGTGCGCAGCGACTGGTCTTTGTACTGGATGGCAAAATCGATCAGCGTGGTCGTGCCGCCAAAAGCTGCGGCCCGGGTGCCAGTCTCAAAATCGTCGGCACTGTTAGTGCCGCCGAATGGCATATCGAGATGGGTATGCACATCGATGCCGCCGGGCATCACATACTTGCCTTTTGCGTCAATGATGCGGGTCGTGTTCTCGCGCGGGAGCCCCTGGCCAAGGGCCGTGATCTTGCCATCAGAGATGGCTACATCGGCAGGATAAGTATCGGTAGCGGTAACCACAATTCCATTGGTAATGAGAGTGTCAAAAGCCATTGGTCCTCCCTGTGCGATTCTACATCTGCTTTGCGCGTCGCATTGGCTTCCTTTGCGCCCTTTGCGTCCTTTGCGGTAAATAAGCTAAGTACTAAGTACTGCTCCTGTGCTACACTCGCGGAATTTCCAGCCCCTCTTGTAAGCTGGGGCAAGGTGACCCATGTTGAAAGAGCCTGCTCCCAAGCTGCCGCTCGAACAGCTTGAAAAGAATTTTGCGGATATCAATCCACCGCTCACGGCGGCCCAGGCGCTGGAAGAGGGTTCGCGATGTCTCTTCTGCCATGACGCGCCCTGCATCAAGGCCTGCCCCACCGGAATAGATGTTCCCCATTTCATCCGCCAGATCATTACAGGTAATCTCCGCGGCTCAGCCCGCACCATTCTCGAGGCCAACATCCTGGGACAAAGCTGCGCCCGTGTATGCCCAACATCCGTCCTCTGTGAAGGAGCTTGTGTCCTCAATGCGGAGGGAAAAAAGCCAGTGGAGATTGGCCGACTGCAACGCTACGCCGTTGATCCGGTGATTGCCCGCGGAACACAGCTTTTCAAACCAGGGACACCCAACGGATACCGCGTCGCGCTGATCGGCGCCGGTCCGGCCAGCCTCTCCTGTGCTGCCGAGCTGCGCAAGCGTGGATATCAAACTGTAATTTTTGATTCCAATCCGCAGCCTGGTGGACTGAATACCTACGGAATTGCCGCCTACAAAATGCGTGCCCGTGATGTGGCCATGGAAGTTGAGATGGTGCGTTCGCTCGGCGTAGAGATCAGAAGCGGAGTCACCATAGGCAAAGCTGTGTCTGTGGCCGAGTTGGAGCGCGATTATGATGCCACCTTTATCGGTGTCGGCCTGGGTGAAACCGAAGATCTGCGCATTCCCGGTGAAGACCTGGCAGGCTGCCGTGACGCGCTCTCATTCATTGAAGAGACCAAGAGCAAGAGCTTTGACCAGGTGCAGGTTGCGAAACGGGTTGCAGTGATCGGCGCGGGCAATACGGCAATTGACGTGGTCACCGCCGCTCGTCGCCTGGGAGCGGAAGAAGTCTACATGGTTTACCGCCGCAGCCCTGAAGAGATGAGCGCCTTTGACTACGAGTACGAACTGGCGAAAAAGGATACTGTGGCCTTCGTCTGGCAGGCACAGCCGGTGCGCGTCGTTGATGGCAGTGGTGACAGGGCCGGACACGTGCAAGCCCTGGAATGCGTGCGCACGCAGCGTGGCCCCAAAGATACCAGAGGACGCAGCAGCTTTGTCCCGGTACCCGGCACCGAGTTCCGTCTGGATGTCGGCATGGTCGTGAAGGCCCTTGGGCAGAAACGCAAGCTGGAATTTCTTCAGGCCATCCCGAATCTTGAACTCGCGAATGGCTGCATCGTGGTCGATCCGCAAACTATGCAGACCAGAAATCCACGCTACTTCGCCGGTGGCGATTGCGTGAATGGCGGCGGCGAGGTAGTAGACGCCGTTGCCCACGGGAAGAAGGCTGCGCTCGGCATTCACCACGTATTGGAATCGGTGGCAGGAAGAAAAGCAGCAACGACGTCCCAAGTGTAAGCAAAAACTCTGAGGTAAGCCCCCGGCTTCAGTCGGAGGTGAACGAAGCGAATTGGAGGCCCATGCCTGATCTAACGATTAACTTCTGTGGAGTGCGGTCTCCCAATCCGTTCTGGCTTGCCTCTGGCCCGCCTACCAACTCTGCTTACCAGATCATGCGTGCCTTCGATGCCGGATGGGGTGGAGCTGTGTGGAAGACCATCGGCGAACCTATTATCAATACGGCTTCGCGCTATGGCTCCATTGACCTGAAGAATGAACGCATGATGGGCCTGAATAATATCGAGCTTATCAGCGACCGTCCTGTTGAAGATAACCTGCGCGAGATCGCGGAGGTGAAGAAGCGCTTCCCGCAGCACACGGTGATCGCCTCGCTTATGGTGGAATCAAAACGCGCCACCTGGCATGACATTGTGCGCCGTGCCGAAGATGCAGGCGCAGACCTGCTGGAGCTGAACTTTGGATGTCCTCACGGTATGTCAGAGCGCGGCATGGGCGCCGCCGTGGGCCAGGTGCCCGAATACGCCACCATGATTACCGGATGGGTGAAAGAGGTGTCGCGCACTCCGCTCATCGTGAAGCTCACTCCCAACGTGACCGACATTGCCCACATGGCAGCGGCAGCCAAGGCAGGCGGCGCCGATGCGGTCTCGCTGGTGAATACCTTCAACAGCATTGTCAGCATAGACATAGATACCTATGCGCCGCGTCCCAGCGTTGCCGGACTCGGCAGTCACGGCGGCTACTGCGGCCCGGCAGTCAAGCCCATTGCCCTGCACATGGTTTCATCGGTGGCCAAGCACGCAGATATTCCTATTTCCGGCATTGGAGGCATCGGCAACTGGCGTGATGCTGTGGAGTTTATGCTGCTCGGTTCGACCTCAGTGCAGGTCTGCACCGCCGCCATGCATTACGGCTTCCGCATTGTGCGCGACATGATCGACGGCCTGGAAAATTACCTGGATGAAAAAGGCTTCAGTTCGGCCATGGAGCTGGTTGGCAAATCAGTGCCGCGCATCGAAGACTGGGGCAACCTTGACCTGAATTACAAGATCATCGCCCGCATCGATGCGCAAAAATGTATTGGCTGTAATCTCTGCTACATCGCCTGTGAAGACGGCGCGCACCAGTGCATTCGCGTGGAAGAACGGCCGCAAGGCGACCTGCGGCATGGCGGGTTGCCCAAACATGTGCCCCACATTCTCGAAGACGAATGCGTAGGGTGCAATTTGTGTGCCCTGGTCTGTCCAGTACCGGATTGCATCAGCATGGTCGAGATCAATAAAGACCATCAGCCGATGAGCTGGAAACAATTGCAGGAAGCCCGAGGCAAGAACCCGCAATGCAGCAACGAGGAGTTACTGCACGGGAAGGCAGCAGGCCGGAGTACTTAGTATTTAGTGGTTGGTATTTAGCAAAACCATTGCTGCGCGCTTCTACGTGATCGGCCTGACTTTGCATTCACAACGTTTTGACTTGTGTAATGCAATATTGCTGCTCGCTATGACGATACCCCCGGCCCTTTTGTCATCCTGAGCGAGCGCCTGAACAATACTTTTCCTAAGTACAGTCTATAGCGCGAAGCGAAGGATCTATGCATTTTTATCCTTCACCATACGTTCTCATGTAAATTTCGCCAACTTTTCGCTTTTCTATTGCAGTACCTTTATAGCCATGCTACAAAGATGCTGCTGGGGGACATGCCACTGCTGCAACAGTGACACGCCCCTAACACTAATGCAAAGGAACTGCACCAATGGCTGATACCAAGAGTACACATTCCGAAGATTCACACAAGGCAAGTCACAAACCTACCCGAAGTCACCGGCAAGATCGTTGAGAGCGTAGAACTCTCTGCCGATCGCGACTATTACGGAATTGCCTTCTATTTCCAAGACAAGACCGCGCTCACTTTCATCATTGAGCCGTGCCTGTTCACCTTCCCTATTCTCGCAGAGTGGACAGATGGCGAAGAGAAAACCCTCAAGAAGTACAAAGCAGTCCGCAGCAAAGTTCCCCGCACGTAACAACTTCACAACACGCGCAGCCCACCTGTCGTACCGGTGGGCTGTTTAATTAGAGCTATTCAGGTGGTATAACCGCGTAGGCGCGACCCAAAGAGAGGTTCCCTCGTTCACGACACTGCAAAGTGCCGAAGACACGAAATGAAAGTAGCCCGGCATGGAGCGAAGCGGAATGCCGGGTTAGGTGGAAGAAATGATTGAAAGTCCGGCTTCAGCCGGACGACTGAAGTATGTCGCAGAATGAGATTTGTGACCTTTGGGTCCCTTCGGAAGAATCTTATTCCCAGATGGGAGTGGCGATAATTAGCAGGCTCTAATTTCCCAAAGGCATATTTCCGGGATGTATAAACTACAAATTAAGAGTAGATAATCGTAGGATATATAGCTCTAGGAGGGTGCCCCAATGCCCAAGCATCAAACCGGCGGGACCCTCCTGAGCCAGAACTGCTTTTGATTGAATGCTATACTACCAGCATTGCAATCAATAGCAAATCAAGAGTTAATGTAGAAAAAGTTACCAGCCACACGCGGCGGCCATGACGGCTGAGATCAATGTAATGTGAGCTCATAAGCGCCTCCTGCCTTGAATTCGTTTGAGGCAGCCGCCTTTTTCCGATTTCCTCAAAAAAAATAAAAGTTAGAGCGATGGTGAAATGTAAGGCCATCATTCGAATTATCTGTGTAGGGCTTCGGGATTCGAATGGATTCGAAGGCGCACCTCCGCGACGTTAAGTTGAAAGACATCTATACACCTCTCTTTAAGCGGCTGCATATTTGTGCTGTGAATCATTTCTATGCAGCGGGGAAAGCAAACAGCATTGTTGATGGCCTTTCGGCCGAGGATCTGGCCAGCGAGGTCTTAACTGAGTTCTTACAGAATAAATACAAAAGCTGGGATGAGAACAAGGGAGCGTTAGAAGTCTACCTGATGGGTATCTTACGAAATAAGTGGGTCGACCATTTGCGTCGGCAAACCCGTACCCCCTGCTCCATAGATGACGAAAAAGCTTCGCATGAAATAACAGAAGGGCCAGAATACAAGTGGGAGCCGGAAAAGAAAATTTATTTGAGAGACATTATCGACCATGCGCGGGCCGTAGATCCTGAGTTTGTTGCAGCGGCGGAAAATCTAGAAGAAGGGCATGACTCAAACAAGCAACTCGCAAAAGCACTGTACACAACCCCGAGCAAGATTTTCAACCGAAAGAAAAAATTGAAAAGACAGGTAGCACAACGGATTTCTCACCAAAAGAAAAAATCAAGAGGACGGATGGGGCAATGGTGAGCCGTGCCCATCTAATCTTCCGAGGATAGTAGCCATGAGTCAGCATTATCAGGATGATGAACTCCCGCCGGAGGTATTGCAGCAGATCGATGCCGTGACAGACAGTGTTCTGCAGATGAGTGACCTTGAAATCGAGGACTGTTATCGCCGCATGTTCCCCGGGGAGAATCCCCGGGCAAAGGTACACAGCATCGCCGAAGAGATATATGACCAATTTTCCGCGAGGGGGCTTCCGTATCCTCAGCATGTTCTGGACGTTTTGGTGTCAACGGCACCGCCCTATCCGTGCGGCTCTGTCGTTCCTTTCACGTCTCTTAAGAGTAGCGCTAGAAAACAATCTGGCTTTCATTTCGTCCCTGGCTATGTTGCGGCCATACTGATCTTGGGAATAGTTGCTTGGTGGATCTGTACGCGACCAGATCCAAAGCTCGCAATGGGGAACCATACACCGTATCCGCCTTCCGGAGTTGCTATTCCTGATTTGAGAATCCCCGATGCTGGACAGCCCAAACTCAGCCGTGCGGAGCAACGCAATCGAATCAGGCAAGGCCGTCCGAAACTCGTCAGTACTCGTTCATTGCCAGAAGGCAAACAAGACGGTCCTCCCACTCTTCCAACCTCAGGGAACATGAATCAAGCCATGCTGACTGCACTCATGAGCTTTACAGCGCACCCGCAGAACGGAAGACCGACAACTGCGCCACCGAGTAGCCCAATGCTGGTTGCCACGTTACCTTCACCTGAAGAGAATCATGTCGGCAGCAGTCAGAATGCAACCGAGGCAGGAAAACCTTATCTTTGTGGGTTCATGGTCGATGTTTGCGATTTTGTTCCCGCCCACGACTCTTCTAATTCAAACAATACAGCTCAACTCCAGCGGGCTAATAAGCCGCCGGAACTCAAGGCGCTCCAGAGCAACCATGATTATGCTTTATCTTTCAGTACCCCAAGTCTGGGCACTCCCGTTGATCTGGAGCTTGTACGAGGTATGGCGGGAATTCCCTTTTCTGTTATTAAAACGAAATGGTCTCGCAACTGCCTTACATCGTCAAATGATTGCACCGATACTGGGTACTTTACGATAAGTGGATATTCCCTATTTTCCAAGCCAGAATCCCGCGAAGTGCTCTTCTATAACAAACTCAATTTCATGTTGAAAGACTTACCTTCAACCGATAACGTCACTGTAGCAGCGAACGGCGTGCCGTCAATTGCCATGCTTATGTCTTGCCAAGGATGCCATAACTCACAAAACATTAACGATCTGTGGCAACGGTTGTCCAGTAGTCCGCACACTGCGCGCGGCAATACCCCGAGTCCTAGTCTGAATCCGGCTGTCCTTAGAGCTGCGCCGCCTCCGAAAATTTCTAAGGTTTCAGAAGGACGGTACTGGCCGGATAAGTAGAACGGCTAACAGTTGATTATTCTCAATGGAATGCTAAGCAGATCGTTATGAGTGATGCCTGATCACCTTCCCTGTTCTGGCAGATTGGACAGATGGCGAAGAGAAAACCCTGAAGTGCTACAAAAATCCGCAGCAAAGCCCTCAGAACATAACAATTTCGCATCACGCACCCAGCCCACCTGCTGCACGGATGGGCTGGTGATTTTCATAATTAACAGCTGGCATAGACCAGTTAGGTCCCACCGATTCATTTCCATACTAATGCAACGGCAGTGAGTTCCGTATAAGCGGGTCGCAATTGATATTACTTAAGCGAGAAATAGATCACGATGAACCTTTGTGGGCAACCAGCGCACTCTTGGATAAAGTCTTCTCTTTGAAGGAGAGTACGGAATCTTTTCGAGCAAAGGAACCTAATTCTGTAATGTGACAAGCCATCGCCAGACAGATTGGACGAGCAGGCAAATGAGATTCTTCAGGTGGCGCATTACGGAACCGGGCAGCAGAAACTTGATGTCTCGAACAACTTCTAATTCATAGAAGTTAGCAGCATGTGGAATCTGAAATCATAGTACTAATTAACTGTCGACGTTACTCTTCTCATCACCACGTAATACGTCCCAAACGCGACCACAAACCCCACAAACCAAGAATAGTCATAAAGGAACCTGACTGGCGGTACCACCAACCCTATCAGGGCCACGGTTGAGCCGATTGCCAGTGCCGCAATGGCGCGCCAGTTGAAGCCCCTGGAATATTCATACTGGCCGCCGCGCAGGTAAAGATCATCCGTAACCAACTGCTTGCGGCGGATCACAAAGTAATCGCAGATCATGATGCCCGCCACTGGCCCAAGCACCGCCGCGTATCCGCCCAGCCATCCGAAGATAAAGGTCTTATGGTTCGCCAGCAGCTTCCACGGCATCATGGCCACGCCGAGGAAGCAGGTAATCACGCCGCCCAGCTTGAAGGAAATCTTGCGCGGCCATAAGTTGGAAAAATCATTGGCGGGTGAAACCACGTTTGCGCCTATGTTTACGTTCAGGGTAGCCAGAAGGATGGCCAGCAGAGAGATAACCACCGCCACTGGAGAATGGAAGCGGCTCAACAGTTGTACCGGGTCCCAGATAGCAGTGCCGTAGATCACCACGGTGGCCGAAGTCACGGCCACGCCGATGAATGAATAGAACGTCATGGTCAGCGGCAGGGCAATGGCCTGCCCCATGGCCTGGCCTTTTTCATCTTTGGCAAAGCGGGTGAAGTCGGGAATATTGAGCGAAACCGTTGACCAGAAACCCACGGCGCCGTTGAGCGCCGGTATCAGAAATTTGAGGAAATCACTGGTGCTGCGAAACTGTGAGGGCGTGGAGAGCATCGGCCCAAAGCCTCCGGCGCTCTTCCAGGCCCAGCCCAGCAGCAGGAGTCCGACGCCCAGCAGTATCGGCGCACTTATCCCCTGCAGAAAGCGGATGTATTCAATACCCTTGAGGATCACTGCCAGATTGATGGCCCAGAAAATCATGAAGCAGATGGCGGTGCCATTTGGATTGTTGCGCCATGCCGGCCATACGGTGCCCAGCAGGGTATTGATGGCTTCACCGCCAATCCAGCTTTGAATGCCGAACCAGCCGCAGGCCACCAGCGCGCGCAGTACGGCCGCCACGTTCGCGCCCAGAACTCCGAAGGAGGCCCGCGCCAGCACCGGAAAGGGAACGCCATAACGGGCACCCGGAAGCGAGTTCAGCAGCATGGGCGCCAGCACGATGGTATTACCGAGAAAGACCGTCAGCACTGCCTGCTTCCAATCCATGCCGCCCTGGATCAGGCTGGCCGCCAGCATGTACGTGAGGATATTCACTGACATGGAGACCCACAGCGCGGCATAGTTGTAGGTGGTCCACGTGCGCCGCTCCCGGCTCACCGGAGCAAGATCATGGTTGTAAAGCGGGCTGGATTCGATGTCTTTTCGAGGTGTAGGAGAAGTTGTGGCCATGATTTAGCTTCTAGCTAAAACCAAAACATCAGAATTGTATCCGTGCCATGCCGCCCGCTTCTCGGGCTCTGTCATCCATTTTTCCCAGTCACCCACAGCTGCGCTGTAGGCTAGAAGAATCTCGCCAGCTTCGCTGGCTAGACATTCCAAGTTGCGTAAAGCCCGCTGGTGCTAAAACCGATTCATGAGGTAGTTCTTGTCTCCTTTGGCGGTTTAGCCAGAAGCTAGCAGCTAGAAGCTAGTAGCTGCCTCCGACTGCTTTCCCCGTTTGCGCCACGATCGGTTCGTAGCTGTCCGGACGCCGATCGCGGAAGAACTGCCACACGTTGCGGACCTCGGCAATCATATCCAGATCGAGGTCGGCCACGACTACTTCATCTTTGTCGCGGCTGGCCTGAGCCACGATCTTTCCACGCGGGTTGCAGAAATAGCTCTTGCCGTAAAACTCGCCAATGTTCCACGGGGCCTCTTTGCCTACGCGATTGATGGCACCGACGAAATAGCCGTTCGCCACTGCATGTGCGGGCTGTTCCAACTCCCACAGGTATTCAGAAAGCCCGGCCACCGTAGCGGAAGGATTAAAGACAATCTCAGCGCCATTCATGCCCAGGATGCGCGCGCCTTCAGGGAAGTGGCGGTCATAACAGATGTAGACGCCGATGCGCGCATATTTCGTCTGGAAGCTGGGATACCCGCCGTCGCCGGGCGTGAAGTAGAACTTTTCCCAGAAGCCCGGGGCGACCTGCGGTATGTGGTGCTTGCGGTATTTGCCCAGGTACTTGCCATCGGCATCGATCACGGCGGCGGTGTTGTAATACAGGCCGGTCATTTCCTTTTCATAGACAGGCACTACCATCACCATGCGGTATTTAGCCGCTACCTTCTGCATGAGCTTCACTGTAGGGCCGTCCGGCACCGGCTCGGTCAACTCATACCAGCGCGGGTTTTGCTCGGCGCAGAAATAAGGGCCATAGAAGAGTTCCTGCAGGCACAGCACCTGAACTTTCTTTTTGGCGGCCTGCTCGATCAGCTTCAAATGCTTGTCGATCATCGACTTCTTGATTTTTTCGAGCGGCTGGTCGGGGCCCAAGGTGTTGCTGGCCTGGATAAGTCCTGCACGGACGATTCGGGACATCTGAACCTCGCGTCTTTGTTCTAGAAAAGCTCCGCCAATATACCGCAGAACAAGCGCTCACACCAAAACAAACCGATCCCTTCTAATCCAACTCGACCGTGCCGGACCTAATAAGAATTGTATGGAGTGCAGCCGCCTCGACTGCGGGCGAGAATCTCGAGGTGCAAACTATAAAGCGACGAACGAAGCTTCCATCTGCGGCTGAATGCGATGACGGACGGCATGATTCGCCAGGCGGTTGGCCTCGTGGTTCAGTGCACGGGGAATATGGGCGATGCGGAAGCTGAGTGAGCGGGCCAGCTTGCGGCAGGTCCAGTGCAGCGAATAGAGACGCGGGCTGCGGCAGACGTATTCGCCCTTCATCTGCTTCACTACCAGTTCCGAGTCGGAAAAGACGTGGAGAGCGGTGGCCTTCAGGTCCAAGGCGCGCTGCAGGGCTTCCAGCAGCGCAGCGTACTCAGCCACGTTATTGTCATGGTGGCCGATCCAGCGGGCGATCCTGATGGGGTTTCCGTCAGGCCGTTCAATCACCACGCCAATGCCGGATGGCCCTGGACTGCCATGAGATCCACCGTCAACGTAAGCCGTGAGCTCTAACATCTAGTTCCCAAACAGGTTAAAGATACACAATGAGGCAATCAGGAATTCTGGTCAAGCGATTGATTGGATGCTCTGCGCGTTTTCTATGCAGCTTGAATGTGGAAATTTCTGTGTATAACGAGGAAAACTCATGGGCCCGCCTGTTGAAACCGTCATTTTTATTGGGCTTGGCATACCATGACGCTTCGCAAAAATTATCTGCGATTGCACAAGTCACGGGCGTTGACATTTCATCTTCTTCGATTAGTATGGCTCATGTCGACGGTCGAAAGGAACAGCTTCAATAAATAGTCGCTGATCCGAAGTAGACTGAGTGATTCGCTCGGTGAAGTGATTTGCTGAGCACCCAGACCCGAAAAAACCGACAGGTTCTGCGAGGAACGAGTTGGGGTCAGGGACTGTGAAAACGGTAATCGCATCAAGGGCTGTGACGGTACATGGATCCACGTTGTTGACTCCCTCGCAGGAGCTAGCAGCTAGACCATAACCAATGTCACAGCCTTTACCTTTTTATCCACCATCCCACCGTTCACTGAATTTCTCAAAGACTCAAACACATACGATCTGGATGAGAAGCTCTTGGCTCTTAGCCTTTAGCTCAATCCTCTATGACCTGCGACTGATCTCCCGATTCCGTTATCTGTGTGAATCCGTTCGATCTGTGTCATCTGTGTTGAGGTTCGACTTTTCAGCGTCTATGAGCGTTTATCAGCGGCAAAAATTGATAATCTGGGTGGACGGAAATGGTCAATTTCTTCTCCATCCTGGCCCTTGGATTTTTTCTGGGGATGCGCCATGCCACCGATCCGGATCATGTGATCGCCGTAACCACCATCGTGAACCGGCAGCGCGATATCAGGAAGTCTGCCCTGATTGGAGCTTTCTGGGGTGTGGGACACACCGTAACGATCTTTCTGGTCGGCGGGGCCATCATTCTCTTCGGCTTGGTGATTCCACCGCGGGTGGGGCTCAGCATGGAACTCTCGGTGGCGTTCATGCTGATTCTCCTGGGCTACATGAATCTGCGCAGCTTCCTGCGCTCTATGCCGACAGTCGAAGACGCGCACGATCATGCTCATGTGCATTCCCATACGGGTGAGCGGGCGCTGGCGCATGCAGACCGGCTGCTTAGAAAAACTTCGATCTATCAGGTATTACGGCCATTGATTGTGGGGATCGTCCATGGGCTGGCGGGCTCGGCAGCCGTCGCCCTGCTGGTGCTGGCTACTATCCGCAATGCACAGTGGGCGGTTGCCTACCTGCTGGTGTTTGGCCTGGGCACGATTGCCGGCATGATGCTGATCACCATGAGCATCGCATCGACTTTCCGGCTGGTGGGCAGCAGCCCGAAATTCTTCCGCAGATTGGCCATCGCGACCGGCTTGCTCAGTCTCGGGTTTGGCTTGTTTGTTGCCTGGCAGATTCTCGCGGCTGGCGGGTTGCTCACCGCTCACCCGCAATGGACGCCACACTAAAATCTTTATGGAATGCAGCCGCCGGGCCAGCATTGTGAGCCGGGTTTGCTCGCAATGGGGTGGATGTGCCCTCGGCTGCGGGAGAATCTCAGCAAATACTATTAAAGAGACACGACGTTAACGGCCTCCACGAAACTGGATGATCTTTCGCCGGTCCCGTTTTGACGGCCTGTTCTGTGGTGCGGGACTGAAGTTCCTATTGGCCTTATGTTCCTGCGCGATCTTCTGGCGCAGTTCACGGCTTTCTTCGGTTTCGCGATACATGGTCTGGGCAACAGATGCCGGTCCGCGCACCTCGTTGAGCAGCAGAACCTCTACCGTGAAATCGCCGCTGTCCGTTTTGATCTGCAGCATGTCGCCCACCCGCACTTCACGAGCAGGTTTGGCAGGCTGGTGGCTGGATTGAATCCTGCCCAGTTCACAGGCGCGGGCCGCCAGGGCACGAGTCTTGAAGAACCGTGCAGCCCAAAGCCATTTATCGATGCGTAAGCCGGTCATGAATAGATTTTCCGCGCACTGCAGAAGTAGAGTTCGTATTTCGTAGCTTATAGTATTCCTCAATCTGTTAATCAGTGGTGAGATCTGAGCTTTATCTGCGCAGATCAGCGTCATCTGCGTCATCAGGCGGTAAGATTTTTCTTAAGCTCTTGACCTGGTCGCTGCCTATCAGTAGCCTTCTCTGCCATGAAACGTGCTGCCTTCACCCTTATCACTCTGCTGTGTCTGTCTCTGGCTGCTATCGCTCAGGGCGCGCCCGCAACTCAGCCTGCAGTCATTCGCCCCGGCGAGAACCTGGTAGTTGAAAACATTCCGCCGGTTCCGGCCGGCATTGCCGAAAAAGCCAACCAGTATGCTGAGTTCCGCACTGCCGGTTTGTTCGACTGGAATCCGCAGCAGCGTGAGATGCTGATCGGCACGCGCTTTGCCGATGTCCCGCAGATTCACCTGGTAAAGACTCCCGGAGGCGCCCGCAGCCAGCTTACCTTCTTTCCCGACCGTACCGGCGGTGCCCAGTATAGTCCTGCGGGAAATCCGTTTTTCATCTTCAACAAAGACGTGGGCGGCGGCGAATGGTTTCAGTATTACCGCTATGACCTGGCCAATGGCAATGTGACCCTGCTGACGGATGGCAAGTCACGCAATCTGGGTGCGCGCTTCGCCCATCATGACAACCGTTTTGCTTATAGCTCCACGCGCCGCACCGGGCAGGATACAGACATCTGGATCATGGATGCCGCCGATCCCAGGACCGACCACATGCTGCTGGAACTCAAGGGTGGAGGATGGGATGCGCTCGACTGGTCGCCGGATAACAAGAAGCTATTGATCAGCGAGCAGATTTCTGCCACTCAGACCTATCTCTGGCTGGCGGATGTTGCCAGCGGGCAGAAGACCGAACTGACTCCCCGCGTTCCGAATACGGAAGTTGCCTATGAACGCGCACGCTTCAGCAAAGACGGTAAAGGCATCTACGTGACCACCGAGCGCGACTCTGAGTTCGCGCGCCTTGCGTACTTTGACTTGGCTACCATGAAGCCCGCTTATCTCACGACCGATATCAAGTGGGACGTTTCTGAGTTCGACCAGAGCGAAGACGGCAAGACCATCGCTTTCGTAACCAACGAAGACGGCATCAGCAAGCTCTACCTGCTGGATACGGCCAGCCGCAAATATCGTCCGGTTGCCGGTGTGCCCGTGGGCATCATCACCGGCCTGCGCTTCCACAAAAACAGCCGTGACGTAGGTTTTTCCGTGAGTTCGGCGCAGTCTCCTTCTGACGTTTATTCCGTGGATGTCACTACCGGAAAAGTTGAGCGCTGGACCTACAGTGAAACTGGCGGGCTCAACACGGCAAGTTTTGCCGAACCGCAACTGGTCAAGTGGCAGAGCTTTGACGGTAAAACCATCTCCGGATTTCTCTACAGTCCCGATCCGGCGGAGTTCCCCGGCAAGCGCCCGGTGATCGTCAACATTCATGGCGGACCGGAAGGACAGTCGCGGCCCGGCTTCCTCGGCCGGAGCAACTACTTCATTACCGAGCTTGGCGTAGCTATTCTCTTTCCCAACGTGCGTGGCTCAACCGGCTACGGCAAGACGTTTTTAGGGCTCGACAACGGCTTTCACCGCGATGATACCTACAAAGACATTGGCGCGCTGCTCGACTGGATCAAGCAGAATTCCAAACTGGATGGCGACAAGATCATGGTGACCGGCGGCAGTTATGGCGGACACATGACCTATGCCGTGGCCGCGTTCTACAGTGACAAGATCTGCTGCGCGCTGCCTATAGTAGGCATTACCAATCTCGTCTCACTGCTGGAGCACACAGAAGCCTACCGCCGCGATTTGCGCCGGGTGGAATATGGAGACGAGCGCGATCCCAAAATGCGTGAGTACATGGAAAAGATTGCGCCGCTCAACAACTCCGACAAAATCCGCAAGCCATTGTTTGCAGTGGTCGGGAAAAATGATCCACGAGTGCCCTGGACGGAATCGCGCCAGATTCTCGACAAGCTCAAGAACAGCGGCGTGCCCACCTGGTTCCTGATGGCCAACGATGAGGGTCACGGCTATGCGAAAAAGAAGAACCAGGACTTCCAGTTCTATGCAACTGTAATGTTCGTCCGGCAATTCCTGCTGGGCGAAAATGCTTCCGGACACGGCGGTTCACAGGGAAAATAGATTACATGACTCAAGCAAATGCATGATTCCTTCACTGCGCACTACAGAACATAAACATAGATGAGGAAATACTGTTCAGGCGCTTGCTCAGGATGATAAAAAGGAAAGAGGGATGGTGTCCGTATGAAAAAAATCTTTGTAACAGCAATTCTGTTGTTTTCGATTGATTGCATTGCCCAGCAGCCGCAGTCCAACACTGCGCGCATCTCCATTCCCGGCGTGCAGGGCGTGCTCGAATTCAATGTCGGTCCAACCACCTGGAAAACTAAGGCTCAGGCTGACCGCAAGCTCGTGGAGTTGGATACTGCACCGCGTCCTGACCGGGTACAGGTTACGGCGTTCCTGTGGCAGGTCGGCTTCCCGGCCTCCGCCGATCGCTGCCGCGACGAGCTGTGGCGTGAGACCATGAACAAAGTCCAGCTCAAGCGTGAAAACCTGGAACAAACCACGGTAGGACAGACGGCGCGCGTCTCCTACATGGTTCCCGAATACAACGGCGCTCCCGTACGGCAGAAGAACGTCCACGAGTACCTGGGCAGTCGCGACCTGTGCGCCGAAGTTCGCGTCGCCAAGATTCTCTTCACGCCTGCCGACCAGCAGCTTTTTGATGATGTGCTCAACAGCGTCCGGCTCGTGCCCGAGGAAAGCGCTACCGGCGATTCAGCCAACAAAGCCAGCGACGATCTGTTCCAGGGCAGCAAGTCTCCACTGTTTGATGGCACCATGGCTTATCTCGACCGGGATTTCGCTACCGCAGCCACCGATCTACAGCAGGCATTGGATGCAGAGAAACAGAAACGCACCGTGGGACGCAGTGATTTTCACCTGCTGATTGATAATCTCGCCATCTCCTACCGCTTTATCCAGAAGCCGGAGAAATCCAAAGAGGTGCTGGATTACGGCATCTCGCAGGAGCCCGAGTATCCGCTGTTTCATTACGACATGGCGTGCTACTACGGCGTGCAGGGCAAGATGGATCAGGCGCTGGATGAGCTTCGCCTCAACTATAAGTTCAAAGGAAATCTTGGCACTTCCGATCATATGTCTGATCCGCTGCAGGATAGCTGCTTTGGGAAGTTCCTCCGGAATAAGAAATTCGTGAGCGCGGTGCAGCAGATGCAGGCCCAATGATTTTTAGTTAGCCGCTGATTAACGCTGATTAACGCTGAAAAATCAAAACCTGGCCACAGATGACGCAGATTAAACAGATTCACACAGAAAAGCTGGAACGAAGTCCATTCCTTCAAGCTGGATCTGTTTTTGCCAGATAATGCTTAATTCGGGTGAAGGGCCTTGTGATGATGGCCGTACCGGTCGCGTCTTCTGATGCGCCAGCGGTCTACTCCGATCATGGCGCTTACCCAGACGGCACTATCACCAGAACAGATGAGACCAGGGCAAAGCTTCCCGGATCGGTCGCTGTTACCCCATACAACAGGCTGCAAAGCATTCCCGGTGCTATCCTCAACGGAAACCCATGGAGCAGACACGCCCATATACCGCGCTTCTCCTGGGTGCCTCGGGACTGGTGGGTGGCTCCTGTCTTCGGCGGCTGCTGGAAGAGGAGCAGTATGAGAAGGTGATTTCGCTCGGACGCCGCGAGCTGCCGGTCACTCACCCTAAGCTCACCCAGCACCGCATTGCCTTTGAATCTCTGGAGACACTCGACCTACCTCCAATGGACGATGTTTTCTGTGCGCTGGGAACCACCATCCGCAAGGCCGGTTCGCAGGCAGCTTTCCGGCGCGTGGATTTAGATTTCACCGTAGCTGCGGCGCGTCTTGGCCTGAAACATGGCGCGCAGCAATTTGTGCTGGTCTCGTCCATCGGCGCCGATCCTGAGTCCGGCAACTTCTATCTGCGCACCAAGGGAGAGGTGGAAAAGGCCATCATGGATTTGTCTTATCCTGCCCTTCATATATTCAGACCCAGCTTGCTTGTAGGTGATCGGAAAGAATCACGCGTGGGAGAGAGGATTGCAATCTATGCGAGTAAGGTGCTGGAGTACATGCTGGTTGGAGGATTGAGAAAATATCGCCCGGTGAATGCAGCGACAGTGGCAGATGCAATGATGGCTGCCGGGAAATCAGGCAACACAGGCGTACACACTTATGAATTCGATGAGATAAAGCATCTAACGACCATTTGAAATTTACGGCAGAGATCGCAGGGGAATTCAAGGTAAGAGTCAAATTGAGGCGGTTGGTGAGAACGCCTTGATGCAGCATGGTTTGAATCATCATTGTCGGGGTTCTTCGTTGCGCTCTCCCTTCTTACGTCTGTCGAGCTTGCTTGAATGACAAACGGAGGGAGCATGGAAGTAACGAGGCAGCAATGTTGTTCAACACAAAAAGTCACAGCCTCTCAGAATGACAGAAGGGATGGGGGCGCTTGCCGGGATCGGGAAAGAATTCAGCCCCCACTTCAGGGCAATCGCATTTGAAAACAGAGTTGACGGGGAGAACCGCTCTTCGACCTAAATGCAATTGATTTTGATTGCCAATCCTCCCGAAACGCCGTCAGGATGAACCAATCGAGTAATCTCATCGTGCCAAATGTCTTTGTCGCGCCGCTGATCCATGGCCGTTCCATGCCTATGGCCCAGGACGGATGACTCCACTGGCTGTGAAATTCCAAATGCGATTGCCCTGGCCCCCACTTGGTTCCCGATTGCTCTTAACGCGACACAACGTATACAATTCGCCCGCACTTACCGAGCTATTTGAAGGAGCCTTATGAAAGCTGCCAAGCTATCGCTGGCTATAGTGTTGTTTTTTTCTGTTGTCGTACAGGCGCAAGTGGCCCCTGATGCTACCGGTTCCAAACCGCGAGTCAATGTAAGTTCATTTGAATACAAGATCCTGGGTATAACCGACTCTGATGTTGCTCCCATACCTATTGACCTGTGGGCGAAGGTGTACATTCCGGATGGTTACACCGGCAAGCTGCCGGTAGTCGTGCTTCTGCACGGCAACCATGCCACCTGCGGTACCGATGATGGTTTGGGTGCGGCGCGCCGTGATGACAATATCCAATACACGCTGACCGGAACCTGCCCTGACCGGTACGTGGTCATCCCCAATCATCTGGGCTATGAATACCTCGCTCAGCCGCTCGCGAGCTGGGGATACATTGTGGTTTCGATCAACGCCAATCGCGGTGTGACCGCTGCTCCAGCAGTAGCCGACGATCGGGGCCTGAATCTGCGTCGCGGACGCCTGGTGCTTCGCCACTTCAAGCAGCTTGTTGCCTTCAACAACGATTCCACCAGCCCGCTCTTCCACCGTATCGACTTCTCTCATATTGGATTGATGGGGCACTCGCGCGGCGGAGAAGGCATGCGCGCAGCTTACGAGCAGTATCGCGCTGCAGGCAGTCCGTGGCCTGCGCGGATCAGCACTCCTCTTACCTTTGACGGCTTATTCGAAATCGGCCCGGTCGATGGACAAACCGGAATACCCGGCAATCCCAACCGGCTCAATGCCGATGGACTCGCGTGGACCGTGCTGCTGCCTAATTGCGATGGCGACGTGTTTGACCTGGAAGGCACCAAGCCTTTCGACCGCATGATGCTGATAACCAATGAAATCCCGGCACGCTTTAAAGCTACTTACACCGTGTGGGGGACTAACCATGATTTCTACAACACGCAATGGCAATCCAGCGATTCTCCCGGATGCCATGGGCAGAAACGCCTCTTTCCTAAACTGCTGGGCTCTCCCGATCAGAGGACAGTCTCTTCAGCGGCCTTTCTGGCGTTCTTCCGGGGATCTGTGGGTACGGCCGCTGATCCCACCTTCCTGCAGAACTTCAATCCTCAATTCGGTTTGCCGGCAGTGGTCACCAACGTGACCCGTGTCGATCGCGGCTATACCGATTCACCCAGCTCAACGGTGACCAGAGTCTTCGATGACTTCTCCAATCCCCCGGCCAATAGCTACATCACTTCCAACGTGCAGTTCCAGATTACCGGCGTCTCGCAGCATGACATCTCGCAGCGCGCCGCCGCCGTGTCATGGAATGCATCAAGCCCGAATATCTTCTTCCAGAGCAACGCCGCATCGCCGGCTGATCTTTCGGCCTACAAGACGCTCGATGTACGGCTCACCCGGCAGTGCGGCGATCCCCTGTGCCGGAACTCCGGTCCGCAATACCACACCTCTACCAACTTCTCCATGCAGTTGATCACCGGAAGCGGCAGCAAGTCCGGCTCCGTGCAGGCGCAGGATTATGTTTCGCTGACCGGCCCGGTAGGTTCTCTGGTCGAATTCTCAGGCACAATGCCGCACCCCATGTTCCTGACCGCGCGCATCCCGCTCAGCGCCTTTACCGGCGCCGACCTCACCAGGGTTACAGGCGTGCGCTTTACCTTTGACGATACCAACACCGATCAGATCTTCATCGCCAACATTCGCGCATCCAAAGTCAGCGGCGTGACCGGCTCATCCTCTTTGATCGCCGGCCAGCCACTGCCTACGGACGATACTGCTCTGCAAACCGACAACACGCCTGACCAGAACACGGTCAAGACGATGAAGTCGGTTGCAGCTTCGCCCGCACTTGGCAATGCAGCGGGTATTGACATTACCCTGACCAGCAATCGGCCATTCCTGCCCACGGGACAGGTGCTCACTCTGCAGATCGGCAACCAGCAGTTTGGTATCAGCAGGTTTAGCGATGATGGCTCAACCAGCCAGGTGGTGTTCACGTTGACGCCGGATCAGTTCGCCTCATTGCAGCAGGGCGATCCCATCTCCGTGCAGTACGGAAGCAGCGGACTGGGTCGCACCTGGAACTTGGGTCATGTGGATAAGACGATGCTGAATCAGTAATACAGATTTGGTAAATGAGTAAATTGGTAATTGGGTAAATTGAAAACCGAGTAAAACAAAGGGCGTTCCCGGTTGCGGTAACGCCCTTTCATGCAAAAGAGAATTACTTCCAGTACTGGTCGCGCAACTGGGTTTGCTTGCTGACCAGGGGAATCTCCTGCCCGTTGATGAAAACGTGCTTCACGTCGGTTCTTACATCCAGCGGATCGCCATTGGCCACCACTATGTTGGCGCGCTTGCCCACGTCGAGCGATCCCAGTTCTTTATCCACGCCCCACATCTGTGCGGGGTTGATGGTCAGGGCTTTCAACGCGTCGTCATAAGGCAGGCCGAAAGCTACAGCATATCCGGCGACATAAGGCAGATTGCGGGCGTTGTGGGTATCGTAGGAAGCGAAGGCGATCTTGATTCCGCGCTTCGCCAACTCCGCCGGCAGCTTGAAGACCGCATCATAGCGTTCAGACTCTTTGGGCTGCTCATAGATGGGGCCCACGATCACCGGCAAACCGGTTGCGGCAATCATATTCAGCAGGCTGGATGAGTGGGTCACGTGATTCAGAATCACTTTGAGGTGAAACTCGCGGGCGAGTCCCAGCGCCGTCTGAAGATCGTTGGGTTCCTCGGCGGCGAGCACCACCGGACGCTCTCCATGCAGGTAGGGCAGCAGCGCCTCTAGCTTGAGGTCGCGCTTGGGCGGATTGCCCGGCCCTTTGTCTTTGTCTTTATCTTTATCTTTATCCTTGTCGTCACCATTGCCGCCGCTGCTGCCACTGGACTTTTTCTTCTCATAAGCCTGCAGCTTCTGATCGTAGTCCTGGGCATCGATAAAGGCCTGGCGCAATTGCGCCGCCATGCCCATACGCGTGGATGGGAACTTGGAATTCTGGAAGCTCTCATTACGGCGCTGCTTTCCGGTGAAATTGAGCGGCATGGCAATGTCGCGCACCATCAGCATTTCCTGGGCAGAGGCCCCGGCCAGTTCGATGAAGGAATCCTGTCCGGGCAGAGTATCCTGCGCGGCCGGAGCAACAATCGCATTGGTGATGCCGTTGATGCGGGTGACAGGAATCAGCGCAGATTCGGCATGAAATGCGTCATAGACATGCATGTGCGGCATGATCTCGTCGCTGGTCTCGACCGTGTCTACGGTCATCCGGTCGGCTTCTATCTCCACCAGGCCAAGGTGCGTTTCAGAATCGATCAGGCCCGGATAAACAGTCATACCTGTGACATCGACCACTTTGGCGTTATGCGGGATTGCGGTCGAAGCCCCGCCTACGGCAGTGATCTTGCCGTTCTCCATCACGATCACACCATTGTCGATCACGCCATGGGTGATGGTCAGCAGCTTGCCGCCCTTGAGCACGATCGTTCCGCTGTTGCCGGGAGCAGGCGCAGCAGCAGCTTTGGACTTATTCGGCTGCTGGGCCGCAGCCACGGCTACGAGCGCAAAAACAATAAGAAGTTTCTTCAGCATGATTACTGGCCCTCCTTATAGTGGGGCATACCCAGTCCGGGAAGCGAGCGGTCAAAGAAGAGATCGCCATCGATGAGAACTTTATCCACCAGCGCAACGCTGGAGAGAGGATAGCTGTTCCAGATGGCGATATCGGCGTCTTTGCCTACATCCAGCGAGCCTACACGATCATCTACGCCGATGATCCAGGCAGGGTTCAGCGTGATCATCTTGAGCGCGTCTTCCTCGCTGACGTTGCCGTAGTGGATGATCTTTCCTGCTTCCTGGTTCAGGCGGCGGGTTACGTCTTCAGAATCACTCTTGAGCGCCACGCGCACGCCTTTGTGCATGGAGATGACCGCGTTCCAGGGAATGCCGTCCCAGGCTTCATATTTGAAGCCCCACCAGTCAGGCCAAGTGGCAATGGCCACGCCATTGGCGGCGATCTTATCAGCCACTTTGTAGGCCTCAACCGCGTGGTGGAAGGCGCGCACCTTATAGCCGAATTCTTTGGCCAGCGCCATCTCGGTAAGGAACTCATCGGCGCGATAGCAGTGGATCTGCACCAGCAGCTTGCCACGCAGGATATCGGCGAGCGCCTCCAGCTTCAGGTCTTTTTTGGGCGGACGCGCATCCTTATCGCCTTTTTTCGCCTTGGCGTCATAGTCGTCCCAGTCGCGCATGTATTCGCGCGCATCGAGGAATGCCTGGCGCATCACTGCGAAGTTTCCCATGCGGGTCGAGGGAAGCTGGTTGCGTGATCCATAAACGCGCTTGGGGTTTTCACCGCTGGCAAACTTGATGGATTGCGGCGCGCCGGGGAAGAGCAATTCGTCGCGGCCTAGGCCGTACTTGTGCTTGATCACGATGGCCTGTCCGCCGATCATGTTGGCCGAGCCATGCAGCAGCAGCGAAGTGGTGACCCCTCCGGCCAGCGCGCGGTAGATCATCTTGTCGTTGTAATCAAAGGCGTCTTTCATCATCATGTGCGGCGTCACCGGGCTGGTGGCCTCATTCACATCGTCATCGAGGGCAATGTGAGAGTGTGAATCGATGATGCCGGGCATCACCCATTTGCCGGTTGCGTCGATCACGGTGGCGTTAGCGGGAGCCTGCACATTGGCGCCAATCGCCGCAATTTTGCCGTTGTGAATGTAGATGCTGCCGTTTTCAATGCGCCCGTGAGTCACGGTGAGCAGCATGCCCCCTTTGATGACCACATCATTGTGGATGGCCGGGGGTTGCTGCACAGGCTTTTCGTTGGGAGTAGCGTTCTCCTGCTTTTCCTGCGACTTGCTTTCAGCGCCGGGCGTGGGAGCTTCCGGGCTGGCAGGATTTTGTGAGGATGGCGAAGGCTGCTGGGAAGGGTTCTGTTGCTGGCTCAATACAAAAACGCCCAGCAACAGCACCAGCAACGCCACCCAATAGACACGATAGTGACGCACCATGAGTAAATCTCCTTATAGGGTTGGGAAACTCGCGATTCTAAGAGTGCGGGATTTGGAAAGCAAGCATTCAATCAGCACTTAGCAGTCAGCACTCAGCCCCTGATTGTTCTCCGCCTTGAGTCTTACGCGAGCAGGCGCACTCTTTGATTCACCCGCAGAGCGCAAAGGAAGATAAACAGAGCAAACAAGATCGTGGTTCAAGATACATTGGCTCATTTACCAAATTACCTATTTACCCAACAGTTTCAGAGGCTCAGTGCTGATCGTTGAGTGTATATTCCCCCTATGCGCGCCGTCGTGCAGAGAGTTAGACGTTGCCGGGTAAGTGTTGATAGCAACACTGTAGGACAGATTGGTCCGGGCCTGCTGGTGCTTCTGGGCATTGCCAGGAGCGATACCGAGGCGGCCGCCGACTACCTCGCCGAAAAGATTATCGGACTGCGTATTTTTGAAGACGATCAGGAGAAGATGAACCTCTCCGTACAGGACAAGCACGGCGAACTGCTGGTGGTTTCGCAATTCACCCTGTATGGAGATGTCCGCCGGGGCAAACGGCCCTCTTTCGACGCCGCTGCCCGCCCGGAAGAGGCACGTAAACTTTACGAATACTTTGTGGAGAAAATACGTGCTGCCGGTCTGCGCTGTGCAACCGGCCAGTTTCAGGCCATGATGGATGTGGAACTAGTCAACAGCGGCCCGGTAACCATTATTCTGGATTCAGAAAAGACCTTCTGATGAATGGGGTGGATGTCCTTTGGTAATCAGCAAAGCCCCGGGAAGGGTGCAAATTCAGGACAACCGGCCAATCTTTGCTCACTAAGATAAGGTGTATTGTGCCGCATGTCTGAAGATGGAATAGCCTTTTTTGCCGATTGCATTAAAACACTCCTTCGTGTACTTTAGGTTCCTTTGCCGGGGGGGAGCCTTAGGTACTGCATTTCCAGAATCAGTAATTTCTTCACCTGATATATCCGGCAGAGCAATCTTGTAGTATTGTGCCGTTTTCAGGAATAATTACTTCGATGGGTGCCGCTAACCTCTTGGGGAATTTTTTGCATGATGTCCGCTTCGCCTTCCGGACCATCATCCAGCATCCCGCTTTCAGCACTGTTGTGGTGCTCACTCTGGCCCTTGGAATCGGCGTCAATACCGCGATTTTCAGCCTTGTAAATGCCATCCTTCTGCGTCCCCTGGGGTTTCCTCACTCTGAGGAGCTTGTAAAAATCTGGGACCGAAGCCTGCCCTACGGAGGCTTCGTCTCTTTGCATGAGCGGTTGCGCAGTTTCGAGGCTGCCACTTACGCCCACGAGTCGGGATTCAACCTTACTTTGAACGGCGAGGCCAGCCGGGTGGTTGCAGACGGCATCTCCACCAATCTTTTTTCAGTACTGCAGGTCAAGCCCATGCTGGGCAGGGACTTCATTCCTGAAGATAAGACCGGCAGGCACGCCATCATCAGCCATAGCCTGTGGCAAAACCAGTTTGCGGGCGATCCCAGGATTCTCGGCAGGCATATCATCCTGGATGAGAAGCCTTTCGAGGTCATTGGCGTAATGCCACCGGGCTTCAACTATCCTTATACGACCCAGATATGGGCGCTAATTGATTTCGAACCCGGCGACACCATGTATTGGGGCTGGGGCTATAACGTAATCGGCCGTCTCAGGCCGGGCAATACCATTGCCCAGGCAAGCTCCGAGTTCAGGTTGGTATTCCCGGAAATACTGAAGCTGGTTCCTTTTGTCCTGCCTGCCGGATACGGCGAAGGCGCCGATGTGGCGCCCTTGCAGGAATTCAGCGTTTCCAAGGCGCGCACTACACTCCTGGTGCTTTTTGGGGCGGTCTTCCTGATTCTGCTGGTCGCCTGCGTGAATGTGGCCAACCTGCTGCTGGCCCGCGGCGCCACCCGGCAGAAAGAAATCGCAGTACGCGCTGCGCTGGGAGCTGGGCGTTTCCGGATCATGCTCCAACTGCTCACCGAGAGTGTAATTCTGGGGGTAATGGGAGGAGCGGTGGGTTCGGCGCTGGGACTCGTGAGCCTCGGACTCCTCAAGAAAATAATGCCTGAGGACACTCCCCGGCTCGCTGAGGTCTCCATCGACTGGCATGTGCTGGCCTATGCCACCATGCTTTCATTCGCCGTAGGCCTGGTATTTGGGCTGGCTCCGGCGCTGCAAGCTTCACGTCCTGATCTTGAGCAGACGCTGCGGTCAACCAGCCAGGGGTCCGGAGCAGGCAGCCGCCGCAGCCGGATTACTTCAGCGCTGGTGGTGGCGGAGATTGCCATGGCAATGATCCTGGTGAGCGGTGCAGGACTGCTGATCAAAAGCCTGTGGCTGCTGAACAATATGAACACCGGCGTGCAGCAGGAAGATCAGCTTGTGATGGCCAGGGTTACTCCATCATGGACCTATTACAGGCAGACAGATCAATGCGGAACTTTTTTCCGTCAGGTGTTGCAACGGATACGCGAGCTTCCCGGTGTAAAAAGCGCAGCCCTCAGTGATGCCTTCCCCCTGGAAAACTTCTTCGGGGCCTCTGTTGTCGCTCAGGACCGGCCTGAAACCACCACTGCTCCGTATTCCGGATGGCTGTTCATCGTAAGCCCGGGTTATTTCCAGACCATGGGCATTCCACTGCTGCGAGGACGCGATTTCACTGATGCGGACCAACAAAAAGCGCCGGGAGTTGTGCTGATCAGCAGGACCATGGCCGAGAGACTCTGGCCGGGTGCGGACCCCATCGGCAAACGCGTGCGTTCAACGAGTTCCAAGGGGTGGAACACCGTTATAGGCGTAGTTGAAGACGTGCAGCACTACTCCGCCACTCCGGTTGCCTTTAATCCCAATGCACACGGCGATATCTATTACTCCTCGCAGCAGGGATTAGGACAGCTTCCCTTTTTCCTGGACGTGGTAGTGCGGGCTGACGGTGAAATTCCAGTTCTTAAGCGTGAGATTACATCCGCGGTTTCTCAGGTGAATTCCATTGTTCCAGTTTCAAACTGGCGTACCATGCGGCAACTGATATCAAGATCGATTGCCCGTCCACGCTCCACTACATTGCTGTTTATGATGTTCTCCATCCTTGCCCTGGTTCTGGGACTGGTGGGCATTTACAGTGTGATCTCTTATGCCGTGGTGCAGCGTACCCGTGAGATCGGCGTCCGTATGGCCCTGGGTGCAGACCGGCCCAACATCCTGAAGATGATCGTGGGGCACGGCGCTTCCTTGACGCTTCTCGGATTGATTCTGGGGCTTGCAGGCGCAATGGCATTAACCAGATATCTCGCCAGCCTGCTCTATGAAGTCAGCCCGCTTGATCCTCTGATTTATACAATCGTGATCGCCATTATTGCTCTTGCCGCAGTTCTGGCGACGTATGTCCCTGCCCGCCGCGCCACCAAGGTAAATCCCAACGTCGCCTTGCGCTGCGAATAATAGTGCGCTGCCACAGTGCAGCCAAGGCGCAAGTGCCTCTGGCTGATGATCCTCATAAATACGGTTTTCAAAAATCGAGCGTGGCCGGGGCCACGCTCGGAGAGGCATGAAGGAGAACTAAATCCATTTCTGGTTCATCTGTTTGTTCAAAATTTTCATCTCCTGCTCCAGTTGCTTGCGCAACTGCTGCATCTGCGATTGCGTATTGCGCAGGGTCTTTTGTAATTCAGGTTTGAGTTCAGCCTGGATTTTGCGCAACTGCGGCTGCAACTGGCGCAGCTCGGTTTGGATCTCAGAATCCAGCGTGGAGCGCAGATCGTTGATAGTCTCTATATCAGGGAAAGCAAACTGAAATCCATTGTCACGGGGCCGCCGTGCTTCCGGCACGTCAACGGTCACGTTTTGCTCGCGTTTATCGCGGACGATGCCGAGTGTAATCTTGCCAGCTTCCCGGTGAGAACGAAGGATGCGGCGCAGGTCGGTGCGATCGGAGATCTTCTCATTATCGGCGCGCACAATCACATCGCCGGCTTTGATTCCGGCCTTCTCCGCTGCGCTGCCTTTCTCCACTGACTTAACCAGCACACCCTCTCCATTCTTCACTCCGAAGAACTCACCAAGCTGCTGGCCTACATTATCAATCTGCATGCCCAGCGAAGGCGCGTAAGTGTTGAATATCTGAGGCAGATCGTGCAGATCCGGCATTTCCGGCGGCATGATTTCCAGCACATGGTCGCGGGGGTTGATGCGGGCAAAGCTGTTGGCTTGCACCTTGCCGCGGTCGCCGACCTGCACGTGAATCTGCATAGGACTGCCGTCGCGGCTGATGCCTAATGTTATGTTTCTGCCGGGAGGCGTCTCACGAATTAACCGCCGCAACTGCTCTTCACCTTCAATGCGGGTGCCGTTGTAATCCAGGATGACATCATGGTCCTTGAGGCCGGCTTTGCCCGCAGGCGCATCCTGATCCACCATCACGATCTCCACGCCGCGCTCTTCCTTCAGTTTGAGCGCGCTGACGCGGTCTGAGGAAACATCGCGGACGTCAATGCCAAGATACGAGCGTCCACCCGCATACAGAAGGACATTCGAGTTACCGTGAACCTGAGGTTCTGGCTGACCCGCGAAGGCCAATACCGAACCGGTCAGCAGCAGCGCGATCAAGAATTTCTGAATCATTGTTCTTACTCCCTGTTTTCAATATCGCTTCCCTGTTGTTCGCTTAGACGCGATGGGTATTAATTTGGAAGCAGATTAGCTGCCGGCCACCGGCAGTTAGTGCTTTGGAAAACCTTCCCGTAAGTCAAAGCTTGCGCATATATCCGATGCAGCCCAATATCATCCAATATCATAAAGAGTTAGCAACAGCGTTAGCGGCTGGCATTGGTTTTTTCTCTGTGCTTGAAGGTAATCGTTCCCGTGGTGGTGTGTACGTGAAGCAATGGTCCTCCACCATTCAGGCTGCCTTCCGCCCAGCTCTCACGCGGACCAAGTTGCTGGCTGCTGTGCGAAACCTGCAAACCCGGAAAATCTTTGCTGTCAATTCCCTCACCGTTGGCAAGCTCCACAGCCGCGCGGATTGTGATTCCAAGATCGTCGGGAATGTACACGACAATGTCGCCCGCAGCCGTTTCCAGGCGCGATTCGGTAAACGAGCCGCGAGTGGCAGCAAGATCAACCACAATCGGTCCGCTGCCGGTTTCGACACGCAATCCACCAGCAATACGAATGGCTCTGATAGAACCGCCGCCGCTGCTGACGCGGGCATGCCCGACCTCACTCAGGTCTACACTGCCTCCGCCGGTAGAAGCGGTTACTTCACCCGTGCATTTATTCACATGGATTGCACCTGCACCCGTCTGCAGAATCATTGCCTGGGCGCTGCCGACGCTCAGCTCCCCGCCACCAGATATCGCGACTACCTTGCCGCCCGCAGAGCCGATGTGAATACCACCGCCGCCGGTTTCCACGCGAACATCACCCCCGGCTTTGCCTATCTCAATGTCACCGCCGCCGCTGCGGGCATGCACGTCGCCGCCGATCTCATCCAGTTGAATTGCGCTGCCGCCGGTTAGCGCCTCAACTTTTCCGGTTATGTTGCGGGCGAGCAGATGACCGCTGCCTGTTTCGAGTCTTACAAAAGAGATCTGGCGGGGAAGCTGGATGTCAAAATCAATAGAGCCGCGAACATAATTCTCTCGCTCGCCACGGATGATGCCGCCTTCAGCAGAATTAGAGGCATAGATCCGCAGCCGGCCAAATTCGCGGCGTGCCCCTTCCTCTGATGAAGCCCGTACGTGCTTGCGTACCGTATACGTGACGCCATTCTGCTGGTTGCCCTGAACCTGAATGGCTCCGCTTGATGTCTTTACCCGAAGTGATTTGGCCGCAGCCAGCGAGCCGGTACTTTCTTCAATCCATTCATAGCCGGAGCGGTACACACGCGGAGTGGATTCCTGCGCCACCACGGCCGCACTGGCCAGCAGTAACATGATGGCGAATTGGTAGGTATGCTTCATTTTGCTTTCAGTCTCTCGAGTAGCCGCTA